>CAZZWN010000001.1:0-23078 GCA_964657765.1 uncultured Acetobacteraceae bacterium
GGGGCTCCAAAAGAACTATCGCTTGTTGATCAGGAATGGCCCGCTCCTCGCCGATCCCACTCCAAATAGCCGCGGCAATGCACGCGGCCACGCCGACGCCTATTCCAGCCACGGCACCCATGCGGCTCCGACGGGGCGCATCCGCAAAGCTCGACAGCACAGGCCGGCTATATTGCTCGCCGGCCCGCACTCCGGCCTGCCTCAACGACGGACCGCGCATCGACTCCGACGGCGCGGGCGCGGCCGGAGCCCGCTGGGCCGCCGCAGCTCTCGGTCCAGGCAAGGGCGGAGTTATGATGGGGCCGGTCGCCAGGCGTTCGCGCAAATGCGCGAACTCGTTGGGCCCGAGCAGGTCAAGGAAGCCCCGCTTGCCCGCAAGGACAAGCTGCAGGTGGGTCCCCTCCCGGCAAGCAAGTTGAATAAAGCGCAACGCTGAAGGCCGCAGCGTATTCGCATCGCTGATCAGCAACACGATACGCTCGCACGCCGAGTCCAATGTCGTGAGCGACCCGAAGTTGGCTTTTAGGAACTCGTCGTCCGTAATGCCGGGGCTAGGCTGCCCAAAAATCTGCCGCATCAGCACCGGAAGGCTCAGTCCCTCCGTAGCCGTCCCCTCCGCCCGGAACACCCGGCAACGCAGCGTGCTCAGGCACCCCGCCGCCGCATCAAGCAGCCTATGCCCGTCATCGCTCTTAATGAATAACGTGACGTCATCCCCGCCGAGGATCGCATCCAGCAGCCGGTCGAGCGCATCAGGCTGTTGCATCGGCGAGGCCGTATCAAGCGTGTCCACTGCCATCTCTGCTGCTCTGAATATCCGTGGTTCCAGGCGGCATAACGCGATACTCACTTAATTCGCTGCATGCTTGCAGCGGAAGGGTGCTAATTCCTGACCGCAACCGGACATAGGTTTGATTAACACAGCAGTCTGCCAGCATCACCGCACGCCACACCTGATATAGGCCCATCGGCGCTGAATTTAAAGCACTTTGGGCAAGCTGGGCATCGTGGATGACCGGCCCGGCACAGTTGGGCGCAACCGGTCGGTCAAGCATGCGTTGATTCGCAATCAACACGGCCATGGTCCGTCTCGACCTGAAACCCGACGCCAGCAATCCCATATCCGCAACCGAACGTGCATATCCCGATATCGAGGAGGGGCCGCCGTGCCACGGACCGCTGCCAACCTGATGTGGGCCGACGCTCTCGCCATCGTCGCGCGCGCCGACCGCCTCCACCGCGAATTCTTCCGCCCGGCGCCATCCGGATGGGAACCGCCCGTCGACCTCCTGGAAACCGCGGACGAGCTGATCCTCGTCGCCGCCCTCCCCGGCGTCCGCGCAACCGATGTCGAACTGGTGATCGCCGGCGGCGAGCTCGCCATCGTCGGAACCCGTCGTCTTCCCGCCCTGCCCGGCCGCACAAGGATCCATCGCATGGAGCTGCCCCATGGCCATTTCGAACGCCGCATCGCCCTGCCGCCCGGCGCTTACGAGCTATCGCGGCGTGAGCTTGTGGACGGCTGCCTAACCGTCGTACTGCGAAAGATCGCCTAATGGACCTTCCCGCCGCCAACACGCCGCAGGCCGAGCTGCCCGCCGATGCGCTGATCGCGGTCGCAACGCGCGACGCCGTGCTGTTCCCCGGCGCCGTCATCCCGCTCGCGGCCACCCGCCAGGCCACCATCGACGCATTGCAAGTCGCAGCTCGGGAAAGCCGGCACGTCGTCGTCGTGCTGCAGCGCGACCCGGCCGTCGAAAACCCCGCCCTCGCCGACCTGCACGCCATCGGCACCGAGGCCCGGCTGCTCCGCTACATCACCGCGCCGGACGGCACCCATCACGCCATTCTCCAGGGCACCGGCCGTGTGCGGCTGCTATCCGCAGTCGACGGCCTGCCCTACTCGGCGGTGCGCATCGAGCGCATCCCGGAGCCCGAAACCGACGGTGCCGAGATCGCGGCGCGCGTGCATCAACTCCGCGAACGCGCGCTCGAGACCCTGCGCCTGATCGAGCAGGCGCCGCCCGACCTTGTCATGACCGTGCAGAACGTCGAGCCCGGCGGATTGCTCGCCGATCTCGTGACCGGCCTGCTGGATCTGACCCCCGAGGACAAGCAGGAAATCCTCGAAATCATCGACCTCGGCGAACGGCTCGACCGCGTGCTGTGGCGTCTCGCCTATCGCCTAGAGGTGCTGCGCATCTCCGCCGACATCGGCAAGCGCACCCGCGAGACGATGGCGGGCCGGCAGCGCGAGTTCATGCTGCGCGAGCAGCTCAAGGCGATCCAAAAAGAACTCGGCGACGACGACGGCGCGCCGGAGCTGCAGGACCTCGAGCGTGCCCTGAACGAGGCCGGGCTGCCGGAGGAGGTCGATCGCCAAGCCAAGCGCGAACTGCGCCGCCTGAAGCAGATGCCCGAGGGCAGCCCCGAGGTCGGCATGGTGCGCAGCTACCTCGAAGTGCTGTCCGAGCTGCCCTGGAAACTGGGCGACGAGCCGCCGATCGACGTCGCGGCCGCACGCCAAGTGCTCGACGCCGAGCACTTCGGCCTCGAAAAGATCAAACGCCGCATCATCGAGTTCCTCGCGGTCCGCAAGCTGAACCCCGGCGGCAAGGGCCCGATCCTATGTTTCGTCGGGCCTCCCGGCGTCGGCAAAACGAGCCTCGGCCAGAGCATCGCCCATGCGACCAAGCAGCCCTTCGTACGAGTGAGCCTCGGCGGCGTGCATGACGAAGCCGAGATCAGGGGCCATCGGCGCACCTACATCGGCGCACTGCCGGGCAATATCATCCAGGCGATCCGCCGGGCGGGATCGCGCTCCTGCGTCATGATGCTGGACGAGATCGACAAGCTCGGCAGCGGCGGTTTCCAGGGCGACCCGGCCTCGGCCATGCTCGAAGTCCTCGACCCCGAGCAGAATGGCACGTTCCGCGACGCCTATCTCGGCGTGCCGTTCGACCTCAGCCGCGTGCTGTTCATCGCGACTGCGAACCAGCTCGACACCATCTCCGGCCCACTGCGCGACCGCATGGAGGTTGTGCAGCTCTCCGGATACACGGCCGAGGAAAAACAGGCGATCGCCCAGCGCTATCTCGTGCCGCGCCAGATCGTTCAGAACGGCCTGACGAACGATCAGGTCGAGCTCGACGGCAACGCGCTCGCCTCGATTATTAGCGACTACACGCGCGAGGCCGGCGTGCGCAGCCTGGAGCGCGAGATCGGCGCCGTCTTCCGTTCCGCCGCCGTGCGGGTGGCGGAGAGCGCGCCCGACCATCCGATCCACCTGGGCGTCGGCGACCTCCGCGGCATCCTCGGACCCAGCCGCTTCGATCCAGAGGTGGCGAGCCGGGCGGCAATGCCGGGCGTCGCGACCGGTCTGGCCTGGACGCCGGTCGGCGGTGACATCCTGTTCATCGAGAGCAGCCGTATGGCTGGCGGCGGCCGCCTGATCCTGACCGGGCAGCTCGGCGACGTGATGAAGGAAAGCGCGCAGGCGGCGCTGAGCCTAGTGAAGTCGCGCGCCGCCCAGCTCGGTATCGACCCGGCCGCATTCGAGGGCGACATCCACGTCCACGTCCCGGCCGGCGCGATCCCAAAGGACGGTCCCTCGGCCGGCGTCGCGATGTTCATGTCGCTCACCTCGCTGTTGCTGCGCCGTGCCATCAACCCGACTACGGCCATGACGGGCGAGATTAGCCTGCGCGGCCTGGTGCTGCCCGTCGGCGGCATCCGCGAGAAGGTCGTCGCAGCGGCCCGGGCCGGGATCACGACCGTGATGCTGCCGGCGCGCAACCGCCGCGACTGGGACGACATCCCGCCGAGCGCACGCGACAAATTGCGTTTCGTCTGGTTGGAAACAGTCGACGACGCGGTGCAGGCAGCACTGACGCCGGAGCAGCCAGACCATGCCGAGCAGCATCCAGCGGCCGTGGCGGAATAGTCTCTTCCTCTGCGTGAGAAACTAGGCGGCCCGCAACGCCTGCAGGAACAGGCTAACGCTATCGACGCACCATGCCTCAAGCGCCTCGGCATCCAGGCCTTCACCCAGGCCGATTGCCCGCGCCTGCGGGCCGGCAAGGATAAGATGCTGGAACTGCTCCGCCAGGAACGCCAGCCGAGCCGGGCCGATATCCGGCCGGTGAGCGCGCAGCACCCAACACAGCCGCTCGATCCCCGATCGCGAACCGCTATCCCGTAGCGCTGCGACGAGCTCGGGAAATCGTCCAGCCTCCGCCACCATAAGACGATGCAGCGCCAGTGCCGTCGGCGTCAGCGCCACATCAAGCATGCGTCGCCCGGCAGCCAGCAACGCGGCTTCGAGTGAGGCCGTGCTTTCGATCGCCGCATCAAACCCTTGCAGCCAATCGCCGATCAGGCGTCGCACCACCGCCACGAACACGGCTTCCTTTCCAGGAAACCTGGCATAGAGAGTGCGCTTCGACACCCCCGCACCGCCGGCGATCGCCTCGATGCTGGTCGCCGCAAAACCGTCCCTCAGGAACAGCACCGCAGCGACGTCGAGGATTCGCACAGCCAGTTCCGCCGACCCGGCGACCGTCGGCCGGCCACCCGTGCGGGGCCGGCCTACCGCGGCATCAATAACGATAATAATGCGGCCGGTAATAGCCGGGGCCAACGGGAACCACGATGCAGCCGCCAAGCGTGGCCGCGATGCCGAGCGCCGCCAACACACGGATCAGGCGGCGGCGAATGGGAGATTGCTTGTTCATGGAACGGCTCCTGAATGTAACGCTGACCCTAACGGAAACGCGCCGGGTGCGTTGCATTAAACATTGGAATGGACCCGTGCGATTTCCAGAGGCCCCTCGCCGTCCAACGCATAAAGCCCGCGTTGACCAAGTCAGGCAGCAGGCTCTTACTACGCGCCGGAGGAGAGCGGACCTTGAAAGCAATCATCAGCGATAAGCCCGGCGGGCCAGAGACATTGGTCTTGGCGGACCTGCCCGAGCCTTCCCCAGCGGCGGGACAGGTCCTGCTCGCGGTCCACGCCGTAGGCGTAAACTACCCCGACGTCCTGATCATCGAGGACCGTTACCAAACCAAGCCGCCGCGGCCCTTCTCGCCCGGCGCCGAGCTCTCCGGCGTGGTCGAGGCAGTGGGCGACGGCGTCGATGGCCTGCGTGTCGGCGACCGGGTGCTGGCAACGCCCGGCTACGGCGGCATGGCGGAAAAAATCGCCGTGGATGCCCATCGCTGCATCCTCCTGCCGGATGCGATGCCGTTCGACGAGGCCGCAGCCTTCGTAATGACCTACGGCACCTCCCACCATGCGCTGGTGGACCGCGCCGGCCTCAAACCAAACGAGACCCTGCTCGTGCTCGGGGCCGCCGGCGGCGTCGGGCTCGCCGCAATCGAGCTCGGCGTCGCGATGGGCGCACGGGTGATCGCAGCCGCCTCGAGCCAGCAAAAGCTCGACATCGCCACCGCCAGCGGCGCCACGGCCGGATTGGTCTATCCGCGCGGCCCCATCGACCGCGACGGCCAGAAAACGCTGTCGAACGCCTTCAAGGACGCCTGCGGGCCGAACGGGCCCAATGTGATCTATGACCCCGTCGGCGGCGACTACGCGGAGCCCGCCTTGCGATCCATCGCCTGGGAGGGCCGCTACTTGGTCGTCGGCTTCCCCTCTGGCATCCCGAAGCTGCCGCTCAACCTGCCGTTGTTAAAGGGCTGCGACGTACTCGGCGTGTTCTGGGGCGGAGCCGTGCAAAGAAATCCGGAGCGCCACCGCCAATCCGTCAATGAGCTGTTCAAGCTCTATGCCGAGGGCCGCATCCGCCCGAAAATCTCGCAGCGCTTTCCCCTGGCGCATGCCGGCGAGGCGATCGCCGCCCTCGGGTCCCGGCAGACGACCGGCAAGGTGGTCGTCACCATGCGCTGATCCCGCACGCATTACGCCGGCGTCAAAAACAACTATGTCTGTCCCGGCGCAATCAGACGCAGAATGGAGTGACCGCAATGCAGCCTCATGGGGGCAAGACCATCGACAATGGACCCAGCGACCGCGCGCAGGAGATCGCCGCCCGGGTCGAGCGCTTCGTACGCGACGTCGTCGTGCCCTACGAAAACGACCCGCGCCGCGACAGCCACGGCCCGACCGACGCCCTGGTGCACGAGATGCGCGACCGCGCCCGTGAGGCCGGCGTACTGACCCCGCATATCCTGGCCGACGGCAGCCATCTCAGCCACTTGGAAACCGCGCTGGTGCTGCGCGCCTCTGGCCTTTCGATCCTCGGCCCGCTCGCGGTCAACGTCGCCGCACCCGACGAGGGCAACATGTATCTGCTCGGCCGCGTCGCGAGTGCGGAGCAGAAGGAGCGGTTCCTCACGCCGCTCGTCACCGGGCGCGCACGGTCGGCCTTCTTCATGACCGAACCCGCAGCCGACGGCGGCGCCGGCTCCGACCCCTCGATGATGCAGTCGACGGCGCGGATGGACGGCAATCACTGGATCGTCAACGGCCGCAAGACCTTCATCACCGGCGCGGCCGGGGCGAAGGTGGGCATCATCATGGCCAAAAGCGACGAGGGTGCGACCATGTTCCTCGTCGAACTGCCGATGGAGGGCATCCGCATCGAGCGCGTGCTTGACACCATCGACAGTTCCATGCCCGGCGGCCACGCCGTCGTCGCGCTGGACAATGTCCGCATCCCTGCCGATCAGATGCTCGGCAACAGCGGCGAGGGCTTCAAATACGCCCAGGTCCGCCTGGCCCCGGCGCGCCTGACCCACTGCATGCGCTGGCACGGCGCCGCGACCCGCGCGCAGGAGATCGCAACGGACTACGCAGTGAAGCGCCAGGCGTTCGGCAAGCCATTGATCGACCACGAGGGCGTCGGCTTCATGCTGGCCGACAACCTGATCGACCTGAAGCAGAGCGAACTCATGATCGACTGGTGCGCCCGCGTGCTGGACGAGGGCGGTCCGGGCACGGCAGAGTCCTCGATGGCCAAGGCCGCGGTGTCCGAGGCGCTCTATCGCGTCGCCGACCGCTGCGTGCAGGTGATGGGCGGCACCGGCGTCACCCACGACACCATGGTCGAGCAAGTGTTCCGCGAAATCCGCGCCTTCCGCATCTACGACGGCCCGACTGAGGTGCACAAATGGTCGCTCGCCAAGAAGATCAAGCGGGACCACGCGAAGGCGGCTACATCGGCCATGGCGAAGGCAGCCGAGTGAGCCTAGCCGACGCTGTCGCGTTGGCGCACCGTGCCGGGCGGAACACGATCGGCGACGCGATCGGCCGTGCAGCGGCGCGTTACCGCGACCGTGTCGCGCTGCGCTTTGGCGAGCGGGCCTGGAGCTACGCCCAACTCGATGCAGCGACTACCGCGATCGCCGCCCATCTGCCGAGCTTCGGGGTAACGGTCGGCGACCGGGTCGTCGCTTTCGGCCGCAACTCCGACCTCTATCTCCTGGGTTGGCTCGCCTGCTGCAAGGCCGGGCTGATCCATGTTCCCGCCAACTACGCCCTTTCGCCAACGGAGCTGCGCTACATCGTCGAGCAGTCCGGCGCGCGGCTCGTCCTGCACGACCCGGCCCTGGCCGCCACTGCCCACGCCGTAGGCGCCGCCAACGTAGCGCCGTTCGCCTCCATAATGCCGCAGGAGGCAACGCACGCTGACGCCGGAGAGGCCGTCGTCGACGACGATATTGCCCAGATCCTGTATACCTCCGGTACCACCGGCACCCCCAAAGGGGCGATGCTGACGCACCGTGCGCTGCTCAACGAATACACGAGCTGCATCGTCGCCTGCGAGTTCAACGACCGCGACCGCACGCTCGCAGCCCTGCCGCTCTATCACACGGCGCAGATGCACTGCTTCGCCATGCCGCAATTGCTGGCCGGCGCCGAGATCATGCTGATCGACGCACCCACGCCGGCGCTCTGCCTGGAGCTGATCGAGCGGCACCGACTCACCTCGTTCTTCGCTCCGCCGACCGTCTGGATCAACCTGCTGCGCCACGCCGATTTCGCCACTCGCGACCTCACCAGCCTCAACAAGGCTTACTACGGCGCAGCGATCATGCCGGTGCCCGTCCTGCACGAGTTGCGCCAGCGCCTGCCGGGCATCCGCGCTTTCAATTGCTATGGCCAGAGCGAGATCTCGCCGCTGGCGACGCTGCTCAGCCCCGAGGAGCACGACGCCCGCCCCGCCTCCGTCGGGCGGCCCGTGCTGAATGTCAGGACGCGCGTCGTGGACATTGAGATGAACGACGTGCCGCCCGGCACCCAGGGCGAGATCATCCACCGCTCCCCGCAGCTCATGCTCGGCTATTGGGGCAAGCCGGAGGAGACCGCGCAGGCATTCGAGGGCGGCTGGTTCCACTCCGGCGACGTCGGCTATTTCGACCCCGAGGGCTATCTGTATGTCGTCGACCGCATTAAGGACGTGATCAACACCGGCGGCGTGCAGGTCGCCAGCCGCGAGGTCGAGGACGTCCTGTTCACCCATCCCGCCGTCTCCGAGGTCGCGGTGATCGCGGTGCCTGACCCCAAGTGGATCGAAGCGGTCGCAGCCGTGATCGTCCTGCGCGATGGCGCCGAGGCGAGCGAAGCAGCGCTGATCGAGCACGCCCGGGCCACGCTGGCGCCCTATAAATTGCCAAAGCGCGTGTTCTTCGCCGAAGCCCTGCCGAAAAATACTGCCGGTAAGCTGTTGAAGCGGGAGCTTCGCCTGCGTTACGGCGGCACGGGTTCGGCGGTGCTGGGCCTCGAAACGGACCCTGCTGGTCCCGGATGATAGGAAGCTGAAATGGCGGCAGACGGTTCGGAGTCCGACCCAGGAATCGACCAGGAATTTGACCGGGATCGGCTCGACGCCTTCCTGCGCGAGTGTATCGCCGGGCTGGAGGGCCCGATGCGGCTGGACCGCATCTCCGGCGGCCAATCCAATCCCACGTTCTTCCTGACCTACGCCAACCGGCGCATGGTGCTGCGGAAAAAGCCTGCAGGCGAGGTGTTGCCCTCCGCCCACGCCGTCGACCGCGAGGCCCGCGTACTCCGGGCGCTGGCCGAGACCGCCATCCCGGTGCCGCGCGTGCTGGTGTTCCATCCCGACCCGGACGTGGTCGGAACGCCGTTCTATGTCATGGAGCGCGTCGACGGCCGCGTGTTCAATCAGTGCGACCTCGAAGGCGTCACGCCCGGCGACCGGCACGCGATGTACATGTCCTACGCCGAAACGATGGCCCGGCTGCACGACGTGGACTGGCAAGCCGTCGGCCTGGGCGATTTCGGCCGCCCCGGCGGATACTTCACCCGGCAAATCTCGCGCTGGGGCAAGCAGTGGAAGGCCGCCCTGTTCCGCGATATCCCCGATCTCGTAGCCCTCGAAGCCTGGCTCCTGGACCACATGCCGCCCG
The DNA here is from genome assembly GCA_964657765.1 of uncultured Acetobacteraceae bacterium. Classification (GTDB taxonomy): domain Bacteria; phylum Pseudomonadota; class Alphaproteobacteria; order Acetobacterales; family Acetobacteraceae; genus CAHJXG01. The sequence goes on from CAZZWN010000001.1 coordinate 9,391, forward strand.
ACGACGGCGTGGCGGCGCTCTGCCACGGCGACTTCCGCATCGGCAACATGATGTTCCATCCCACCAAGCCGGAGATCGTCGCCGTGCTGGACTGGGAGCTTGCGACCATCGGCCACCCAATGGCGGACCTCGGCTTCAGCGTAATCACCTGGAGGAGCACGCCGGCCGAGTATGGCGGCGTGCTCGCCCTCGACCTCGCCGCACTCGGGATCCCCAGCGAGCCGGAATTCCTCGACCGCTACTACGCAAACCGGCGCAATGCCGCGACGCCATTGACGCCGTTCCACGTCGCATTCGCCATGTTCCGGTTCGCGGTCATCTTCGAAGGCATCGCCGCACGCGCGCGTGCAGGAACGGCCGCCGGCGCCGACGCGGCAAAGGTCGGCGACCTATCGATCGCCTTCGCCCGCCGCGGCATGGAAGCAACCTCAAACACCTAACCACCCGTCGTCGCGAGCCACAACGAGCCGGCATTGCGAGCCGTCTTCAGAGCGGCAATCCAGGGCCACAAGCACCGCAGTCGCGCCCGTGACCCCAACTTGCTCCTAGCAATAACGTCGCAACGCCGCCTACTTCCCGTGCACCTCGACCTTCTTCCGTTCGGCGTCGTTCATCTGCTTAACGGTCGGGCTTTGGTCGTGCGCAGCGGTGGTTTGTCCGGTTGTAGCCGCCGGCGCCGCCTTAGGCACCGACGCCTGCTCCGGCCCGCGGCTCGGCCGCGCCTGGGCAGCACTCCCCGGCCCCGCCGGCGTGCTGGTTTGCGCAGCCGCCGGGAGGCCCGCCGCCATCATGACGGCGAGACAGGCAATCGCGATTCGCATGCTCCCGCCCCCTAAGCCGAAAGCTGATCGCGAATCGGCAGGGCGCGGATGCGCTTGCCGGTCGCGGCAAAGATCGCGTTGCACAGCGCCGGAGCGAACGGCGGCACGCCGGGCTCGCCCACCCCGCTCGGCGGCGTCCCCGCACTCGCGGGCACGATGTAGGTGTTGGTCACCCCCGGCGCCTCGTCGATCCGCACGACCGGGTAGTCGTCGTAGTTGCTCTGCTGCACGCGGCCATTCTTGAAGCTGATCTCGCCCAGCTTGGCCAGGCTCAGCCCCATGATCGCCGCCCCCTCCATCTGCGACTGGATGCGCTCGGGGTTCACGAACGTGCCGCAGTCGATCGCCGTGTCCACCCGCGGCACGCTGAGCACGCCCTTGGCATCCACCGCCACCTCCACGACGGTCGCGACATAGCTGACGAAGCTGCGATGCACAGCAATCCCCATGCCATGCCCCGGCGGCAGCTGCCGCCCCCAGCCCGCCTTCTCCGCCACAAGCTCGACAACACGCCGCAGCCGGCCCGTATCGATCGGGTAGTCGGCAACAGGCTCGCCGTAGTTCCACGGCTTCTCGACCGACGGGCTGAACGCCACAATCCGCGCCGGCCCGATCAGCTCAAGCAGCACATCCTTCGGGTCGCGACCGGTCGCATGCGCGATCTCGCCCACCATCGACTGCACCGCAAAGCCGTGCGGGATGTTCGACACCGACCGGAACCAGCCGATGCGGGTGTGCGCCGCCGCCTCCGGGTTCTCGCAGCGCACGTTGGCGATGTCGAACGGCATGTCGATGAAGCCCATGCCCTGTTCGAGCGCCGCCTCGTGCTTGGGGTCGGGAGCAAAGGTGGAGAAGATCGTCGGCGCGGCGCTGCGGTGCCGCCAGGCTACCACCTTACCGGATTTGTCCAGCCCCGCCTCGATCCGCTCGGCAGACACGGTATGATAGAAGTCGTGCTGGACATCGTCCTCGCGCGTCCACTGCACCCGCACCGGCGCCTTCAGCTCACGCGCGAGCAACGCAGCCTCCAGCACGTAGTCGCATTTGGATTTCCGGCCGAACCCGCCGCCGAGCAGGGTGGTGTTCACCTTCACCTTGTCGCCGGAGATCTCCAGCGTCTTTGCAAGGTCCTCCCGCGTGCCGCCCGGGCTCTGCACGGGCGCCCAGACCTCGATCGCGCCATCGGTCCACTGCGCGGTCGCCACCGGCGGCTCCATGCTCACATGCGCAAGGTGGGGCAGGTAATATTCCCCCACGACCACCTTATCCGCAGCCTTCATCGCGCCTTCGGGGTCCCCGTCATTGCGCACGACCAAGCCCGGTGCGCGAACGGCGGCCTCCAACTGCTTGCGATAGTCGGTGCTGTCGTAGTTCGCATTGGCGCCATCGTCCCAGGTGACCTTGAGCGCATTGCGGCCCTTGATCGCCGCGCCAGTGTTGCGCGCGACGACGGCGACGCCGCCAACCGGCTGGAACTTCGCCGGCCAGGGCCAGCCGCGCACCTCCAGCACGCGCTCAACGCCGGGCACCTTCATTGCCTCGTCTGCGTCGAACGACACCAGCTTGCCGCCGACCACCGGCGGGCGTGCGATCACGACGTATTTCATGCCCGGCAGCCGCACGTCTGCGCCGTAGCCCGCCTTGCCCATGGTGATATCGCGCAGGTCGGTGATGCTGACCGCACCCTTGCCGATGTAGCGGAACTCCTTAGGGTCCTTGAGCCGCAACCCATCAGCGGCAGGCACCGGCAAGCCCGCGGCGTCATTGGCAAGCTCGCCAAAGCCGAGCCGGCGGCCCGAGCCGTCGTGCAGCACCTCATGCACGCCCGTGTGCACCTCAGACACCGGCACCTGCCAGCGCTGGGCGGCGGCGGTCTCCAGCATCGTGCGCGCGGCCGCGCCCACCTCACGCATCGGGATCAAATAATGCCGCGTGCTGCGCGAGCCGTCGGTGTCCTGGTTGCCGTACTTCGCCTCGTCGCCGGGCGCCTGCACGATGCGCACCCGGGCCCAGTCGGCCCCCATCTCGTCTGCGACGACCATCGGCAGGCTGGTGCGGATGCCGGTGCCCATCTCAGAGCGGTGCGCAACGATGGTGACGATCCCGTCCGGCGCGATCGACACGAACACGCGCGGGTCGTTCACCGTGCCGTGCGGCATGCCGGACGCACCGGTGGAATAGGCCGCCATGGCCGGGCGGGGCGCCAGCAACGGAACCGCCAGCACCAAGCCGCCCAGCGCCGCAGCGCCCTTGAGCAGGCCGCGCCGGCTCACGTTTTCGATACGGGGTTGCATCTGGATATGGGTCATGGCGCTAGGTCCCCGTCGCTGCAACGCGGACAGCCGCCTCAATGCGCTGATAGCAGCCGCAACGGCAGATGTTGCCCGCCATGCCACTGCGGATTTCGGCGTCGGATGGGTTCTTGGTCTCGGACAGCAACGCCGCCGCCTGCATGATCTGACCCGCCTGGCAGAAACCGCACTGCGGCACGTTCACCTCGCGCCACGCCTTCTGCACCGGATGATCGCCCGCGGGATGCAGGCCCTCGATGGTCACGACGTCCTGGCCGTCGACATCGGACACTGCTGTGATGCACGACCGCGCCGCGCCGCCCGCAACATGCACCGTGCACGCCCCGCAAAGCGCCTGGCCACAGCCGAACTTCGTGCCCGTCAAACCCAGCTCGTCGCGCAAGAACCACAGCAGCGGCAGCGACGGATCACCGTCCCAGCTCCGCGCCTCGCCGTTGACCTTCAAGGTGATCATGGTTGATGCCTCCTTCAAATGGCCGCTCTCTGTACCGTCAGCAGCCCGGTTTCGACAGTTCACACACTTAAGAGCATAGCCAACATCAATTCAATGTACCAACAGTCTGTTGGTCGTCGCGGCCCAGGATCTCTAGCCGGGATCGGCTGGTGAAGTTCTGAACCTCCCGCCCGGCAAGACGAAAGAATGCGCGATCAAGCGTCAGCCGTCGGGTAGGCGTCGTCTTGTCGCAGTGCTCGTTGATGAACAGGCCACCGACCGGCTCTTGGTCCGCCGTCGGCTCCTGGCTGACGCAATTCCAGCTCGCATCTCCGAAGCGGGCTTTGACCTGCTCACCGAACAGGAACGCCTTCTTGCGCAGATAAAGCCGCGCCGCCGGGTCGGTCTCGATCACCAAGCCCCGGAGTCCGCCGTCGTCGCCGATCAGCGCGGTCAGCAGCACCGGATGGCCGCCGACCTTGGTGCCCTCGTACAGCCCGTTGACTTTGGCAAGCGGGTTCGCACTCTCGTCGTATTGGAAACGGACCGCGTGCCATCCGGACGCCTCGGCTGGGCATTGGCGGTAGCCATGCCAGTTCTCCAGCTTTTGCCCACCACTGCCGGCGCAAATGAAGCCTAAGTAGCCCGCAAGCGGCATCTCATTCACGTTCATGCCAACGCGGAACTCGCGCAGGTCGTTCTCCGCAGTCGCCCTAGGCTGGGTCTGTGCTGGCGCCGCCTGTGTCTCCGCGGCACCCGGCAGCGTTGCGGCAGCGGTCGGCAATGCGGCGGCAAACGCAAGCAGCAGGGTGGCCACGATGCGGCGCGCCAGGTTTACGCGCATGCTCACCCTCCCTGCTTGCCGGGCTGCGAGCCTTCCGCAGTCGGCGCCGGCTTATAGATGTTGCAGACGCGCGCACCGTCGCCGAAGAAGGCCGTGCACTCGGCATAGTTCGGGTCGCCCTTGCCCTTGATGTCGGCGATGACGTAGTCGGCCACGGCAGCAACTTCATTTGGGCGCAGGAAGATGCCCGCCTCGACCGGGACGTCCTTACCCAGCTCCTGACGTCCCATCCCGTAACAAGGATGGTCCTCTCCGTCATAGGCGCCCCGGTTGAAATACGGCATCCCGGTGCTGGGCCTGCCGCAAGTCACCGTCTCGATGATTTGGTCGCGCTCGAGTTGCGTGCCGCGCAGCGACAACGCGTCACCGCCGTATCCGCCGCCGCCGCCGCCGTGCCACTTATGGCAGCCGACGCAGTTAGCCCGTTGATAAATGCGTTTCCCCTCGGCAGCCGGTCCCTGCAGCGTGCTCTGGGCGTAAAGGCCGGCATAGGGAATGGCGCCCAATGCAAGGGCGGCCAGAAGTGTGGTGGCAAGCATCGCACGCATGGCGGTCGGATCTCCAAAAGCGGCAGGTCCCGCCCGCTGGACGGGACCTGCAGTCGAATCAGAGTGCGAAGACGTAGAGCATCGAGCTCGGCGCGGTCGTCTTCAGCTCCGGGGTGGAGTCGATGAACCACTTGTCCCAAGCACCGCCGACCCCGACCAGGATGGCGAGATACTGCTTGCCGTCCACCGTGAACGTCATCGGCGGCGCATTTACGCCCGACCCGGTGTTGAACGACCACAGCTTCTCCAACGACTTCGCATCGAGCGCCATCACCTGACCGGAGGGCTCGCCGGCGAACACCAAATCCGGCGTCGCCAGCAGCCCGCCGAGCATCGGGAACGGCGTCTCGAGCTTGCCAGCCACCTTTCCGGTCGTGACGTCGATGGCCGTGACGCTGCCGGTGATGCGCTGATGCTCGCTCGGGCCACCGCCGGTGTAGAACTCCCGCGGCTTGAACGATCCAGGCTTGGTCTCCTCCACGGTGATCGTGTTGCAGCTCTCGATCACCGGGATATACCAACGCATCAGCGTCGGATTGTAGGCCGTCGGCGGCCAGTTCTTGCCGCCCATGTTGCCCGGGCAGATTTCCGTCACCTTGTTCTCACGCGACGGCGTGACGGACACGTTGTAGTGCTGCACCGGCTGCTTCGGGTCGTACTCGACCGGCTTGCCCGTCTCCGGGTTCAGCCCAGCGGTCCAGGTCGACTTCTTCACGAACGGAGTGCCCCAGACGAACTCGCCGTTGCCGCGGTTCACCGCATAGCCGAACCCGTTACGGTCCGCAGTCAATGCAAGCTTCGTCGGCCTGCCGTTGATCGGCGCCTCGATCAGCACGTTCTCCGACACGCTGTCGTAGTCATACGGGTCGTTGGGCGTATGCTGATAATGCCACTTGATCTTGCCGGTGTCGGGATCGAGCGCCAGCGCGCTGTCGGTATAAAGGTTGTCGCCGGGCCGGTGCGTGTTGTCCCAGTCCGGGCCGGGGTTGCCGACGCCCCAGATCAGCGTGTTGCTCTCCGGGTCATAGCTGCCGGTGACCCACGTCGAGCCGCCGCCATTCGCGGCCGTCTCGGCGTTCTTCCAGGTCTCGCTGCCGGGCTCGCCCTTCGCGGGTATGGTGTAGGTGCGCCAGACCTCTTTCTGCGTCTTGAGGTCCGTCGCGGCGATCCAGCCGCGGATACCGTATTCCGCGCCGGCAACGCCAGTAATGGCCAGGCCCCGGATAATCAGCGGCGCGCCCGTCACCACTTCGCCCTTGTCGGGGTCGGCGACCTGACGCTGCCACGCGACCTCGCCAGTGTCCTTGTTGGTCGCAATCAGGCGCCCGTCGAGCGTATGGGAAATCACCATCTTGTCCCAAAGCGCCACGCCGCGGTTGTCGACGCCGCAACACGCAACGGCGCCCGCCCAGTCGTGATCGGTCTTCGGGTCCATCTTCCACAGCAGCTTGCCCTGGCCGCCATGGGTATCGATCTTATAGACCGAGCCCCAGCCGTCGGTGACGTACATGGCCCCGTCCTCGACGATCGGCGTGCCCTCCAGGCCGCCATGGGTCCAGATGCCGCCGCCCTCGACGCCGCCCAACGCCATCGTCCACGCGACTTTCAGGCCCTTGACGGTGTCGCGGTTGATCTGGGTCAGCGGCGAGAAGCGCTGCGCCGAATAGGTGCGGTGATGCTGGATCCAGTTGCCCTGCTCCTTGTCCGCGTTGAGCAGGCGGTCCTGCGTGACATCATCGGCGCGGGCCGGTGCGCCTAGCGTCCCAGCTAACACTGTGCAGCCCAAGGCAAGAAAACGCAGCGTTGTGCGACCTAAATTCATTAATTTACCCCCCAAATTCACGCCAAATTTGTACTACGTTACTAGCCTCGTGACAGGCAACTCCCCAAAAACCATCTGCGTAGGAGCATAGGGCAGTCCAATCGAGCAAAGCAAGATGACCATCGGGTAAGCTTCACGGTGGACAAGCACCTGTTATTGAACAGCCCTTTCTACTCATGTCGCCATGCTCTGTGCAACACTCCGACGAGCAACTCGTTAGAGAAACAGCAGGGCTGGCGCAGCAGCAGGTGCATCGCCCAGAACCCAGCATAACAGGGAGCAATATCATGAACCGACGCAACATCCTCGCTGGCCTTTCCGGGGCCGCCGTGCTGCCGTTGGCACTCCAGATCAACTCAAGCAGCGCCCTCGCTCAGCCCGCAAGCCCGAGCGTGCCGACAAACCCCATTGGGAACGACGAGTACAAGCGACTGACGCTCGCCGCTGGCTCCCTCGCCAAGCAGTCCAGCGAGCTGGCGGCGCAGAAAGCCGGGAATGCAAAGGTCAAGCAGTTCGCCGAGTTCGAAATCGCCGAGCAGACGGCAATCGCGCAGGCGCTGACGAGCCAGCAAAAACCCGGCAATGCCGCGCTCGACGACAAGCAGGCGGCGATGCTCAAGGACCTGCAGGGCGCATCAGGCGCGAACTTCGACAAGGCCTACATCGCAGCCCAGATCGAGGGCCATTCGCAGCTTCTGGGCATCCAGCAATCCTTCTTGGATGGCAAGGGCCAGGAAACCGCCAGTCTGCTGACCTCCGACACAGCCCATATTGCCACATTGGCTACGGCGGTGATCAACATGCACTTGATCATGCTCAAAGAACTGCACGACACCCTGCGCGGCTGATCCAGGCGGCCCCGGCCCTGCCTACCGCCGCGTTCCGTCGAACGGCACGCGGCGGGAAGGCAGGCTGCCGCCTAAGATTTCTCCTCCGAGCCCTCAGGCGCAACCGTCACCTCCACCGAGACGGCGCCCGCCTTCTGGAAAACCACGGAACACGTGAACGTCTCACCCGGCTGCAACGCCTGCTTCGTGTGCAGCAGCATCAAATGAGGCCCTCGCGGCGCAAGCGTCACGGTTTCGCCCGCGGGGATCGCAATCGCTTTCACCTCCCGCATCGCAAACCCGCCCTCGCCGCGATCCGTCGCGTGCTTCTCGGCGAAGTCGGCGACCGGGCACCGGACCCGCACCAAGCTGTCCGGGGCGTCGCCTCGATTGGCGATCACCATGTAAACCGGCGTATCGACGCGAGTTTGCGCCAATGCCGGAGTCCAAGCCTTCGAGACCTCGATCGCGCCTTGCGCTTTCGCCCGCGCCAGCGGCATCGCCGCAAGCAATGCGGCCAGAAGGTAATGTCTGCTTCGATACACCAAAGCCCTCCATATCGCGTCTTCTACGGAACTGCTCAGAGCGGTTTCAGGCCCCGCTCGATGGCCGCCCGCTGCGGCTCCAGGAACGGCGGCAGCGCCAGCCGCTCGCCCAGGGTCTCAAGCGGTTCGTCAGTGGTGAAGCCCGGTCCATCGGTCGCGATCTCATACAGGATGCCGTTCGGCTCCCGCGTATACAGGCTGCGGAAATAGAAGCGGTCGACCGGCCCGCTCGACGCAATACGCAGGCGCTGCAGCCGCTCGACCCAACCCGCATACTCCTCGTCGCGCACCCGGAAAGCGACGTGGTGGACGCTGCCCGCCCCCGGCCGCGCCTGCGGAAGATTGGGCTCCACCCGGACATGCAGCTCCGCCGCAGGGCCGCCCTCGCCCATCTCATAGACCTGCACCGTCGCGCCGGGCTCGTCTGCGCCTGCGCCGGGCTGCGCATTTGCGGCGACGAAGCTGCGGGCCCGCCGCATTGCCATCACCTCGGTAAGGAACCGGTCGGACGGCGCCAGGTCGGACACGCTGATGGTGATCGGCCCGAGGCCGCGGACCTGCTTCGCCTCCGGCACCTCGCTGCGGTCCCACGGATGGAACGGACCGGCGCCGCCGTCGTCAACCAGCGCCAGGCGCTGGCCTTCGAGGTCCTCGAAATCGAGCTGCAAGCGTCCATCGACCTCCCTCGCCAGCCCATGCGGCGCCCCGGCGGCGTCGAGACGCTTCGTCCAGTAATCCAACGCCGACGCGCCGGCCACCCTGAGCGCGGTGCGCACGATGGACTGCGTGCCGCGCCGCTCCCGCTCGACCGGCCAGTCGAAAAACGTAAGGTCGGTCCCCGGACTCGCCGCACCATCGGCATAGAAAAGATGGTAGGCGCTGACGTCGTCCTGGTTCACGGTCTTCTTGACCAGCCGCATCCCGAGCACGCGCGTGTAGAAGTCGTGGTTGCCGCGCGCATCGGCGGTGACCGCCGTAAGATGGTGAATGCCATGGAGCTGCATCGCTTCGTCCTTCTTGCCTGCCTATCGCCGACCCAACCGTTTGGTCCCAGGAAGGCATGACGCTAGCCTGATGCGAGAAGCGGAGGAAGCGCTATGGCAGGCACTCGTCACGGCAGCGCCGGATTAACGCCGCGAATCCGAACCAAGCTGCAAGCGCCGCACGAGACGACCAGCAGGAACACATGGCAGGCGATGTTTGCGCAGGGCGTCGCCGCGCACCGGGCCGGCGACATGGAGGCCGCACAGCGGTTTTATCGCTCTGCCGCCGAAACCGCCACCGATCCCACCCCGGCCCGGCTGCTGGCGCTCCTGCTGCTGGAGGACGGCCAACCCGAGGCGGCCGTGACATGGGCACGACGCGCCGTATCGCTCGACCCGGATGTGGGCCTCTCGCACGCGGCACTCGGGCGCGTGCTGCTGCAGGCCGGCCACTTTGAGGACGCGGAGCGGGCGCTCCATACTGCTATCTCGCTTGATCCCAGCATCACCGTCGCACATCAGGGTCTTGCGGCCCTCGCCGGACTGCAGCACCGGCGCGGTCTCGTGCTGTTTCGTGCGCGCCAGTGGCATGACGCCGCAACCGCGCTCGCCGCCGCCGCCCGTCTGCTGCCGGAAAGCTCGGATGCCTGGCACGACCTCGGGACCGCCCTGCACGAGGGCGGACGCCTCGCCGAGGCCGCCAGCGCATACGTCAAATCGACGACGCTCGCGCCCAGCCGGGCAGAGACATGGCATAACCTTGGCAGCGTCCGCCAGGGATTGCGCGACATGGAGGGGGCGCTGACGGCCTATGCGCGGGCCTTCGCGCTCCGGCCGGAATCGTTCCCACACATCGCGCAGGAGCTTGCGGCCGGCAATTCCGGACGGGTGTGGCTACGTGCCGGGGACCTGCGGCGGGCTCTGGCGGGGCAATAGCCGCCCGGACGCGCCACTCCGCCAGGCCGCCACCAACCCGAACGCCAGCGGCGCGATGAAGCCGAGCGCCGGAAAGCCAGCCACAAACGTTACCAAGCCCGGGTCGCGGACGGCCGCGATCCCTTGCGCCCGCTGCGCCTCCGACAGCAAGACGGTGCGCTTGCGGCCGCCCTGCCAGGATTGGGGTATCGTTCGGCTTCAACTACCGAAGCCCAGCAGCGCCGGGTCGATCGGGAATTCCCGCCCCGCTCGCGGGCTCCCGTATGGCGAAAACGGGTTGATGTCCCAGTAATTCGCGCCCCGGGCCGCGTCCAGGCAGGTGAACACGCCCGCCGAGGTATGCCCGAACTGCGGACGGGAGCGTGGGTAGAAATACCCGGTGTCGCGGTCCGCCCACACCACGAGGTCGCGCGGGCACCCATGCTGCGCCGCCGCCTCGGACGCGAAGGCCGGGATTTGGCCGAGTTCGATCGGCGGCAGTGCGTCGTCCGCCAGCACGAAGGCCGCGAGCGCCGCGATGCTAGTGCCCAGGCGCACGGAACCGTTTTCTGTAAACGCTGGGCTCGGCCAGGACCGCCTCGCCGACCATCGCAAATGCCTCAGCCGCGCTGCCGCCCACGACGCCGAAATCGAGGTCCAAGGGTTCGCGCGGGACCGGGATGCATTGGGCGACCGGCGTGCCGCGCGGCAGGACGCACGGCGTAGCCGGGTCGAGCCAGCGCGCCGGGAACAGCAGGCCGATGTCGTGGAAGCGATCAGCGTCGACCAAGCCGGTAAGGGTGCGGAACGGCAGATCGTCGCGGTTCAACGGATGCGTCGCCAGCAACGACCACCCTGTCGGCAACTCGATAGTCCAAAAGCCCACGAACTTGATAAGGTTGTCCATGCCGAACGGCGCGCCGGAAACCTGCGCCGCGGAATGGAAATTGATCGGCGCGCGCGGCTGCCCCGTGAGGCTCGGCTCCGGCGCGTCCCAGTCCCATGCGAAAACGCCATCCTCGTAGCGGAGGTCGCACGGCAGCGGCATCATGAACCCCGCCTGCATGGCGTCGACGAACGGCGGGCACTGCTTCACGGTGCGTATCGCCGCCCCGCCATGCATCTCCGACCCGGCTGTTGCAGGCATCACCCGCAGCCACTCCGGCAGTGCCTGGCGCGCAAGCACCGGGCGCGGCAGCACCGCTTCCAGCGCCGGGTCGCAACGCAGGCGGATGATCATGGCCCCGTTCTCCCCACGTCCCGTCCTCCCGGCAAAGCGCGGCGTCGCGAACTGGCCGCGACGCCGCTATTTTGGCTAGCTCGCGCGGCCCTTCTTCCAGGTGTCGATCAGCGTCTCATAGGCGACCGTCTCGCCCTTCGGCTTCTCGTTCGCGAGCTTCGGTCACGGCGACGTTCTGCCAGAACAACTGCGCCAGCTTCGGATAGTCCGGCACGTTGGTCCCCGTCGGCGTCCACGCCACGCGCGCCGGGCTGCGATAGAACTCCACCAGCCCGCCGACCTTGGGCGCCAAGTCGGTCATGGTCTGGCTTATGATGTCGCTCTGCCGGATCGGCGTCAGACCGGTAATGGTCTTCTTCAGCGACGTCGACTTGCAAATACAGAACTGGCCATACAGCCACGCCGCCTTGCGCCGCTCCAGCGGCACGTAATTCATCAGCGTCCAGGAGCCGACGTCCTGGTAGCCGTTCTGCATCCCCGTCTTCCAATACGGGCCGTGCGGCGACGGCGCCGTGCGCCACTTCGGCGTGCCGTCCGCGTTCACGACCGGCAAGCCGGGCTTGGTCAGCGCCTTGGTGAACGCAGAATACCAGAAGATCTGCTGCGCGATATGCCCTTGGCCCGGCACCGGGCCGGCCTCGGTGAAGGTCATGCCGGCGGCCTCGGGCGGCGCGTATTTCTTCAGCCACTCGACATACTTCGTCAGCGCATAGACCGCCGCCGGGCTGTTGGCCCCGCCCCCGCGGGACGCGCTGGCTCCGACCGGATGGCAGTCCTCGACACGGATGCCCCACTCGTCGACCGGCAGGCCGTTCGGCAGGCCCACGTCCGCCGCGCCCGCCATGCTGAGCCAAGCATCGGTGAACCGCCAGCCGAGCGAGGGGTCCTTCTAGCCGTAATCCATATGGCCGTACACCCGGACGCCATCGAGCTGCTTGATGTCGTTGGTGAAGAACTCGGCGATATCCTCATAGGCCGACCAGTTTACCGGCACGCCAAGTTCATAGTTGTACTTCTTGGAGAACCTGTCCTTCAAATCCGGACGCGCGAACCAATCGGCGCGGAACCAATATAGATTGGCAAACTGCTGGTCCGGGATCTGATACATCTTCCCGTCCTGCGCAGTCACGAAACTCTTGCCGATGAAATCGTCCACATCGAGCGTCGGCAGCGTCACGTCCTTGCCCTCGCCCTTCATGAAATCCGACAGCACCGTCGTCACGCCATAGCGGAAATGCGTGCCGATATGGTCGCTGTCGTTGTCGTACATGTCGTAGATCGGCTTGCCCGACTGCATCTCGGTCTGCAGCCTCTCGACCAGGTCGCCCTCCTTGATGTAGTCGGAGGTGACCTTGATGCCGGTGATCTCGCTGAACGCCTTGGTCATCACCTGCGATTCGTAGACATGGGTGTCCAGGATCTCGGTGCAGACGTGGATCTCCATCCCCTGGAACGGCTTGGCGGCGTCGATGAAGAACTGCATCTCCGCCATCTGCTGCTCATGCGTGAGCGTCGAGGGCTGGAATTCGGTCTCCATCCAGCGCTGCGCCGCCGCGCGCTGTGTGTCCGCATTCTGGGCACGGGCCGGCGACCCGGCGACGCTCGCGACCGTCGCGACGGCCGCCGTGCCAGCGATGGCCTGCCGCCGGGTGAGCTGTGGCCCGGTAGGTTGTGCTTTATCCATGGACGCTTCCTTTCGTTCTCTCTCCGTGGGACAGGCGCGGGCCGGCGTGGAGAGTTCGCCAGCCCGGAAGGCGATCCCCTCCCGCTAGCCGAACCAGCCGATCAGGACGACGACGACGACGCTGATGCCGAGCGCGATGTACTGGTCGAGCTCGGTGAAACCGATCCAGGCGAGGTTGAAGAACGCCGCCGTGAGCAAGCCGATGAACAGCCGGTCGCCGCGTGTGGTCACCAGCGGCAGCAGGCCGCGCCGGGGCCTGCAGGGCACCAATGCCTCCCACGTCGTCATGCCCGCGAGCAGCAGCGCGATCACGCCGAAGAACACGGCGGTCAGCGGGGTCCAGGCCATCCAGTTCATGCGGCCACCCCGTCAGACCCGGCCAAGGGCGAACCCCTTGGCGATGTAGTTGCGGATGAACCAGATCACGACGGCGCCCGGAACGATCGTCAATACGCCCGCAGCGGCCAGCAAGCCGAAATCGAGGCCGGTGGCGCTCTCGGTCCGGGTCATGATCGACACGATCGGCTTCGCCGCGGTGGAAGCAAGGTTGCTCGCCATCAGCAGCTCGACCCAGGAGAACATGAAGCAGAAGAACGCCGTCACCCCGACCCCGGCACGGATCAGCGGCAGGAACACGAACAGGAAGAAACGCGGGAAGCTGTAGCCATCGAGCGCCGCCGTCTCGTCCAGTTCGCGCGGCACGCCGGACATGAA
>CAZZWN010000001.1:23178-28757 GCA_964657765.1 uncultured Acetobacteraceae bacterium
GACCGCGAGCGGCGTGTCGAACAGCCCGACCGATTGGTAGAATTGATAGAACGGCAGCAGGAACACCGCCGGCGGCGACATGCGGTTGGTCAGCAGCCAGAAGAACACCTGCTTGTCGCCGAGGAAACGGTAGCGCGAGAAGGCGTAGGCCGCCGGCAACGCGACGCTGACCGAAATCAGCACGTTCAGCGCCACGAATTCGAGCGAGTGCCAATACGTCACATACCACGTCGGATCGCGGAAGATGTGCAGGTAGTTCTCCAGCGTCGGATGCGTGGGAATGATCTCGAGCCGGGTCAGGATGTCGGGCGTGAGCCGCAACGACATGTTCAGCAGCCAATAGATCGGCGGCATCAGCAGCACGAAATACACGCAGGGAATGACGCGGCGTGCCCATCCGGCGCGGTCGTTCATGCCGGCCCCTCGGCCCGGCCCTGCGCGCTCAGCACGGTGTAGAACAGCCAGGAGAACAGCAGGATGATAAGGAAGTAGATCAACGAGAATGCCGCCGCCGGCCCCACGTCGAATTGGCCGATCGCGAGCTTGGTGAGGAACTGGCTGAGGAACGTCGTGCTGTCGCCGGGTCCGCCGCCGGTCAATACAAACGGCTCGGTGTAAACGACGAAGCTGTCCATGAAGCGCAGCAGGATGGCGATGGTCAGCACGCCGCGCAGCTTCGGCAATTGCACGTAGCGGAACACCGCCCAGGACGACGCGCCGTCGACCGCGGCGGCCTGATAGAATGCATCCGGGATCGCGCGCAGCCCGGCGTAGCACAGCAGCACCACCAGCGGCGTCCAGTGCCACACATCCAGCAGCAGCACCGTACCCCAGGCGTCGTTCGGCACCAGCGCGTAGTTGTACGGAATGCCCAGCACGCTGTTCATGAAATAGCCGCCCAGCCCGACATCGGCGCGGCCGAAGATTTGCCAAATGGTGCCGACGACTCTGGTCGTGCGTCACGTAGATCAGCGTCACCTTCAGCTCGTGGTGGATCTGCTTCAGCTTGCGGCGCAGCTGCCATTTCAGCGCCGGGTCGATGACCGTCAGCGGCTCGTCGAACAGGATGGCCGCGACGTCGGTGCGCACCAGGCCGCGGCCCATCGAGATGCGCTGCTTGGCATCCGCCGTGAGGCCCGACGCCCGGCGTCCAAGATCGCCCGTAAGGTCGAGGATCGCCGCCACCTGGTCCACCCGGCTGCGTATGGCGCGGTCCGCAACCCCGCGGTTGCGCAGCGGGAAGGCGAGGTTCTCCCGCACCGTCATGGTGTCGTAGATCACCGGGAACTGGAACACCTGCGCGATGTTGCGGCTGCGGGTGTCGGTGTCGGTGACGTCCTTGCCGTCGAACAGCAGCCGGCCGTGCGACGGGCGCACCAGGCCGGACAGGATGTTCAGCAGCGTGCTCTTTCCGGACCCGGACGGACCCAGCAACGCATAGGCGCTGCCATCCTCCCAAGTAAGGTCGAGCGGCTGCAGCGCGAAATCCTCCGGCTGCGCCGGGTTCGGCCGGTAGCTGTGCGCAACGTCATGCAGCCGAATGCGCGCCATGCTGGGCCTCCGCTGGCAGGCTCAGGCGGAACTGCGGCGCGCGCGCCAGGGCGCCGTCGGCCGCGAATGCATAGAGCGGGGCGCCGTCGAAGCGGAACGTCGCCGCCTCGCCGATCTCCATGCTGTGCACGCCGTCCGCCTGCATCAAGACGGGCGTCTAGTTATAGCGCCCGTGCACCAGCGTCTCGGAGCCGTTGATCTCGGCGAGCTCGATCACGACCGGCAGCTCGCGCGCGCCCGGCGACGCAGCCCGGCTCACATGCGCGGCATGCAGGCCAAAGGTGTAGCGCCCGGGGGGGCCAGTTCCTCGAACCCCGGCGGCAACGCCAACGACGCGCCGCCATCAAACCGGACCCGCCCGCCATCGATGGTGCCGGGCAGGAAATTCATCGCGGGATCGCTGATCAGCCGCGCCGTCTCGAGGTCCCGCGGTGCGCGATACACCTCGAGCCCCGGCCCCTCCTGCAGCATCCGGCCCTCACGCAGCACGCAGGTCCGGCCGCCCAGCATCAGCGCCTCCTGAGGCTCGGTCGTCGCATACACCACGCTGCGGTCGCTGCTGCGGAACAGCGCCTTCATCTCGGACCGCAAGTCCTCGCGCAGCTTGTAGTCGAGGTTCACCAGCGGCTCGTCGAGCAGCAGCAGCCGGCTGTCCTTGACCATCGCACGCGCCAGCGCGCAACGCTGCTGCTGCCCGCCGGACAGCTCCGCCGGCAGCCGCTTCAGCATGGCGTGAGGCCCAGCCGTTCCGCCATGTCGCGCACGCGCCGCTCGCGCTCGCGCCGGTCCAGCCCGCCGGCGACTACCAAAGGCGACGCGATGTTGTCGTAAACGTTGAAGTTCGGATAGTTGATGAACTGCTGATACACCAGCGACACGCTGCGGCGGCGCAAATCCACCCCCGTCACGTCGACGCCGTCCTGCAGCACGCGGCCCGCGCTCGGCTGGTCCAGCCCGGCCATCAAGCGCATCAACGAGGTCTTGCCGGCCCGCACCGGCCCCAGCAAGGTCAGCATCGTGCCCGGTGCCAAACTCAGGCTGCACGGATGCAGCACGCGCTCCGCCCCGGCCATACGCTCCACGTTCTGCAGCACGAGGCTCATTGCGCCGCGGGTACTCCCAAGACGGACGCCGCCGATGCGAGCGCGTCGTCGAGCGCGCGGGCAGTCCCAGCGGGGACGTGCAGGCCAAGTTTCGAGCGGCGCCACAGGATGTCGTCGGCGGTTTCCGCCCATTCCTCGCTGGTCAAGTAGTCCACCTCGCGCCGATGCAGGTCGCCGCCGAAACACATCCCCAAATCCGCCATGCCTTGGCAACCTTCGAGCAGGCGGTCCGCCCTGGTGCCATAGGCACGGGCCAGCCGGAGCGACAATTCGGGCGACAGGAACGGAAAACGGGCGCGGAACCCAGCCAGGAACGCACCGAAATCGCCATCCGGCATGTCGCCGCCGGGCAGCGGCACGCTGTCGGTCCAGGGCTTGCCGCCGGCGGGCAGATGCGGCGCCAGCCGCTCCATCGCGTGCTCGGCCAGCTTGCGGAACGTCGTGATCTTGCCGCCGAAGATCGACAGCAGCGCCGGGCGGCCCAGCCCGGCGTCGAGGTCCAGCACGTAGTCGCGCGTCACTGCCGAGGCGTTCTCCGACGCGTCGTCATACAATGGCCGCACGCCCGCATAGGACCAGACGATGTCCGCGGCGCTCATCTGCCGGCGGAAATGCCGGTTGACGACGTCGAGCAGATAGCTCGTCTCCGCCGGGTCGATCGCAACGCGGGCGGGGTCGCCATCGAACGCCACGTCCGTGGTGCCGACCAGCGTATACAGCCCCTCGTACGGGATGGCGAAGATGATGCGCCGGTCGGTGTTTTGTAGAATGAACGCCTCGGGGCCGGGATGCAGGCGCGGCAGCACGATGTGGCTGCCCTTGATCAGCCGGATCTGCTTGCCGCTGTTCAACCCCAGCGTCTGGTTCAGCACGCGCGTCACCCACGGCCCGGCCGCGTTCACCAGCGTGCGCGTCTCGACCATGGAGCGCTGGCCGTCAGGATGCAGCAGCTCGCACTGCCAGGTATCGACGCCGCGTGTCGCCTGCATCAGCCGGGTGCGCGTCAGCACGCTCGCCCCGCGGTCGGCCGCATCCCGCGCGTTCAGCACCACCAGGCGCGAGTCCTCCACCCAGCAATCGGCATAGATGAACCCGCGCCGGAAGCCCGGCTTCAGCGCCGCGCCGACCGGATCGCGGTCGAGCCGAACCGACCGCGTCGCCGGCAGCCGCTTGCGCGGCGCGAGGTGGTCGTACATGAACAGGCCAAGCCGCACGAACCAGGCCGGACGCAGGCTGCGCTCCAGCGGCAGCACGAAATCCATCGGCCAGATCACGTGCGGCGCCAACCGCAGCAGCCGCTCCCGCTCCAGCAACGCCTCGCGCACCAGGCGGAACTCATAATATTCGAGGTAGCGCAGCCCGCCGTGGATAAGCTTGCTGGAGGCGGACGACGTCGCACCGGCGAGGTCGCCCTGCTCGACCAGGATGACCGACAGGCCACGCCCGGCGGCATCGCGCGCAATCCCGGTGCCGTTGATGCCGCCACCTACCACGAGCATGTCGGCGATTGCCGCTGCCACGCACCCTCCGATGTTCGTTTTCTTACACGCAGCCTACAAGCGAAAACACCAGGCTCGCAATCACAAAATTTCCGCTGCCCCGGCCGTGTCCTCCAAGCCGGCCACATGCACCTCCACCCCAGCCTCGGCGAGCATCCGCCCCACCGGCTCCGGCGGCGCCTGATCGGTGAACAGCGCATGGATGTCGCGCACCGTGCCCATCCGCACCATGGCCGGGCGGCCGAACTTGGAATGGTCGGCAGCGAGCAGGACCCGCCGCGCGTTGCGCACGATCGCCTGCGACACCCGTACCTCGCGATAGTCGTAGTCGAGCAGGGTGCCGTCGAGCCCGATGCCGCTAATGCCCATGACGGCATAGTCGACGCAGAACTGGTTGATCATATCGAGCGTCGCCTCCCCCACCACGCCGCCATCATGGTTGCGCACCAGGCCGCCGGCGAGGATGATCTCACAGTCCCCGGAGTGCGATAGCACCTGCGCCACATGGAGGTTGTTGGTGATGACCCGCAAGTTGCGATGGTGGATCAATGCCCGTGCCACCTCCTCGGTGGTGGTGCCGATATTCAGGATCAGCGACGCGCCATGCGGGATCGTTGCAGCAACGAGCTTGGCAATCTGCCGCTTTCCCTCCAGGTGCAACACCTGGCGCGCAGAATAGCCCACGTTGCGCCCGCCCAGCACCGGCCCAGCGCCGCCGTGGTAGCGGTTGAGCTGCCCCTCGTCATACAGCGCGTTCACATCGCGCCGAATGGTCTGCTGCGTGACGCCAAAGCGCTCGGCCAGGGTCTCCACGCTCATGAAGCCGCGCTGGTTCACCAGTTCGATAATCGCAGCGCGGCGCTGTGCCGCTGTCGCCTCGGGCATCATCCCGATGGTTCGCTTCCGAACATCTAGTGGTCCGATCCTAACGCATGATTCGCAAGGGTTAGGTGAATCGGTCCACCAAACAAAGCCTAATGCTGCAATTCGGATGGATGTTGCCGTCCGACTTGCACCGCTGGGCGTTCGTTTTCAAAGAGGGCACCATGTCGATCAACCTGGCCGTTGTCACCCGCAATCTGTTCCCGACGCCGGTCGCCGCCGTCTTGACCCCGGACGCCGACGCCCGCAATGCCGAGCTGCGCACGCTGATCCTCGACCGTCGGCGCACGGCGCGCTCGATGGCCGCGTCCAACGCTGGGGGATGGCACTCCGACCGCGACCTGCTGGCCTGGGGCGACGTCCGGGCTGCGGAGGTCGTAGAAATGGCCCGCGCGGTCGCCACCCAGCTGACGCGCGACCGCGACGGCCGGGAGGTGCGGCCCACCTGGGTCGTGAGCGCCTGGGCCAACGTGAACGGCCCCGGCGACAGCAACTTCTGCCACTATCACCCGGGTTCGTTCTGGTCCGGCGCCTATTATGTCGA
>CAZZWN010000001.1:28857-73509 GCA_964657765.1 uncultured Acetobacteraceae bacterium
TCGTCGCAACTTGCGTCATCGCCGAGGAAAAGCCCGTGCCGGCTGCACAAACCGTCCGCCGATCGCACGGATCCGCGGCCCGAGCTCATGATGGTCAGCCCGGGAAACGCCCGCTCGAGATGGTCGGCGTCGTTGCGGAAGTTGACGCAATCGCCGCAGGTTCCTGCGCGGGGCATCAGTGCGTCAAATTCGCCCAGTAGGTGCCGAACACGTACACGGACAGCACGAAGCCGACGATGACGTTGACCGCGACACCAGCGGTGAACGCCAAGAACGGCTTGCCGCCGGCCGGGGCCAAGTCCTTCAATCGCGTCGTCAAGCCGATGCTCAGGAAGCAGAACGTGAACGCCCACACCCGCAACGAGGTGATCGGCAGCACAAGGCCGGGCTTCACGATAGTATTGTAGTCGCCAAAGCTGGCATTGCGGACGACCAGGGTAATAAGGATGGAGGCGAGCAGGAAACCCAGGACGAATTTCGGGAAGCGCCACCAGACCTGACCGTAATTGACGCTGCCGCCCTTTGTGACGGTCTCCCACCTGGAAACCGAGATGATCGACAGCACCAGCGCCCAAATGCCGATCCAGACATCCCGGCCCACTACCTTGATCAAGGTGTAGGACCAGATGGCTTGGTCGGGCGTGCCAGCGATGCCGGTGCCAGGGCCGACCTGCCCGCCGTAAGCCTGCGCGGCGGCAAAGCCTGCGGCATCGGCGAACTCCGACGTGCCGATCCAGGCGCCGCCAACACCTGCGGGCAAATGCAGCGCCCCGGCGATCAGCGGCAGGACGAAAATCATCACGATGGCCCAGCCGACCACGAGCGTGATCGCGATCGGCGGATACTCCTTCTTCGCGCGGACCGCCCCGGCGATCGCGATGGCTGCGGACACGCCGCACACCGCTCCGCCAGCGCCCAGCGTTGCGGCCAGGCGCTTGTCCAGACCCAGTTTGACCGCGACAAAGAAGATCACGAGGAAGGTCAAGATCGACACGATCGACGCCTGCAGGATCGCGACCGGTCCGGCCCAGACGATGAGAGTGAACGGGAGCGTCGCACCCAGCAGAACGATGCCCGTCTTCACGTAGAACTCCACCCGGAACCCGGCGTCGAGCCAGCGTGGCAAGCCGAACACATTGGAAATCAGCAGGCCAAGGACCAACCCCACCAAGGGCGGCTCCAGGTTATAGTACTGCGCGTTTTCCCAAGCGCCGGCCGCGACGATTGCGACCGAAAGGACATAGAGCAGGGTGAACGCGGGCACGAAGACACGCGCCTTGAAGCCGAGGACCGTCGTCGCGGCCGTGAATAGGACCAGCCACATGACGTATTGCGCCACGTAGCGCCCGGCGTTCGCCTCGAACTGGGCGCCAAGCTGGGTGAGGCTCGCCCATTTCGATGGCGCCACTGCCAACCATGCCAGGCTGGAGCCGTTCACGAACAGCACATAGGCGGCAATGGTGAGCCCCAGACCGAGCCATACCGCCCACCAGTCCTCCGTCCGCCACAGTTCCTGCCAGCCAGACCGATCGGGTATCGACTGGTCTTCGGCGATTTTGACGGTCTGACTCACTGTCGCTACTCCAGGCAGGCGTATAATGCTCGGGGGTTAAACAGCCGATTCACGGAGATCGGAAGTGCGCGTTTCTAAAAAGAAAAACCCTGCTGCACTTCGCTCAATCGGCAGCATGCGGACGCCGGGCAGAGGCCCATCGAGAGAACATTCCGTCGGGGCTATCCCTGCGTTGCGTCCCTGCTAGCTTCGATCGGAGCGCTTGCAGGATGTCGCGACGTTCGAGCGACGCGACTACCGGTCGAAAACCGCAATGGCACTCGTGAAACGGCTGTTCGTTTCTGACCATCGCACGAGCAGCATTCTCTACAAACGACACGAGCCGCGACCGAATTCATGCTTTCTGACATAGTATTCAAACGCCCTGTTGACGCGTCCGGACCGACTCATCAGCATTCGACCATGCATACCTCTTTCAATGTCAAACAGCATCAAGCATTTCAGGCCGCCGCCACGGTCATGATGTGTCGTTGCCGTTGCCAGTCGTTCTGAATTGGCCCCGACAATGATTGGCGGTGAAGTTGACCCGCCCGATTTTGGCAAGAGGCAAAAATGCTCCAGTCGCATGTCGTCGAGGTAAACGGCACCTTCGTCGGTGCTGGGATCACCACCAGCACCGGATTCCGTTTCCGCGCCGTCCACGTCCAAGTCGAGGAACTGGACGAGAGCACGTGGCATTCCCTGGACGAGCTCAGCAGAGCGGTCCGGCATCTATTCACGACCGGCCGGGTGAGCGCCATCCAGGTCCAGGCCGCCGTCGATCCGCTGTTGCTCGCACCAGCTTCGGGGGTTGCCGCATGGATGGAATGACCCTCGCCGGGTCGCCGCTGGCCGATGACTTCGTGCAGGACATCGCCGATCATGCCGCGGAGGTCGACCGGTCCGGGGCCTTCCCGTGGGAGAGCCTGGACATCCTGCACCGCGAGCAGCTACTGGCGATCACCGCCCGGCACGAGGATGGCGGCCAGGTTGCCGGACTATGCCAAGTGTCGGACCTGGTGAGGCATGTCGGGCGTGGCTGCGCGTCCACCGGGCTCGTCCTGGGGATGCAGCTCATTCATCTGCGTCACGCTGCCCAGTCCGACTGGCCGGAGCATCTCAAGGCGCATATCGGCCGCAGCGCCGGACGGTTCGGTTCGCTGATCAACGCGCTCCGCGTGGAGCCGGCGCTGGGCACGCCGGCCCGCGGCGGCTTGCCGGAGACGACAGCTCGCCGGGTGGCCGAGGGTTGGGTCATCACCGGGCGGAAGATCTACAGCACCGGCGCCCCTGGATTGGCCTGGATGATGGTGTTCGCCCGCACGGACGAGACCGAGCCGCGCATGGGCATGTTCCTCGTCCCGGCCCGAACCTCGGGTATCCGCATCGAGCCGACATGGGACCAGTTGGGGCTGCGTGGCTCATGCAGTCACGACGTCGTCTTCGAGGATGTGCGGATTCCGGACGACCATGCCGTCGACCTGCGCGCGCCCGCAGCGTGGAAACGCCGCGATCCGGACGCCGCCGCATGGAGTTCGACCGTGATCGCCGCACTCTATACTGGCGTGGCAGAGGCGGCACGGGCTTGGATCGTCGATTTCCTACGCGATCGCAGCCCGGACAATCTGGGCGCGCCGCTCGCGACGCTGCCGCGCATGCAGGAGGCGGTCGGCAGGATCGAGGCATTGCTGACCATGAACCGGCGGCTGATTGCCGCGTCCGCTATGGAGACGGATGCCGGCCGGCCGCCGATCACCGAGGAAAGCGGCCTGCTCAAGACCGTTGCGGCCGAGAACGCGATTGAAGCGGTCGAGACGGCCGTAAAGCTGGCCGGCAATCACGCCTTTTCGCGCACCAATGCGCTGGAACGTCACCTGCGGGACGTGCTGTGCGCCCGTGTCCATACGCCGCAACCCGACGCCGCATTCGCCGCCGCCGGCCGTCGCGCGCTCGAGCAAATCTAGAAGGACAATCCCCCATGAGCGAAGTTGGAATATTGGGTCGCCGCCGGGCGATACGGATTGCCGCATCCGCCGCGGCGATACTGCCGCTCGGTGCGATGGCGCCGTTCCGGGCGGCCCAGCCGAAGGCCGATCCACTGGCCCAGCCGCCGATTTGCCGCGTCGCCGACACTGCACCCGGCGTCGGCCTGGGCCCGGTTGCGACGCCGGGCACCAAGCTGCGGCTCACCTGGAACGCCAATGCGATCTGCACCGTGGGCGTCCCCGTCGCGGATCAGCGGGGCATCTTCAAGAAGCACGGGCTCGACGTGGAGCTGATCAACTTCGGCGGCAGCACGGACCAGCTGCTCGAAGCGATCAGCACCGGCAAGGCGGACGCAGGCGTCGGCATGGCCTTGCGCTGGCTGAAGCCGCTGGAGCAGGGCTTCGACGTCAAGATCACCACGGCGATCCATGGCGGCTGCATGCGGCTGTTTGCGACGCAGACGGGCGGGATCAAGACGCTGGCCGACCTGAAGGGCAAGACGGTGGGCTGCAGCGACATGGCGGCGCCGGACAAGAACTTCTTTTCCATCGTGGCGGCCAAGCAGGGGCTCGATCCGAACAGCGACATCTCGTGGCGGCAATATCCCGCCGACCTGCTCGGCGTCGCGCTGAAAAAGGGCGAGATCCAGGCCTTCTCGCTCGGCGACCCGCTCGGCTGGGTCATCCGCGAACGGGACGGCCTGTTCGAGGTCGCGAACAACCTCATGGCCGAATACGCGCATCGCGCCTGCTGCGTGCTGGGCGTGCGCGGCAGCCTCATCAAGCAGGACCGCGCGGCTGCCGGCGCCCTGACCGCATCGCTGCTGGAGGCGCAGGAGTTCGTCGCGGCGAACCCGGACGAGTCCGCGGCACTGTTCGCGCAGTATTCGCCGACCCCGGTGGCGCAGCTGGCGGCCATGCTGCGCAGCCACACGCACCATAACCACCCGGTCGGCCCGGAGTTGAAGCAGCAAATCGCGGACTATGCGGAAGAACTCAAGCTCGTCCACGTGATGCGTGACCGCACCGACACGGCTCGCTTCGCCGACAAGGTGTATGCGGATGTGCTCACGGCATGAACGCGCTGACGCAAATCCAGTCGCGGCTCACCGGCCAATCGACTCCCGCGCGGCCACGTGCCCTATGGTCCGGCGGCCTTGTCGCGGCCCTGCTTTGGGCGGCTGCAGCAGCGTTGACTTGGATATGGCCCGACGCCGACGACCTCGGCCGCACCGGCCTGCTGGCGATCCTGGCTTCGGCGTTGGCGGTGGCGCTCGCCCTGGCAGCGTTCGGCAGCACCGTCCGCACCTTGCCGGCACCGCTCACCCGGGTCGGCCCGTGGCTCATCGCCCTGGCACTCGCCCTGGCCGCATGGGAGCTGATCACCGCCAAGCTGGACCTTTTGCCGCGGCCGTTCTTCGCAGCGCCGCAATCCATGCTGGAGGTGCTGACCGACGACTGGCCAAGGCTGGGCGAGAGCCTGCTGCGCTCGCTGTGGCTGCTGCTGCCGGCTTACCTGCTTGGCGCCGCGGCCGGGTTCCTGACTGGAGTGGCGGTCGGCTGGTCACGCCGGGTCGGTTATTGGGTTCACCCGGTGCTGCGGCTGATCGGCCCGGTGCCCGCGGTCGCCTGGATCCCCATCGCCTTCTTCGTCTTCCCCACCAGCCACAGCGCCAGCACCTTCCTGATCGCCCTCGCCACCTTCTTTCCGGTGGCGGTGCTGACCTGGTCGGGCGTCGCCTCCGTCAGCGCCGCGTATTACGACGTAGCCCGCACCATGGGCGCGCGTCCCTGGTTCCTGGTGCGCCGGATCGCAATTCCGGCGGCAATGCCGTCGGTGTTCATCGGGCTGTTCATGGGCTTGGGCGCGTCCTTCTCCGTGCTCGTGGTGGCCGAGATGCTGGGCGTCAAGGCAGGCCTCGGCTGGTATATGCAATGGGCCCAGGGCTGGGCGGCCTACGCCAACATGTACGTGGCGCTCGGGATCCTGGCGCTCATGTGCACCGCGCTCATCACCCTGCTGTTCCGGGTGCGCGACCACTTCCTGTCCTGGCAGAAGGGCCTGGTCCGGTGGTAGCGGCGCTGCAGCAGGCGCCCGCCACCCAGGCGCTCAGCCTGGACGTGGTGGGCGTGAGCCACAGCTTCGCGCTGGACGGCCGCGACTTGCCGGTGCTGGACCGGGTGGACCTGTCTTTGACAGCCGGCGAGTTCGTCGCCGTCCTGGGACCGAGCGGATGCGGCAAGTCCACCCTGCTCCGCCTGGTCGCCGGGTTGGAACCGCCCACGCAGGGCACGCTGTTTGCCGGTGACGCGCCGATCGCCGGGCCGGACCCGTCGCGCGTGCTCATGTTCCAGGACCCGACGTTGTATCCGTGGCGCACCGTGCGGGCCAATGTCGGGCTCGGACTGGAGGCGCGGGGCGAGCTGAAGCGTTTCGGCCACCGGGTGGACGAGGCGCTGCAGCTGGTGGGCCTGGCAGGCTTCGACACGGCGTATCCGCATCAGATCTCCGGCGGCATGGCGCAGCGGGCGTCCCTGGCGCGGGCGCTGGTCAATGACCCCAGGCTGCTGGTGCTGGACGAGCCATTGGGCAAGCTGGACAGCCTCACCCGGCTGCAGCTGCAGGCGGAGCTGGTGCGCATCTGGCAGGACCGCGGCTTCACAGCCCTGCTGGTGACGCACGACGTGGAGGAGGCGCTGCTGATGGCCGGCCGCGTCATCGTCGTCAGCGAACGGCCCGCCCATATCCGGGCGGACGTGCCGGTCCCGTTGCCCTACCCTCGCCACCGCGACGATCCGGAGCTGGTGCGGCTGCGGCGCGAGGTGCTGAGCCTGTTGGGGTTGCCGTCATAAATACGCGGCGGCAACTGCTGGCCGGGCTTGCCGCGGCCGGGCTGTCGGAGGGCCGCGCCAGGGCGGAAACGGTAACCCTGCGCGCCGGCGACCAAAAGGGGGGCACGCAGTCCGTCATGAAGGCGGCCGGGGTGCTGGACGGCCTGCCTTACCAGCTCGCTTGGAGCCAGTTCGCCGCCGCCGCGCCCTTGCTGGAGGCGCTGAACGCCAATGCGGTCGACCTGGCCTTTGCCGGCGACGCTCCGGCCACCTTCGCGCTGGCGGCCGGGCTGCAGGCGCGCATCATCTCGCCGATCCGCACCAGCGGTGCGGGTACCGCGATCCTGGTGAGCAAGGATTCGCCGGTCCGGTCGGTGGCCGATCTCAAGGGCCGCACCATCGCCGTCAACCGCGGTTCGATCGGCCACGCCCTGGTGCTCGCCGTCGCCCAGGCCCAGGGCTGGCTTTTCACCGAAATCAAGATCGCTAATCTGCTGCCTGGCGAGGCCAAGACGGCGCTGAGCACCGGCGCGGTCGATGCGTGGTGCTCCTGGGGCGTATACGTGGCCCAGGCGCGGCTGGTGGACCAGATGCGCGTGGTCGTGGACGGCGGCGCCGGGCTGCTCACCGGGTTGTCGTACTTGGTCGCCACGAACGATGCGATCGCCCGGCGGCGGAACGCGCTGCTGGATTTCTCCCACCGTCTGGCCGCTGCCCGGCGTTGGGCACAGGTACACCCGGACGACTATGCCCGCGTGCTGGCGGCGGAAATCGGCGTCGAGCAACGCGTGGCACGGCTGGTGTTCGACATCGAAGTGCCCGTGCCGATCCCAATCGACGAACAGGTGATCGCGGACGAGCAAAAGACCGCCGACCGCTATCTGGCAGCCGGCATCATCCACGCCCGGCTGGACGCGGCCCGCGTGTTCGATGCGTCGTTCAACGAGGCCCTGGCAGGATGACCGGCCGCAGCGGCCCGGCGCACGCCAATGAAAGCTGGCGCATGGACAAGGCGTTCGCCCGCACCCTTTCTCCAAAGGAGACATCATCATGACCATCGAATTCATCGGCTATGTCGGCCATTTCAACTCCTCCGAGACCATGCGCCGCACCGGGTTGGCGCTCGACCCGGGCTATGTGGAGGCCGTCGCCAAGGCGCACGAGCATGTCGGCTTCGACCGCGTGCTGGTCGCGTTCAACTCCACCTCCGCCGAGAGCATCCTGGTGGGCCAGCACATCGCATCCGTGACGGAACGGCTCGGCCTGATGATCGCGCATCGCCCCGGCTTCACCGCGCCCACGCTCGCCGCACGGCAACTCGCGACGCTCGACCATTTCTCCCGCGGGCGGGCGGCGGTGCACATCATCACCGGCGGCAACGACGTCGAGCTGGCGCAGGACGGCGATCACCTGACGAAAGACGAGCGCTATGCCCGCACCAACGAGTACCTCGATATCCTGCGCCAGGAATGGACGGCCGATGCGCCGTTCGACTACGCGGGCAAGTACTATCAGGTGGAACGCGGCTTCGGCGACCTGAAGCCCTACGGCCCTGCCGGCATCCCGGTGTATTTCGGCGGCGCGTCGGAGGCCGCGATCCCCGTCGCCGGCAAGCACGCCGACGTCTATGCCCTGTGGGGCGAGACCTATGACCAGGTGCGCAGCCTGGTGGCCCGCATCCGCGCTGCCGCGGCGCCGTTCGGCCGCCAGCCCCGCTTCAGCCTGTCGCTGCGCCCAATTCTGGCGGACACGGAGGCCCAGGCCTGGGCCAAGGCGGACGCCATCCTGGAGCAGGCCAAGGCGCTGAAGGCTAGCGGGGGCAACGGCCGCTCCCCGAACAATGCCCGCCAGACGCAGCAGGCGCCCGCGAACGAGGGGTCCCGCCGCCTTCTCGCCGCGGCGGCGCAGGGCTCGCGGCTGGACAAGCGGCTATGGACGGGGATCGCGGCGCTCACGGGTGCGCAGGGCAATTCGACCGGGCTGGTGGGCACGCCGGACCAGGTGGCCGAGGCCATGCTGGACTACTACGATCTCGGCATCACCACGTTCCTGATCCGCGGCTTCGATCCGCTGGTCGATGCCATCCAGTATGGGCGGGAGCTGCTGCCCCGTGTCCGCGCGCTGGCCGCTGCCCGTGGCGCCATTTCGGTTGCCGCCGAATAACCCAGATAGGAGCTCGCCATGAACTACGTCTCTGCCGCCACTCGCCCCGGCCCCGATTTCGTCAGCCTGTTGCGTGAAACCGCGCCAGCCCGCTCCATCGCCGAGGAGCGGCTGCACCGCAAGCAGCGCCTCGCCGCCACGTTCCGCCTGTTCGCCCGCTATGGCTTCGACCAGGGCCTCGCCGGCCACGTCACCGCCCGTGACCCCGAGCACACCGACAGCTTTTGGGTGAACCCGCTGGGCCAGCATTTCGGCCAGATCCGCGTCCGCGACCTCATCCGGGTCGATCACACCGGCGAGGTGGTGGAGGGTGACCGCCCGGTGAACCGCGCCGCCTTCGCCATCCACTCCGCCATCCATGCTGCCCGGCCGGACGTGGTGGCGGCGGCGCACACGCATTCGACCTACGGCAAGGCCTGGTCCACGCTGGGCCGCAAGCTCGATCCGCTGACGCAGGACAGCTGCAAGTTCTACGGCGACCACGAACTGTTCAACGATTTCTCCGGCGTGGTGCTGGAGCAGAGCGAGGGCGATCGCATCGCCGCGGCACTCGGGCCGCACAAGGCGGTCATCCTGCGCAACCACGGCATCCTGACCGTGGGCGACACGGTGGAAGCGGCGGCGTGGTGGTACATCTCGATGGACAATGCCGCGCAGACGCAGCTGCTGGCGGAGGCCGCGGGCAAGCCCATCCCGATCGATCACGAAACTGCGGTCCTCACCGCCAGCCAAGTAAGCCGCCCCCGTTCCGGCCTGCTCAGCTTCCAGCCGCTCTGGGAGCTGGTGACGGCGCAAGAGCCGGATTTGCTGGATTGACCACGATCCACCTAAGCCGGCGCACGCTGCTCGCAAGCGGGCTGCTGCTGGCGTGCCCGGCCGTTGCGGCCCAGACCGTGCTGCGCATCGGCGACCAGAAAGGCGGCGCGCAGCCGCTCATGCAGGCGGCCGGCGTGCTCGACAGCCTGCCCTATCGGCTGGAATGGAGCCAATTCGCCGGGGCGCCCATGCTGATGGAGGCGCTGAACGCGGACGCCATCGATGCGGGCGGCATCGGCGACGCGCCGTTCGTATCCGGCATCGCGTCCGCCATTCCGATGTCGGCCGTGTCGGCCACCCAGTCGGACGGAGCGGTCACGGCGCTGGTCGTGCCGGGCGCGTCCCCCATCCGCACCGTGGCCGACCTGAAAGGCCGGTCCGTCGCGACGCTGCGGGGGCAGACGGGACATTTCCTGGTGTTGGCGGCGCTGCAGGCAGCGGGGTTGCGGCACAATGACGTGCAATTCGTGTTCCTCGCGCCCTCCGATGCCAAGGCGGCGCTGGCGTCCGGCAGCGTCGATGCCTGGGCCACATGGGGGCCCTACATCGCCCAGGCCAAGGTGCAGGACGGTGCGCGGGAGGTGGTGAACGGCCGCGGCCTGATGAGCGGGCAAAGCTACACGGTCGCCAGCAAGGCCGCAGTCAAGGCCAAGCGGGACGCATTGAGCGACTTCCTGCGGCGTTCGCGTCTGGCGCGTGACTGGGGGCTGGCCAATCCGGATGCCCAGGCCCGGGTTTGGGCCGAGCAGACCGGCTTCCCGATCGCCGTTGGCCAGGTCGTCGTGGACACGGCGCAAACCCGCACCGTGGCCATCGACGACGCGGTGATTGCCGCACAGCAGCGTGTCGCCGATTTCTTCCAGGCGGCCCGGGTCATTCCGCAGCCTCAAACGGCGGGCGACTATTTCGACCGTTCGTTCAACGCAGCGGTCTTCGCGGCCTGATGCCGGGCGCGCCGACGCCTCACCGGGACGATGGCAACCCGCCCAGCAGGCCCGCCAGATGCGTCGCCAGCGCCTCGCATTGGCGGCGCAAATCGGGCACCGCCGTCATCTCCCAAAATATCGCCTTGGTGATCGGACCGACCGCAAACAGCTGACGCGACACCGCCCCGGATGCCTCACGCAGGGCGCAGGTGCCGGTCACATCGAGCCCGAGCCGAAGCAAATCGGGCCGCGCCAGGCCAGTGTCCAGCATGGTTCGCAGCAACGGATCGCTGGTACGCTCATAATCGCAAGACGGCCCGGAACAGTTGATGACCCGGCTCACTGCCAACGTGCCCTCACCACCGCCATCCCGGCGTCGCAAGCGGAACTTCACCTCCACCCCGCCGGCGGTATCGGGCCGATAGGCCTGGATGCGGCCGGCACGAACGCGAAGCTGCCCGGAGGCCCGCGCGCTGGCGATCCTGTCCGCCACGGACGGGGCCATGCGATGCCGATGCACGTCCCACCACGGGCGCAGGTGGCGCAGGAAGGCCGCCCGATCCCGCGGCGGCATGGCCTGCCAGATGTCCTGAGTGAACGGCCGGAGCGAATCCACGGTGCTCTGCCATGAACCGCCGCGCGCGATCGTCTGCCGCGCCGCGCCGCGCATGAACCGCAGCAGCGCGATGGCGCTCGTCGGGAACGACGGAACGGCGTCTTGCGCCAAGGCCGGTCCGTGGGCGTGGCGCAGCGGCAGCAAGCCGCGCCGGGAAAGCGCGTTGATCGGGCCGCTATGCCCGCGGTCCAGCAGTGAGATGATCGTGTCGATCGCCGTCAACCCGGTGCCGATCAGCAGCACTGGCGCAGCCGGATCGAGCCCATCCACGGCGCCGGGTTCCCAAGGGTCGGCGCGGTATAACACGCTGTCGTAGAAGCGCGGGTCATCGACGCGGGGCGGCTCGGGTGGAAAATTGCCGGTCGCAAGCACCGCGAAGTCGGCGGACAGCAGCCGGTCGCGGTCGAGCTGGAGAACGAGTTCCGCCCCCTTCGGCCGGATGCGCTGCACCTCTCCGCGCACCAGCATCAGCCGGCTCGTGATGTCGGGGCGTCGCAATTCGATTTTCAGCAGGTCGCGGATATAAGCGCCGAACGCATGCCTCGGCACGAAGCAGTGGCCGGTACTGTCCTGCCAGGCCGGGTGCTTATGGAGCCATTGCAGGAAATCGGTCGGCCGGTCGTGGAAGGCGCTCATGCGCGCCGCCGGCACGTTCAGCAGATGATTGGGATTGCCGCTCCCATACGCGAGGCCGTGGCCGAACCGCCGCGACCGTTCGATCAACAGCACATTGGTGCCGGCAGGCGCACGACGCAACGCATGCAGCGCGAGCAGCGTGCCGCTGAACCCGGCGCCCACGATGGCGAGCGTGCGGGTCAAGCAACCGCCCTTCGCTTGCACAGCCCTGACCAACAATGAACGGCGCAGCATGCGTCCGAAGCGTAAAACCATCTGGGCCCCGATGGGGCAGCCGAACCCGCCTCAAGCGAGATGTCGCCCACCTCCGTAAGACCCGGCAGCTTGGCCGGCGATCCGGACAGCGCTGCCAAGGGACGCCGTCAGCCCGCGGCCCGGCGTGACGGCGCGGCGACATTGGCGATCACCTCGCCGAACGGGCCAGCGTTGCGGGCCGGCCCGAGATCGTTCCCCGTGGTCGCCTTCAGCGGCAGCAGCGGAAAAACCAGTTCGGCAAAGCGATAGCACTCCTCAAGGTGGGGATACCCCGATAGGATGAAGCGATCAATGCCCAGTGCCATGTACTCGCGCATACGGTCGGCCACTTGCTGAGGGTCGCCGACCAGCGCGGTTCCCGCACCGCCGCGCACAAGGCCAACACCCGCCCAAAGGTTAGGGCTGATCTCCAACTTGTCGCGCCGGCCGCCGTGCAGCTGGGCCATGCGCTGCTGACCGACGGAATCGAACTTGGCGAACGCCGCCTGTGCCTTGGCAATGGTCGCATCGTCGAGTTGCGCGATCAGCTCGTCGGCAGCCTCCCAGGCCTTCGCCGCCGTTTCACGGACGATCACGTGCAGGCGGATGCCGAACGACAACTCACGACCCTGCGCCGCCGCCGCGGCACGCACGGCGGCAATTTTCGCACCGACATCGGCGGGCGGTTCACCCCACGTCAGATAGACATCCACATGGTCCACCGCGACCGCCTGTCCGGCTGCCGAGGAGCCGCCGAAATAAAGCGGCGGATAGGGCGTCTGCACCGGCGGATAAAGCAGGCTGCCGGCCTCGATCGCCATATGCCGGCCCTGATAAGTGACGGTCTCACCAGCCATCAGCCCGCGCCATATGGTGAGGAACTCGTCGGTCGCCTCGTAGCGCTCGTCGTGTTTCAGCCAAACGCCGTCGCCATGCAGCTCGCCCGGGTCGCCGCCCGCGACCACATTGATCAGCAGGCGTCCCCCCGACAGCCGGTCCAGCGTCGCCGCCATTCGCGCCGACATCGCGGGTTGGCTCAGGCCGGGCCTGACGGCCACCAAGAATCGTAGGCGCTGGGTCAACGGGACCATGGCGGACGCCACAACCCAGGAGTCCTCGCAGGACTTCCCCGTCGGCAGCAGCACGCCATAATAGCCCAATTCGTCGGCCGCCCGGGCGATCTGGCTCAGGTAACCGAGCGTCACATGCCGCGCGCCGACCTCGGTGCCGAGATAGCGGCCGTCGCCGTGGGTGGGCAAAAACCAGAGAACGTCGGCCTTCTCGGCGGCGATGCTCATGTGCGGGGACTCCAGACTGCGCTCGCGACGTCCAGCTTTTGCGGGATCAGACGCAGGTTGAAGAATGTGTCGGCGATTTTCTGCTGGTCGGCCACAACATCCGGCGTCAACGGACGCACGCCGTAGCCCATGCGGCTCACCGCCCGTGCAATCACGGGTTGGCTCAGCCCCATGCTTGCCGCCAACAGCCTCGTCGCCTCATCCTGGTGCTGTTCCGCCCAACGATCCGTTGCGTCGATCTGCGCAATGAGGGTTTGCAACAGGTCGGGATGATCATGCGCAAAGTCGCGGGTGGCAAGGAAGAACTGCCGGTTCGGCGCCAGCGGCTGGCCGCCAACGCCGCTGCCGTCCAACAGAACGCGTCCGCCGGTCGCATCCTGCGCCGCGGACAGGAAAGGATCCCAAATCGCCCAGGCATCCACGTTGCCGCGCTCGAATGCGGCCCGGGCGTCCGCTGGCGCCAGATAGGCCGGCTTGATATCGGAAGGCTTCAGCCCGGCGCTGGCCAAGGCCTGCACGAGCAAATAGTGGACATTCGACCCTTTGTTGAGCGCCACCGTACGCCCCTTCAGGTCGGCAACCGACGTAAGAAGGGAGTCCTTCGGAACCAGGATCGCCTCCCCGCCCGGCGATGGCGGCTCATAACCGACATAAAGCAGCGGCGAGCCTGCAGCTTGGGCGAAGACCGGCGGCGCCTCACCCGTCGTGCCGAAATCGAGTGCCCCTGCGCTGAGCGCTTCCAGCAGTTGCGGGCCGCCCGGGAACTCGTTCCAAGTGACGCTCCAGCCCAATGGCTGCAGCGCCTGCTCTAAAATGCGACGCTCCCGCAGGATGATCAGGGTACCGTATTTCTGCACGCCGATGCGCAGCACTTTCTCCGCCGCGCGGCTCGCACGCGGCAGCAAGATTGCTGCGGCAGCGGTGCCAAGGACGGCACGCCGGGCCAAATTCGGCGTCTGTACTGACTTCATGTTGGGGTAACCCGTTCTGCGGCACGACCGGCGGACTGCCGGACACATTAAGCCCCAAGTTGCTGCAAAAGACCGCTGGCTTCAATGCCGCAACCCCCGATTTGAATAATGGTTGTTCCCAGTATCCGCTTAACGACGTAAAGTAACTACGGATCGTCTCCAACGTAGCATACCGTTCTCCGATGCCATGAACAGGGCGCCTGCAAATCGAAGTTCCGATACCATCGGAGAACGCCATGCTCTTTCCAGCGTAGGTTTCAGAGATGGAGCGCTGCATTGACGCGGGCGGCAGCCGACCTGCTCTTTTTTGCTTTCCAATGACTTGGACGACATTGACCGCAGCCAGCGATCCTGCCAAGCCAGATGCCATGGTCAGCGCCCCGTCATCTCAGTTCCAGGTAACGCCTCGCCTCGAGACAGGTGGCTGCAAGTGTCCGGTCGTCTAACCGGTCACTGTTCAAAGCAACCTTCGCTCGTCCGCCAGTCACGTGCAGACGAGGCCGTCATGGTCCGAGCGCGTAATTCCGAGGTGGGTGGCGGCATGTCTGAGCATTTCCTCCCAAACTGGCCGGGGCAGTCCGCTCCGGCCTTTCTTGGGCGTGCGATCCGCCGGCAGTTCGTGGCCGGGGCTCACTCCGGTGCAGCTCAGGTGTGCGTCACCCGGCAACGGCAGGTGCTGGCATGGTGAGCATGCCGCCACTTGCCGGCCCGCAAGCGGCGCAGACGTCGGCCGAGCCGGTCGTGCGGCTGTCGCACGTCACCAAGCGCTTTGGTTCGGTTGCAGCACTCAGCGACGTGTCGTTGGACGTCACACGCGGCAGGGTGCTGGGCGTGATCGGCCGCAGCGGCGCAGGCAAGTCGACCTTGATCCGTTTGCTCAACGGCTTGGAGCGGCCGGACAGCGGCTCGGTGCACTTCGAAGGGCAGGACCTCACCGGCCTCTCCGAACGCGCGCTGCAGCCGGTGCGGCAACGCATCGGCATGATCTTCCAGCACTTCAACCTGCTCTCCGCCAAGACCGTCGCGGCCAATATCGCCTTGCCGCTGCGCATCGTCGGCCAGCCCCGCGCCGAACGCGCACGCCGCGTGGCGGAGTTGCTCGACCTAGTAGGCTTGTCCGACAAGGCCCAATCCTACCCGGCGCAGCTGTCCGGTGGCCAAAAGCAACGCGTCGGCATCGCGCGCGCCCTGGCCGCGGAGCCGGTCCTCCTGCTGTCGGACGAGGCAACCTCCGCGCTCGATCCCGAGACCACCGCCTCGATCCTGGCCCTGCTCAGCAGCATCAATCGCAAGCTCGGTCTCAGCATCGTGCTGATCACACACGAGATGAGCGTCGTGCGTGCCGTCGCCGACGAGGTCGCCGTCATGGAAGGCGGCCGGCTTATTGAACAAGGCCTGGTAGGCGACGTGTTGACGCGCCCGCGATCCAAGGGCACGCAGCGCTTCGTCGCCGCGGTGCGGCCCGACCTGCCCCGCTTTCTCCGCGTAGCCCTGTCCGCCGAGCCATCCGACGCACACGACCCGGTGCTGCAGATCGACGTACTGGGCGAGCAGGCGCGTGCCCCCATCCTGGCCCGCCTCGCCGCTGCGACCGGCGCGGAACCCACATTGCTGCACGGCGGCATCGACCATGTGCAGGATCAGCCGTTCGGCCG
Organism: uncultured Acetobacteraceae bacterium; assembly: GCA_964657765.1. Lineage (GTDB taxonomy): Bacteria > Pseudomonadota > Alphaproteobacteria > Acetobacterales > Acetobacteraceae > CAHJXG01. The sequence continues at coordinate 44,542 of CAZZWN010000001.1, forward strand.
CATCTACGTCAGCCTGCGCAGTCAAGACGAAACCCGGTCCGGTGATCCGACCCATGATCTGGCCGATCGCGCCCTGGCATTCCTAACGGGTGGCGTCACTGCCGCGGAGGTGGTCGGCTATGTCCGCCGCACTGCTTGACCTGCTGCGCCTATCGATCTGGGAAACGCTCGAGATGGTCGGCGTCTCGGCGCTGATCGCGATCGCCGTCGGGCTCCCGCTCGCGCTGGTGCTGGTGGCAACCGACGATGGCGGCATCTGGCCGCACCGGCTGATCAACCGGGTCCTGGGAGGCTTCGTGAATGCCGTCCGGTCCATCCCCTTCATCATCCTTCTCGTGGCCGTCATCCCCCTCACCCGGCTGATCGTCGGCACCTCCATCGGCACGGCCGCCGCCATCGTGCCTCTCGCCATCGCCGCAACGCCTTACTACGCGCGCATCGCCGAGGTGTCGTTGCGCGAGGTCGAGCGCGGACTGATCGAGGCCGCCCGCTCGATGGGCGCCAGCCGGACCACTCTGGTGCTCGACGTGCTGATCCCGGAGGCGCTGCCTGGCCTGATCTCCGGCTTCACGGTGACGCTGGTGACGCTGATCGGTTCGTCGGCCATCGCCGGTGCCGTGGGGGCGGGCGGCTTGGGCGATCTCGCCATCCGCTACGGCTATCAACGGTTCGAGACGAACGTGATGCTGTCCGTCGTCGCCGTGCTGATCGTGCTGGTGTGCGGCGTGCAATGGTGCGGCGATCGCCTGGCCCGGGCGGTCGACCGCCGCGCCTGATTGACCTACCAAGGAGCCTAAACAGTGATTCGATCGACACGCCGGTTGGTCTTGGGCCTGGCCTTACTCGCAACGGCCGCTCCGGTGATGGCTGCAGAGGCGCCGCTCCGGGTCGGCACCTCGTCCGGCCCCTACGCCGCCATCATGGATCATGTCGTGCCGCTCACGAAGGCGCAGGGCCTGGACATCAAGGTCTTCGAGTTCAACGACTACACCATCCCGAACGAGGCGCTGTTCCGGGGCGACCTGGACGTCAGCAATTTCCAGCACCGCCCGTATATGGAGAACGCCAACCGCACCCGCGGCTACGACATCGTCCCGCTGGCGACCAGCATCATCACGCCGCTCGGCATCTACTCGCAGAAGCTGCACGCGATTGCGGACCTTCCGGACGGCGCACAGCTCGCCATCCCGAATGACCCGTCGAACGGCGCCCGCGCCTTGCTGCTGCTTCAGAGCGCCGGGCTGATCACGCTGCGTTCCGGCGTGGATGTCTCGGCGACGGTTCTGGACATTACCGGCAATCCGAAGCATCTAAAGTTCCTCGAACTCGATGCCGCGCAACTGCCGCGGTCGCTGGGGGACGTGGCTGCTGCCGCGGTGAACATGAACTATGCCGTCAACGCCGGATTGGACCCGAAGAAGGCGCTGGTGCTGGAGGCCAAGGATTCGCGCTTCGCCCTCGTGTTCACGACGCGCGCCAAGGATAAGGAGGACCCGCGCATCGCCAAGCTCATCGCCATCTATCGCTCGCCAGAGGTGAAGCAGTTCATCCTCGACCGCTTCGGCGGCAGCATCATCCCGACCTGGTAGCATGCAGGCGGAGATCCGGCTGAACGCGTTCACCATGAACTGCGTCGGCCACCAGTCCCCCGGCCTCTGGACCCATCCGCGCGACCGGACCGCCGAGTACACCAGCTTACGGTATTGGACGGATCTGGCACGGGTGCTGGAGGCCGGGCTGTTCGACGGCGTGTTCCTCGCCGATGTGCTGGGCGTTTACGATGTCTATGCCGGGACTGCGGACGCCGCCCTGCGCCGGGCGACGCAGGTGCCGGCGAACGATCCCACATTGGTGATACCCGCCATGGCAGCCGTCACGCAGCATCTCGGGTTCGGCGTCACGGTGAACCTGTCCTATGAGCCGCCGTTCCCCTTTGCCCGCCGCATGTCCACACTGGACCACCTGACCGGCGGGCGTGTCGGCTGGAACATCGTGACGGGCTACCTGGACAGCGCGGCGCGGGCGAATGGCCGCGCGGTGCAGGCGGCCCATGACGACCGCTACGACATCGCCGACGACTACATGGCGGCAGTGTACAAGCTGTGGGAGGGAAGCTGGGCGGACGACGCCGTCGTGCGCGACCGGACCACCGGCGTGTTTACCCGGCCGGAGCGCGTGCGTGCCATGCACCATCCAGGCCCGCACCATCCCTTGGACGCGATCCATCTGGCCGAACCCTCTCCCCAGCGCACCCCGGTGCTGTATCAGGCGGGCTCGTCGCCACGCGGCCGGACCTTCGCGGCCACGCATGCCGAGTGCGTGTTCGTCTCGGGTCCATCCGCACAGGCGGTCGCAACCCGCGTGGCGGCCATCCGCACCCTCGCGGCCGAACGCGGCAGGCAGGTCATCGTGTTCGCCATGTTTACGGCCATCCTGGGCGAAACCGAGGCGGCGGCATGCGCCAAGCATGCCGAATACGTCGCCCACGTCAGCCACGAGGGCGCGCTGGCCCTGATGTCCGGCTGGACGGGTGTGGACCTGTCTGCCTATCGCCTCGATGAGCCGATCCGCTACGTGGAGAACGATGCCGGGCGATCGGCGATGGAGAACATCACCCGCGCCGACCCATCCCGCCAATGGACCGTGCGCGACGTTGCCGAGCATGTCGGGATCGGCGGCATCGGCCCCGTCCTCGTCGGAACGCCGCAGAGCGTCGCGGACGGGATGGAGGCTTGGATCGAGGCGACGGGGGTGGACGGGTTCAACCTCGCCTCCGTCGTGGCGCACGAAACCTTCGCGGACGTGGCACAGCTGCTGGTGCCCGAACTGCAGCGCCGCGGACGCTACAAACAGCGCTACGCCCCAGGCACGTTGCGTGAGAAGCTGTTCGGAGGCGGGCCGACCCTGCCTGCTGTCCACCCTGCCGCCGCCTCCCGCTGGCCGGCTGAGCACGCCTCGTGAACCCAGGAGCCTCCGCAATGGACATCGCCGTTCCAGCCAACGCGCCTCCCGCCCCGGTGCTGCGCACCGACGCCGAGGCGATCCAGGCTGCCCACACGCTGGCCGCAGCATTCCTGCCCGGCGCCCTCGAGCGGGACCGCGACCGCCGCCTGCCCTTCGCCGAAATGGAGCAGTACTCGGCGAGCGGCCTAGGCGGCATCACCGTGCCCAAGGCGTATGGCGGCCCCGAGCTGTCGATGACGACATTGGCGGAGGTTACCGCAATCATCTCCGCCGCCGATGCGTCGCTCGGTCAATTGCCGCAGAACCACCACGGCTTCCTGCGCCTGCTGCGCTACGAGCCGGATGCGGCGAAGGCGGCCGCCTTCTTCCGCCTCGCGTTGGATGGCGCGCGGTTCGGCAATGCGCTGGCCGAGTCCGGCGGCAAGACCACGCGCGACGTGGCCGCGCGCATGCGAAGGGCGCCTGGCGGCTGGATCGTGAACGGAACCAAGAACTACAGCACGGCCGCCCTGTTCGCGCACTACATTCCGGTGCAGGCGTTGGACGAGGACGGTCTCGCGCGCCGGGCCGTCGCCGAGCGGCACGCCCCCGGCCTGACCGTCATCGACGACTGGTCGAGCTTCGGCCAGCGCACCACTGCGAGCGGCACCGTCACCCTGCAGGAGGTCTTCGTCCCCGACAGCCATGTCATCGCCGCCTACCAAGCCTCGGCCAAGCCGACGCTGTATGGCCCGGTGTCGCAGATCATCCAGGCCGCCATCGACCTGGGGATCGCGCGCGGCGTGATCACCGACACGATCGCATTCGTCCGCACCCGGTCGCGCCCCTGGATCGACAGCGGGCAGGACCGGGCGGCGGACGACGTCTACACGATCGCGGCCGTCGGGGACCTGCAGGTGCGGCTGCACGCGGCGGACGCGATGCTGCGGCGCGCCGGGCTGATCATCGACGAGGCCACACGCGACGAGACGGCCGATGCCGTCGCCGGTGCGTCGATTGCCGTGGCGGAATGCAAGGTGCTCACGACCGAGGTCGCCCTTCAGGCGGCCAACAAGCTGTTCGAACTGGCCGGCACGCGCGCGACGTTGGCCGAGCACGGGTTGGATCGGCACTGGCGCAATGCCCGCGTCCACACGCTGCACGACCCCGTGCGCTGGAAGTTCCACGCGATCGGCAACCACGCCTTGAACGGAGTCAACCCGCCCATCCATGCATGGATTTGACGACCACCGTCAACTCGTTGGGGTGAGATTGCGATAAGCAAGGCGTAGCAGCATGGGCCAGGGCCCTGCGGAGGGATTTCTTCGCCTGTTCGAACAAGGCGCCGTCCCGGTCGCGTGGGCGGGGCAGGCCGATTTCGTGGATTTCCTGCAATCGCCCGGGATGGGGCTGCAGCACGGCGATGCGGTCGCCCAGGATCAACGCCTCCTCGATATCATGCGTCACGACCACCAGGGTCGGCCGTTCATCCGCCCATAATTCCAGCAGGTGCTCCTGCAGGCTGGCGCGGATCATGGAGTCGAGCGCGGAAAAAGGCTCGTCCAGCAGCAGGACCTGTGGCCGGGTCACCAAGGCTCGCGCCAGGGCTGCGCGCTGCGCCATGCCGCCGGACAACTGCCGCGGCCAATCCTGTGCATGCCGCGTCAGCCCGACACGCGCCAGCGCCGCCCGCACCACGCTGTCCCGCTCGGGGCGCGGCAGGTCGGACAGGCCGAATCCGACATTATCCGCCACACGCAGCCAGGGCAGCAGGCGGGGTTCCTGGAACACGATGCCGATCGCCGGGTGCGGGCCGCGGATCGGCTCGGCTCCCAACAGCACCCTGCCCTCGCTGGGCTGATCCAGCCCGGCGATCAACCGCAGCAACGTGCTCTTGCCGCAACCGGATCCGCCCAGGATCACCAGGATCTCGCCCGCCGCTACATCCAGGCTCACGTTGTCGAGCGCCTGCAGGCCATTGTCGAAGGTTCGGCCCACCGACTGGATACGCAGCATCAGCGCCCCCCTTCGTATGCGTCCTGCCAGCGCAGCAGCGGCGCAAAGCCGGCGACCAATACGGCGTCGGTGGCCTTGCCGAGAAGCGCGAAGACGACGATGGCCGCGAGGATTTGGTCGGGCTTGCCGAGTTGCTGCCCATCGACCAACAGATAGCCCAGCCCCTCCGACGCGCCCATGACCTCCGCCGCGACCACGAACATCCAGCCCAGGCCCAATCCGTTGCGCAGCGCCGCGAGGTAAGCGGGCAGGATCGCCGGCAGCAGGATGCGCCGGGTCAACGCCCAGCCGGAAAACCGGAAGCTGCGCCCCACCTCGACGATCTTCCGATCCACGCCCAGCACGGCGCTGAGCACGCCGAGATAGACCGGGAAGAACACGCCGACCGAGATCAGCACGATCTTCGACGTCTCGAAGATGCCGAACCACAGGATGAACAACGGGACCCAGGCCAGCGACGGGATGGAGCGCAGGGCCTGTATCGTCGGGTCCAGCAACCGGCGGAGCAGCCGCGAGTACCCGGTTGCGGCGGCCAGGATGGTGCCGGCAAGCACGCCGCAGACGAAGCCCAGGCCGACCCGGCCCAGCGTGGCGGCGACGTGGTCCGCCAGTTCGCCGCTGCGGGCCAATGCCCACAACGTAGCGGCGACGCGGCTGGGCGGCGGCAACAGGCGGCCCTCCGCCCATTTGGCGCGCACCGCCAGCTCCCGCAACAGGGCGACGCCGAGCGGCAGGACCACCCCCAGCCAGGGCAGCCTCGCGCGCCGTGGAGCCCGCCGCCCTGGAACCGTCCGAACCGGGGCCGACAGTGCGCCGGCCGCGCTCAACCCGCGGCGCTGCCGAAACGAGGATCGAACAGGGTGGCGACCGCGGCATCCAGCTTCATGCTGGGCTCGATCAGCCCGACGGCCTGCATGGCCTGACCCGATTCCAGCAGACCCTGGCGCTGCGCGTCCTGCAGATAGCCCTGGGTGCTGTCGGTCCGCGCCAGTTGCAGCTGGATGACCGAAGGCGGCAGCTTCGCCAGCGCGGCAAGCGATCCGAACAGGTCCGCAGGCCGCTGCTGCGCATGCAGACGGCCCCGCTCGTATACGCCCAGCACGCGGCGGACGATCTCCGGATGCGCGTCGGCGAAGGCGGACCGGACGTTCAGCGCACCCCAGCTGTTGAACGCAGGGTTGCGGTAGAACAGCCGCGTATGGTCTTCGACTTCGGACGCCGCCATCATCGGGTCGAGCCCAGCCCAGGCGTCCACGTCGCCGCGGATCAGCGCCGTCTTCCCATCCGGATGCTGCAGCAGCACCAGCTTGACGTCGGATGGCGTCAGCCCGGCCGTGCTCAGCGCGCGCACCAGGAAGATGTGCGGGTCCGTGCCGCGCGTCACCGCGATGCGCTTGCCCTTCAGATCGGCCACGCTGCGGATGGGGCTGTCCTGGGTGGCCACCAGCGCCGTCCACTCGGCCCGCGAGTAGATGTAGACCGAACGGATCGGGTTGCCGCCAATGCTGGCGAGCAACGCAGCCGCACACGCCGTGGAGCCGAAATCGATGCTCCCGGCGTTGAGGAACTCCAACGCCTTGTTGGAGCCGAGCGACTGCACCCAGCGGATCCGGATGCCGTCACGGGCAAATTCGTCCTCGAGCAAATGCTGGTCTTTGATGAGCGCGCTCAATGGGTTGTACGTCGCGTAATCCAGGCGGATTTCCTGCAGCACCTCGGCGCCTTGGGCGGCGCCGACGAACGGCATGGCAAGCGCTGCACCCAACAGGGTTCGGCGTGATGACGTGGGCATAGTGGGGTCCTCGATGAATGGGGGGTCGGACTTACGCATTGATGGGCAGGTCGATCCCATTCAAGGCGTGGTTGCGTGCCGATCCAGCCCACGCCCGGCCAGCGCATGATTGCCAGGACGACGTGATTTACGGGAAGACCATCGTCTCTCGGGGTGGCTGATCGAAGAACCGGGCAACCGGAGCCATGTGCAATCGGGTTATGGAGGAGGCAATTCGAGCTTACCGGACCGCATTTGACGCCGTTGAAGCATGAGGTCAATGCAAACGGGATGCCTTGAATGCAATAAGAAGTATCTTAGCGCAAGTGAGCGAATTCCTAGCGTTTGCTGCTGCTTTTGATGATCTATTCAGCATAAATCTCTCTACTAGATACTATATGAAGTGATGCAGATGACACTAGCGCGGATTTCGGACCCAGAAAATGGCTTTCCACCCATATACATTCTTATAGCCGATTTTTCTATTTGATTTAATGACGTATTTCGAAGACGCTAAAGTATGAGGCCCGCGCGGTTGCCGCCTCTCGCAGGCAGAGACTTCACATCCCTCTGGTGATCTCGTCGTTCCGATACCAACCAAAGAAGAGCCAAAAGATGTCCGACGTCCTCAACGAAGTCCTCTCCGCAAACAACGAGTACGCCGCCCATTTCGGCGAAAAGGCCAACCTGCCACTGCCGCCGGGCCGGCATTTCGCCATCCTCACCTGCATGGACGCGCGGCTCGATCCCGCCAAATACGCCGGCCTTGCCGAAGGGGACGCGCATGTGATCCGCAATGCCGGCGGCCGCGCCAGCGATGACGCGATCCGCTCGCTGGTGATTTCCCACAAGCTGCTCGGCACGCGCGAATGGTTCGTCGTCCACCATACCAATTGCGGCATGGAGTTGTTTTCGGACGAGGTCATCGCCGGGTTGCTCGAAAAGAGCCTGGAAACCGCAAGCCTCGACGACAAGGGCTGGCACGACCACGGCAAGGGCCCGGGTTCGGTGCATGGCCATTTCATCAAATGGCACACCATCGCCGATCAGCCGGCGAGCGTGACCGCCGACGTCGCGCGCATCCGCTCGCACCCGCTCGTCCCGAAAACGATCCCGATCTACGGCTACATCTACGACGTCAAAACCGGGCGGCTGAACGAGGTGAAGGCGGCGACCGCGGCCGGCTTCCCGGTGGCCGCCTGAGCTGGGCGTTACACGTCGCCGCCGGGCGGACGCGCGGATACCAATGAGCCGTGCGGCGAAATGGCGCTCGTGGCGCTGGCTCGACGCGGGCGCCATGGCCGCCGTGCTGATCGGGATGTCGCTGATCCTCGGCGCCAACGCGCCCGGCGGCGCCAGCGACCGCTTGGTGAACGTCTCCTACGACCCGACGCGCGAACTCTATCAGGCCATCGACCCGCTGTTCGTCGCCGAGTACGAGAAGGCAACCCGGCGGCATCTCACCATCGTCCAGTCCCACGGCGGCTCGTCGCGTCAGGCGCGCAAGGTCATCGAGGGCGAGCAGCCGGCCGATGTCGTCACGCTCGGCCTGTTCTCCGACATCGAGGCGCTGCGCAAGCGCGGATTGATCGCGGCGAATTGGGCCGACCGGCTGCCCAATCATTCGCTGCCTTATACCTCGACGATCGTGTTCGTCGTGCGCCAGGGCAACCCGCGCGGCGTCAAGGATTGGCCGGACCTCGTATCGCCCGGCGTCGATGTCGTCACGCCCGATCCGCGCACATCCGGCAATGGCAAGCTCGCGGCGCTGGCTGCCTGGGCGGCGGTCACCACACGCGGCGGGAGCGAGGCCGAAGCCGCCGCCTACCTGCGCACCCTCTACCAGCACGCGCCAACGCTCGACGAAGGCGCGCGCGCCTCCGCGATCCGGTTCGCCACGCAGGAGATCGGCGACGTTCACCTCACCTGGGAGAACGAAGCGCTGCGCGAAGTCGCCGAAGCCACGGGCCGGCTGCAAGTTGTCTATCCGCCCGTCAGCATCCTCGCCGAACCCAATGTCGCCTGGGTCGACAGCGCCGTCGCCAATACCGGCAAGCTCGAGCCGGCCAAGGCCTATTTGGGCTTCCTGTTCAGTGAAACCGGGCAGGAAACGATCGCCCGCTTCGGCTACCGCCCGCTCAACGCAGAGAGCGCGCGCAAGGCCGGCGTGAGCTTCCCCGACCTCAAGCTCGTGCCCGTCACCGCCATCGCACGCGACTGGAACGACGCCTCGGAAAAATTCTTCGCCGAGAACGGCGTCATCGACACGATCGTCGGAAGGCGGCCAAAGTGATCATCGGCTACGACAGGCAGACGCTGCGCCGCGACGTCGTTGCCGGGTTGACCGTCGCGGCCATTTCGTTGCCGCAGGGCATGGCCTATGCGCTGCTGGCGGGGGTCGATCCGCGCTATGGCCTCTATTCCGCGATCCTGGTGACCATGGTCGCATCGATCTTCGGGTCGTCGTCCCACCTCATCAATGGCCCGACCAGCGCCATTTCGCTCGTTGTGTTTTCCGCCTTGTCGATCTTCGACGGCGATCAGCGCATCGAGGCGGCCGAGGCGATGTTCCTGCTCGGCGCAATGGTCGGCACGGTGCAGATCCTCGTCGCGGTATTCCGCCTGGGCGACCTTACGCGATACATTTCGGAGTCGGTCATCCTCGGCTTCATGGCGGCGGCGGCGGCGCTGCTCGCCATCGGCCAGGTCGGCAACGCGCTCGGCGTCCGCGATCGAGGCGCCGGCACCCAGCACGTGCTCCACCGGCTGTGGCTCACGCTGACGGCGGGCGACCCGGTCAACCTCAAGGCCGTCACCATCACGCTGGCGACGGTCGTGCTGGCGATCTCGTTCCGCGGCATCGTGCGGCGGTTCCGCCTGCCGCAGTTCGACATGCTGCTGGTCCTCGTCCTCGTCGGCGTGTTCGCCTACTACGCCGGCTGGACAGTTCCCGGACCCGGCGGAAAAACCGCGATCGGCGTCGCCGGGTTCGTCCCGAGCAGCCTGCCGACGCCGCATATTCCCAACGTTAAACTGAGTTGGGCGCTCGACCTGGCGTCCGATAGCGTGGCGATCGCCTTCCTCGGGCTGCTGGAGGCGTTGGCGATCGCCAAATCGATCGCTAATACCACGCGGCAGCCGCTCGATTACAACCGCCAGTGCCTCGCCGAAGGACTCGCCAACCTCGCCGGCGGATTCTTTCAATGCCTGCCCGGATCGGGCTCGCTGTCGCGCTCCGCCATCAATTTCCAGGCGGGTGCGGCGACCCGCATGTCCGGCATCCTGACCGCCGCCTTCGTGGCCGTGGCCGTGCTGTTCCTGGCGCCGCTCGCGCGATATGTGCCAAAGCCGGCGCTCGCGGCGCTCCTGCTGCTGACGGCGGCACGGCTGATCGATCTCAAGCGGCTCGTCTATACCATCCAAGCGACCCGGATGGACGCTTGCATACTGATCGCGACTACGCTCACCGGGCTGGCGTTCGGCCTGGATCAAGCCATCCTCATCGGCGTTGCGTTATCGATCCTGCTGTTCGTTCCGCGGGCGGCCAAGCTGAAGGCGACGGAGCTGGTCGTTGACGCCGGGGACGTGGTGCGCGGCAGACATCCGGCCGATCCGCCGAATGCAGGATTCCTGATGTATGACCTCGAAGGTGAGTTGTTCTTCGGCGCGGCGCCTGAACTCGACCGCACGTTCGCGCGGATCGAACGGCAGGCGCGTGACGAAGGCGTTCGCCACGTCCTCTTGCGCCTCAAGCGCGTTCGCAATCCCGACGTCGTCAGCCTCGAGCATTTCGAGCATTTCCTGAAGCGGTCCGTAACGAACGAGATCACCGTCTGGCTCGCGGGATTGCAGCCCGATTTGCTCGAATCGTTCCGGCGTCTCGGCTTTCCGGATTGGCTACCGGATGAACGCCTCTTTCCAGAAGGTGCTGACGACGATTCCGCGACGCTCGGGGCGATCCGCAACATTCGCGCCCTGCTTTCAGAACAAAAGGCCCACGCTGAAGACCGGCTCTATTATCTGGTCTGAGCCGGGCGGCGCGACCGCCCTCAGGCATCGGGCGCCGGCCTGGCGCGCGTTTGTAGCGCAGCTTCGTGCAGCGCTTGCTCCTTCGGCGCAAGCCCGGCCAAGCACAACGCGTCCTGTCCGTCGACGACGGGATCGGCACCCTTTGCCTGCTCCGCCGTCACCTCGTTCCAGCCGTCCGGTATCGAGCCGACCCCACAATCTTGCATGCTCTCTCGGTCCACTACCGCTTCGTTAGCCTATTCTTCATCTCTATAGTCGAAACTGGGGGTATGCCCGCCCCTACACCCAACGCACCTCCCGGTCTCGATGACCCGCCCCACCAGTGCCAATTTGAGCATCCTTTCTTCTCCAAGCTGGGCGCGATCGTATTCCGTCCCGGCGAGGGGGAAGGGGTGCCGGTCTTGGCGATGGCGCTGGGCAACAAGATAGCGACCCTGCCCCTGCACTCGCTGCAGCTCGAGCTCGCGATCGGAGAGGCATCACCCGATGGCCGGATGCTTGCCCTAATCACGCGTGCGCTCGAATTCGTAAACGATCTGCGTCTCGGTGAGGCGCTACCGGCTGAAGTGCTCGGCGGCGCGGCAAGCTGGCAACCAGGACAGGTACATCTGCAACTCGCCGTCTCACGCCTCAAGCTTAAGCTTGTGGACTGGCTGAGTGATGGCAGAAACGACGAGTGGCGGGATGTAAACGACGAGGTGATCCTCGCTATGGTGGAGTCGCCCGCGACGCGCCAGCGTATCCAGAAGGCATTCGCCGCAGTGGCCCAGGCGATTGGCCTACCCAACACGGAAGCCGTGGTCGAACTGGTCGAGGATGCAGCACGCGAACTCGCCTTCGTCGAGGCCCTGCGCTCCCGTCTGCAGCACCGTGTGGAAGCGCTATCGGGGCGGCTCGAGCACCTGGCTCGTGGACTAAGGGTCGACGCGACCCGGCAAGAGGTGATGACCCGGGTGCGGCGCCTCCTGGTCATTGCAGTGGCACGATTCCGGGCCTTGTTCGAGGAACTGGACGCACAGACGGGTGAGGTGCTGGCCCTCTTGCGCAACTTCAACAGCCAGCGCGACTTCATCCGCACCCATCGAGACCGGCTCTACGGCAGTCTGCGCGCGTGGGAGCCGTTGCTTACGGATTGGGACCGTGCAGCCGCAGGCATGGACGCGAAACTGTGGGCACTGGTCAGTCGCACCTACGTCTTCCTGGCACCCCGATATATGCCGATGCAGGAGTGGCGAACCATGGCGCAAGCCCCCTCCAAGACTGCGCCAAAATCAACGCAATTGGTGTGGTGATCCACCGCCGCACCGTTGCTCTCGCAAGTTATGTTCGACATGGAACCGCTTGCCCATCATCGCGCCCAATCCTGCCCGACGCCGCACTAATAAGGGAATAACCCGTCGCCTAACGCGCCAATTCGTATCCCGCAGCACAACAAGGAGAGTTAAGATGATTGATAAGACCATGAGCATCCTGATAGTGGATGACTACAAGACAATGCTGAAGATTATCCGCAACTTGCTTAAACAGAACAATTTCAACAACGTCGATGAGGCGTTGGATGGCGGCGAGGCACTAACGAAATTGCGCGCGGGTGATTTTGGCCTCGTGATATCTGATTGGAACATGGAGCCAATGACCGGCCTACAACTGTTGCGGGAGGTACGAGCAGACGCCAAGCTGAAATCGACACCTTTCATCATGGTGACGGCTGAGAGCAAGGTCGAGAACATCGTCATGGCTAAGCAGGCCGGCGTCTCGAATTACATTGTCAAGCCGTTCAATGCCGAGACGTTGCAGAGTAAAATCGAGAAGGTGCTCGGTCATGCATGACACCGATCAGAGGCGGGGCATACTGGCCAAACGCCTCGCCGATACCTGCGCCTGTTATCGGACTGCGGACCCGGCAATGATTCCAGCTGTCATGCAGGCCGTGCTCGAGATTTTCGGTGGCGACCTCTCTGCCCAGGATGCCCGCCTCCTCGCCGAAGTCGAGGAGTTAAGCCGCACCATCGCCGATGCGAAGGCCGAGATCGCCGCATTGCATGTAGACGATGTCACAGCAGGCCACATTCCATCCGCCACTGACGAACTCGATGCGGTTGTCGCACATACGGCTGCAGCCACTGAGGTCATCCTAGAAGTGTGCGAGTCACTCGATGAGGCGGCCAGAGGCATGGACGGACCAACGGCGAACGCAGTTCAAGCGGGCACTATGCGCATCTACGAGGCCTGTAGCTTTCAGGACATCACGGGGCAGCGCATCACGAAGGTGGTTGCGACGCTTAAAGCCATCGACGTGAAGGTCACTCAGATCCTATCGACTTTCGGGGGCAGTCAAAACGCCAACGGCCCATCAAGGCCGGCCCGGATCGCATTGTCTGGCGACGCCGCTTTGCTTAATGGCCCGCAACTGCCCAACGCCGCCATGGACCAAAGTCAAATCGATCGCATGCTAGCCGATTTCTAGCCGAATAGTTCGTGGCCGCAACTTATAGATGCTTCAAAGGCATGTTGCACGGACGAGGCATGCAGGCGCAGTTGCCCCCAGCCCCGCTCAGGGGTCAGGCGATACGTAGGAGGATCGGGTGTCCCAGCACCAGCATGCATCGAGGGCACGGGCGATCTGGAAGCAACAAAGAACCGCTGGCTGCGCTCGCCCCAGCCACGGCCGAGGTCGACATCCTATTGGCTGTGCGCCCCGTCCAAACAGACCAGTTGCTGCCGATCGCGCTGGACGCCGTTCAGCAAGGGGCGGACCTGTTCGATGAAGGCTGTCCGCTGTCCGATGTTGGCGCGGTCGAGGAGCTTCTTGGCATCCTTTCAAGACAGGCCCAATCGGCGCAGGGAGGCGCGGCCGCTTCTTGCTGGGCAGCCCAGACCTCTGCGCCGAGGGCGGCTGCGATGTCGGGGCAAAAAAGGGAGCGGCAACCGGCGCGCCGATACAGCAGCGCCTCGGGGCCTTTCTCGCATAGCTTTGCAGCCAGCCCATTACAGTCTGCGGGTGGCGATCGATACAGGCTGCGAACATGCGAGGTTGTCAGGGCCAGGTAACGCGGATCCGCGAACGCCTGTTCCAACGCTCATAATCAATCCGTAACACCAGTCGGCACGAAGGCTTTGTGCAAAACCATCATCTGTGGAACAGCCGCCATGCCGCCAAGCACTCCGACTATCGGTGTCAAACCGCATGCGGTTTAACTTCTTATTTTCCTTTCCAGACTACAAGGAGGCCTGAAAGCTACGGTCATTCAGCAAACGTAAATGTTCGCTAAAGGAATTACACTTGATGTTTATCGATAATTTTTCTCTCAAATCCAAGGTTCTGGGCGCATTTGGCCTCGTTCTGCTTATCGTTACGGGGCTTGGCGTGACGTCCATCAATCGGCTTTCTGCAATGAACGACGAGGCAGCCGTTGTGCGAAACGACTGGCTCCCCAGCACGGCTGCTCTTGGGCAACTTATCATGGCTGTGCAAATGTATCGAGTTGGCGAGGCGCGTTACCTCCTTTCGGAACGCGCAAGCGAGCGCGAAGAAAATACGACAGATAATAATAAGCGCCTCGAAAAGCTCGAACGCCTGCGAGCAGCTTACGAGCCACGGATCACGCGCGGCACCGACGATGAGCGCCTCATGCAAGAGTTCGACCAGGCTTGGTCAGCCCACAAGATTTTGGCCAAAAGCTTATTGGAGGGCGACCTGCTTCGCGCACGTGCGCTGTTCGGCGAGGAGGGTCGCGTAGATTACCTGAAGGCCATCAACGCTCTTGAAGCGAACCTGGTGTTCAACACGAAGGAAGGCAGGGCCGCAGCCGACGCGGCCGCTGTCGTATATGAAACGACCAGGATCATCATCTTCGCGGTTCTTGGCGTAGCAGCAGCAGTTTGCCTCATGCTCGGCTTGTTCATTGTCAAGAACGTGTCAACGCCAGTTCGCAAGATCACAGATGTGATGAAGCGATTGGCTGCGAAGGACTTGCAGGTTGAGGTCGAAGGGGCCGGTCGCAAGGACGAGATTGGCGCGATGGCGCAAGCCGTTCAGGTATTCAAGGCGAAAATGATCGAAGCCGACCGCCTCGTGACCGAGCAGCGCATCGAGAGTACTGCCAAACAGACCCGTGCCGACTGCCTAACCAGCCTTACCAGGGCGTTCGAGACCAAAGTCGGTGCCATGGTGGCGACGGTGTCGTCAGCAGCCACGGAGCTGCAGGCGACGGCGGGATCGATGAGCGGCACGGCAAGCCAGACCAATTCTCAGGCGACCTCGGTGGCAAGGGCCGCGCAGCATGCCAGCGTCAACGTGCAAACGGTGGCGGTGGCTGCAGAGCAGCTAACGGCGTCGGTGGCCGAAATCACGCGTCAGGTGGCGCAGTCCGCGCAGATGGCAGGACGGGCCGCGGCGGATGCTAAGCGAACGGACGAGATCGTCCAGGCTTTGGCCCAGGGAGCTGCGAGGATTGGCGACGTGGTGGGGCTGATCACCACCATCGCGAGCCAGACCAACCTGCTGGCGCTTAACGCCACCATTGAGGCGGCACGCGCCGGCGACGCAGGCAAGGGCTTTGCTGTGGTAGCAAGCGAGGTGAAAAGCCTTGCGCATCAAACAGCAAAAGCAACCGAGGAGATTGCCGCCCAGATCGGCCAGATTCAGTCAGCGACGCATGAGGCGGTGGTCGCAATCAGCGGCATCAACGGTACGATCAACGAGCTGAGCGGCATCGCGACCAGCATCGCCGCGGCAGTGGAGCAGCAAGGGGCGGCGACGCAGGAAATCGCGCGCAACGTACAACAAGCAGCTGCTGGCACCGAGGAGGTCACCAGCAGCATCCAGCGGGTCAGCCAAGGTGCGAGTGAGACGGGAACGGCCGCCGAGCAGCTTCTCGGTGCCGCAGGCGAGCTGTCGCACCAGTCCGAGCAACTCACCGCCGAAGTGCGGCAGTTCGTCGCCGGTGTGAGGGCAGCGTGAGCTTGCACCGCGCGCCGATCTTCAACCCAGGTCACCAAGCTCCTGCATTCCTAACGCTTGGCGGCACTGGCTGACCGTGACGTGACGAAAAAACTAATCATGCAACTGGCGCGACCTCGGCCTACCCCGCCGATCTGGCGCTGTGCCCGAGCACCCTGGGACTGGATCCCGGAAATTTGGAGACTATCATGGACGATCTCCTCGTCGAGTTCCTGACCGAAGCAAACGAGAGCCTAGCGGAAGCGGATCAAGCCCTGTTGAAGCTCGAGCGCACGCCGGGCGATCAAGGAACTCTTTCGCTCATCTTCCGTCTCGTGCACACAATCAAGGGCACGTGCGGCTTTCTCGGCCTGCCGCGGCTGGAGTCAGTGGCCCATGCGGCCGAGAGCGTTCTCGGTCGGGTACGGGATGGAGAGTTGCCCGCCACGCCCGACTTGATCACAGCCGTGTTGCGCGGTTTGGATCAGGTGAAAGCCATCGTGGCTTGCCTGGCTGCCACCGGGGCGGAACCGGCCGGAGACGACAAGGCGCTGATCGCGACCTTGCTTGCCATCGCAGAAGGCCAGACTCCCGTTGCCGAGACGCCGCGACGGAAGCGTCCCAAGGCAAATTCAGCCGCGCCGGCGTCAGCGCTTGCATCGGCAGAACCGGCTCGTGAGCCTACCACAACGGATCCGACACCGGATACTGCCGCTGCGGCGACCCCCGATACCGTTACTGTGCCGAGTCAGACGATACGCGTCGGCGTGGACGTACTGGAGAACCTGATGACCCTGGTCAGCGAGCTGGTGTTGACGCGCAACCAGCTCGTCCAGTTCGCCCGAACGCGGGAGGATGCAGGACTTGCTGCCCCGCTGCAGCGCCTCTCCCACATCACGTCGGAACTGCAGGAGGGCGTGATGAAGACCCGCATGCAGCCGATCGGCATCGCTTGGAACAAGCTGCCCCGGCTCGTGCGCGACCTCACGCGGGACCTCGGCAAGCGGATCGAGCTGGTCATGCAGGGCCAGGACACTGAGTTGGATCGCCAAGTGCTGGAGCTGATCCGCGACCCGTTGACCCACATGGTCCGCAACTCGGCCGATCACGGGCTGGAAAGCCCGGCAGAGCGGCGTGCGGCCGGCAAGCCGGAGCAGGGGCGGATCACGCTGAACGCCTTCCACGAGGGCGGCTACATCCTGATCGAGATTGCCGATGACGGCCGTGGCCTGCCGGTCGAACGCATCCGGGCAAAATTGCTCTCGCGCGGGTTGGCGACCGAGGCGGAGCTTGCAGCCATGCCGGAAACACGGATCCAGCAGTTCATCTTCAACGCGGGGTTCTCCACTGCCGCCGAGGTCACATCAGTGAGTGGCCGCGGTGTCGGCATGGACGTGGTCAAGACCAATATCGAGCGCATTGGCGGCACGGTAAGCCTGCGCAGCCGTGCGGGCCTGGGCACGACCTTCACCATCAAAATCCCGCTGACGCTGGCCATCGTCTCTGCCCTGATCGTGGGAGCTGCCGGTGAGCGCTTCGCCATACCGCAGCTCAGCGTGGCGGAGTTGGTGTCGGCCGGTTCGGCGCAGAACGGGTCGAATACCGGAACTGAACAGATCGGTGGCGTGCCGGTGCTGCGCCTCCGTGACCGGCTGCTGCCGCTCGTGAACCTGGCCGACTTGCTGCAACTACCTGCGTCGCCGGAGGCCGGTGCGCGCGGTAAGTACATCGTCGTGACTTCGGTGGGTTCCGGCGTGCTCGGCATCGTCGTGGATGCGGTGTTCGACACCGAGGAAATTGTCGTGAAACCGATTGCGCCGATCCTGCGCCACATCACGATGTTCGGCGGCAATACCATCCTGGGCGATGGCGCCGTCATCATGATCCTGGACCCGAATGGCATCGCTCGGGCGACGGGATTGGGCGGCGCGGCGGAGGCGCGGGCATCGAGCGAGCGGGCTGCAGGCCGGCCGGCCCTGGTTTCGAATGCGCAATCCGAGGACCGGACGGCGCTGCTGCTCTTCCGCGCCGGGTCGCCGGAGCCGAAAGCAGTGCCACTTGGCCTGGTTGCCAGGCTTGAGCACATTCCGCGCGAGCGGATCGAGGTCGCATCCGGGCGGCTTGTCACGCAATACCGGGACCGGATCATGCCGCTGATCCAACTCGACCCGGCGGCTCCGCCTCCGAAACGCGAGGGTACCCAGCCCGTGCTGGTTTTCACCGAGGGCGAATGCAGCACCGGCCTGATGGTGGACGAGATCATTGATGTGGTGGAGGACCGGCTACGGATCGAGCTGGGCAGCGCCCAACCCGGCATACTCGGCAGCGCGGTAATCGCCGGACGCGCTACTGACGTGATCGACATGACTTACTGGTTGGGCCAAGCAGGCCAGGTATGGTTCGAGGCCGCCCCGAAGGGCGAGCGCGTCCGGCAGCAGGTCCTGGTGGTTGAGGACAGCAGCTTCTTCCGCCAACTGCTCCTGCCCACCCTGTCCGCGGCCGGCTATCACGTAACGGCAACCGACGGCGCCGTGCAGGCCTTGGCGCTGCGCGAGGCCGGCCAGATCTTTGATGTGATCGTCTCCGACATCGAAATGCCTGAGCTGGATGGTCTCGCCTTCGCCCGACATGTGCGCGGCGGCGGGGCCTGGGCCGGCGTGCCGCTCATTGCCCTGAGCGGTCGCAATACGCAGGCCGACATAGAAGCCGGGCGGCGTGCGGGTTTTGACGACTACGTGGCCAAGGCCGACCGTGGTGCTCTGCTCGACAGTCTCAAGCGCTGCCTGCACACGCCCGTAACAACACAGTAGGACGGCACAGCATGACCCAAGCCGACGTCATTACCGCAGGACTTGACCCGTCTAATGGAAAAGAGCGTGTCTACGTGACCTTGCACGTCGCCGGCCAGCTCTGTGGCGTGCCGCTGGAGGGCGTCCGCGACGTGCTCAGCGAGCAGGCGATTACCCGCATCCCGCTTGCCGCGCCGGAGATCGCCGGCAGCCTGAACCTGCGCGGACGCATCGTCACCGCCATCGACTTACGCCGCCGTCTGCGGCTGCCTCCCGCCGAGCAGGGCACGACGCCGATGTCCGTCGTCACCGAACAAGGGACGGAGCTGTATGCCTTGCTGGTCGATCAGGTCTCCGAGGTAATGAGCCTGCCGGCACGGCTCTTTGAACAGGCACCGCCCACGTTGGCAGGTGGATGGGCCGAGTTCAACGCGGGGGTATACCAGCTGGCGGGGCAGCTCCTCGTCGTGCTCGACGTGGATCGTCTGCTCGCGCTTGCGCCCCGGGAGGCCTAGCTGATGCTCCCCGTTCCGCAGATCGGCTGGCTATGACCGTGCTGCCAGCCAGGCTTCCCGAAAAAACACCAGGACCGGCACTGATCCGGGTCATGGTGTGCGATGACTCGGTGGTTGTCCGCGCCGCCTTGTCCCGTATCCTTGAGAGTGACCCGGACGTTCGCGTCATCGCCCGTGCCAGCAACGGGCAGATGGCGTTGGACACACTCCGGCATCAAAGTATAGATGTAGTAGTCCTGGACGTCGAAATGCCCGTGATGGACGGCATTACGGCATTGCCGTTGCTGATGCAGGCTGAGCCAGGGCTACGAATCATTGTGACATCCAGCGTCAACGCGCGAGGGGCCGTTACTGCACTTCGTGCCCTGAGCCTGGGTGCTGCGGATTACCTGCCGAAACCAGAGGCTCAGGACATTGGCAACGGCGCGTTCGGTGCCGAGCTGCTGGCCAAAGTCCGTGGGCATGCACGGTTGCGGGATCGCGCGCGGCTATCCTTGCCCTCACCCGCTTCTATTCCCGTAAAGCATGCCCTCCGTCCTGCCGGGAAGTTCCCAGAGCTGGTCGCCATCGGAAGTTCGACGGGCGGACCCCAGGCTTTGTTCACGCTGGTGCAGGGGCTCGCTGCTGCAAAGGCCGCGCTGCACCTGCCTTTCGTACTCACCCAGCACACGCAGCCCGGCTTCACCAGCATCCTAGCCGAGCACATCACCGGCCTGGGCGGCCCTCCCTGCAGGGAAGCGCAAGATGGTCAGCGCCTGCTGCCTGGGTGCATTCACCTCGCGCCGGGGAACCGGCACCTGTTAGTGGCGCGGCACGGCGGGGTTTTGATCACCCGCTTGTCGGACGGAGAGCCGGAAAACTTCTGCCGGCCTGCGGTGGATCCGATGCTGCGCAGCGCGAGCGAGGCATGCCTCGGACGGGTGCTCGCTGTCATGCTGACCGGCATGGGTCAGGACGGGCTGCTCGGCACCCGTGCCTTGATCGAGGCTGGAGGAACTGCCATCGCGCAGGATGAAGCGACAAGCGTGGTCTGGGGCATGCCCGGCGCCGTCGCGCGTGCGGGGTTATGCCACGCCGTGCTGCCCATGCCGGAAATTGCCGCGAAAATATTGGATTTAACAAGAAAGCGGACATTTTGATGGTAGAGTTTGGTGGGTTCGACAGCATTGCGGCGTTGGTTCGCGCACGCTCTGGTCTAACACTAGGACCGGACAAGCGTTATCTCGTCGAGACAAGGCTTGCTCCACTAATGCGGCGAGAAGGATTAAGAAATCTCGACGCTCTGGCGGAGCGGCTGCGCCGGCCTGCGGAATCCGAATTGGCTCGCGAGGTTGTCGAGGCCATGACGACCAACGAGTCTTTGTTCTTTCGGGACCAGAAGCCGTTCGAGCACGTCCGCCAATATGCCATCCCCCATCTGCACCAAACGCGCCCCCGCAGCCAGGAACTACGCATCTGGTCGGCCGCCTCCTCCTCTGGGCAGGAGGCCTACTCGCTTGCCATGCTGGTAGCGGAGTGCCGCCCTCTGCTGGGTAACCGACCTGTAAAGCTCTTAGGCACAGACATCGCAAGGGAGCAGCTCTCCCGCGCGCGGCAGGCGCTCTACAACGGTTTCGAGGTGCAGCGCGGTTTGCCCGACCGGATGCTACAAAAGTATTTTCGCAAGGAAGACGGCGGCTGGCGCGTCAACGCCGCACTGAAAGCAGATGTGGAGTTCCGTGAATGGAACCTGCTTGCCGACCCGGCCCCACTCGGGCGTTTTGATATCGTGTTCTGCCGTAACGTGCTGATCTACTTCGATGCAGCGACTAAGAAACGCGTGCTAGAGGGCATTGCCCGCCAGATGCCAGCGGACGGCTTCCTCTATCTCGGCTGCGCCGAGACGATATTGGGCCTGACCGGGCTGCTCCAGCCTGTGGCAGGGGAGCACGGCGTATACTCACCCGTCCCACGCAGTGCAGCCAAAGCGGCCTAATGGAACAGCTTCTCAGGCGCTGCATGCCCGTAAGTTGGCGCTGTAAGATTGATTGTTGGGGCGTAGCCAGGGAAAGCCGGCCGCCGCTGCGACGGACCTACATGCCCAACGCCTCGGTGATCACCCGGCAAATCGGGCCTAATGCACCGCCGCATACATGATGCGCTCCTGCGTCGCCTCGCTGGCAGTGAACTCCTCCACCACGCGGCCCTGGCGGAACACCAGGATGCGATCCGACAGGTTCAGTATCTCCGGCAAGTAAGAAGAGATCACCAATACCGCGAGACCATCGTCGGCCAGGCGGTTGATCAACTGGTGGATCTCGACGATCGCCCCCACGTCCACGCCGCGAGTCGGCTCGTCGAAGATCACCAGCTTGGGGCGCTGCACCAGCGACTTCGCGATGACCACCTTCTGCTGGTTGCCGCCCGACAGCTCGATCGTGCGCGCGTCGTCGTTGATGCTGCGAATATTGAGCGCGGCGTGCCAATGCTTCGCCAATTTCCCCATTTCGCTCAGCTTGACAACCGTCGTATTGTCCCCGGCGGCAGCGAGCTTGCCGAGATAGACGTTCTCCGCGATCGACATCGTCTCGAAGAACCCGTCCATCTTGCGGTCCTCCGTGACGTAGACGACGCCCTGCTCAACCGCCGGGCGCGGCACGCGGAAGCGGACGCTCCGGCCCTCCAGCCGGATCTCGCCACCATGGAAGAAGTCCCGCTTGGCGACGCCGGCCACCACCTTCGCGGTCTCGGTCCGGCCGGAGCCGATCAGCCCGAACATGCCGGTGATCTGCCCGCCATACAGCGAGAACGAGTTGTTGCGCACCATCGAACCCATCGACAGGTTCTGCACGCTCAGCACGCGTGGCCCACGCGGCCGCGGGCTGCGGTGCTGCGTTTTCGCGTCGCCATACAGCTCGTTGGAAAGCGAGCGCCCGACCATTGCGCGGATGACCTTCTCGCGGTCGAACCGGCTCGTCTCGTCGCTCGCGACCGTCTCGCCGTCGCGCAGGACGGTGATGCGGTCGGCGAGCTCCAGCGCCTCCTCCAGGGCGTGCGAGATGAAGATGATCGAGACGCCGCTGCGCTTCAAACGGCGAATAAGCGCGAAGAAGTGGTGCTTCTCCTCCGGCGTCAGCGAGGCCGTTGGCTCGTCGAAGATGATGATGCGCGCCTGCATCTCCACGGCGCGGGCGATCTCGACCATCTGTTTCTTCGCGGCGCCGAGCGAGGCGACGGTGGCCGCCGGATCGACGGGGAAGTTCAGCGATTGCAGGCTCTGCTGCGCCGCGATGTTGATCCCGCGCAGCCGGTTGAAGAAGCGTTCGCGGCCGAGATAGATGTTCTGCGCGACCGTCAGCGCCGGCACCAGGCTGGTTTCCTGGTAGACCATGGCGATGCCCGCCCGCAGCGCCTCGGCAGGCTGCGTGAAGGCGACCGGCCGGCCGTCGAGCAGGATCTCGCCACGCGTGGGCGCGACGGCGCCAGCGACGATTTTCGTCAACGTAGACTTGCCCGCACCGTTCTCGCCGAGGATGGCGTGCACCTCGCCGGCCTCCAGCGTGAAGTCGATGGCGTTGATGGCGACGACGCCGCGATATGTCTTGGTGATGTCCCGCAGTTCGAGCAATGGCGTCGTCATGGCTCGGCCGCCCCGGCTTCGACGGCGACAATGGCGTCGCCGCCCTTGCTCGCGACCAGCAGCGCGCCATCGTGCTCGACGACGCTGGTAACGCCGTGCCGCATCCCGTCCGCCCGGCTGTGCCAGCTTTCGACCGGCTCGAACCCCCGGTCCAACCGCACGACCAACCCATAGGAGCGGGTGGGCGCCCATGAGTTCAGCGTCGCCATGTGCTTTACCGCGCCGCCCTGCAACGGCTCCAGGAACGAACGGCCGCTGACCAGCGCCGGCGCCATCCAGTGGTCCACATGGATCTCCTGCATCATGCGGCGGCGATAGCCCGGCTCGCGCAGCACGAACTCCACCATCTGGCTGCGCGGCGCGAACACCGCGAGCCAAGCGCCGTCCGCGGCGGCGACGATGCGGCCGGGGTAGCCCGGCAGGTCGTCCAGCAGCACTTTCGGCGAGCCATCGCCATCGAGCCGCAGCAGCCGGTGCCGCCAGCTCTCGCTCACGACGATGCCGCCGGCGTCGATCAGCACGCCGCAGGGCCAGGCGAGGCCGCGCGCCAGGCATGCCGGCGCCTCCCCGCCCAAGCCGACGCGCCAGACCGAGCCGGAAGCGCCCCGCTCCATCAGGTCATGCCGCCAGCGCGACGGCGGATGCACGGCCGAGCCGTGTGCGACGACCAGCGAGCCCGCATCGAAGGCCAGCGCGGTCGGGCAGGTCCCGCCGGATTGCAGCAGGCTTTGTCCGGACGCGCGATGGAGCATGACCCGGCCGTCATCCAACCCCACCGCCAGCGTCCCGCCGCCATCCGCCGCGAGGCACGTCACGGCGGCGTCGAACACCGCGGCGGCGTCGTCCGCAGGGCTGCCCGGCGCCAAGCGGAACAGCGTGTCGCCGCTGGAATAGAGCACGCCGTCCTTGGTCGCGACGAGGTTGTCCGGCTCGTTCGCCACCCGCAATACCTCGCCGTCGTCCAGCCGGCGGTTGGCCCGCAACGCGCCGTCCATGGCCGGGATCGTTACCGCGGACGCGCCCCGGCCCAGAAACGCGTCGTAGCGCGCCCGCAAGCCGGACATCATCCGCGCGGCCCCCAATAGCTGTCGTTGCACGTCCAGTTCACGTCCGCCCCGGGAATCCGGTAGCGGCCGACGCGGTTGTTCAATATGCCGCCCAGATAGAGCCAGCCGCGGTGCTCGCGCATCGAGGTGATCATCGGATGGTTGCGCCCGGTGCGGTCCCACAGCGCGTCCAGAACCTGCCCCTGGTCGTCGATCTTCACCACCGAGCCGATGTTGATGTTGGGATACAGCCACTCGTCGGCCGCCACCCGCCGGGCCATGCGGCGGCGGAAGCCCGGCATGCGCAAGGCAAGGTCCACGACCGGCGAGCGCATCCCCACCAGCGCCAGCCAGTAGTTTCCGTCGGACGCGCGGTTGATGTTGTCCGGATGCCCCGGCAGGTTGGCGATCACCACCTCGGTCGTGCCGGCGCGTGGTCCGGCGATCCAATACCGGCTGATGGAGCAGGCCCAGGTCTGCGCGAACAGGAACGACTGCCCGTCATGCGCCATGCAGACGCCGTTGGGGAACCGCAGCCCGCGCAGGATGGTGCGGGTGGTGCGATGCGCCGGGTCGTAGCAAATGAGCCGCCCGTTGCCGCGCGCCTCGAGGGCATCGACCGGCCAGGTATGCATCTCGTAGCGGATCGTCGCCTCGCTGAAGTAGATGCGGCCGTCCGGCGCGATGTCGAGGTCGTCGGCCAGGCGCAGGCGGGTATCGTCGTTGACCGAAAGCCGGGTGCGGTTGGTCTCGTCGGTCATCTTCTCCACCATCGCGTCGGGGCGCACCTGATACAGCCCCATGCCGCCGACGCAGACCAGCAGGTTGCCCGCGCGGTCGAACGCCATGCCGAGCGGAAATCCGCCGATATGCGCAAAGATCTCGTGGCGTTTGTAGTCCGGGGCGAAAAAGCGGTGGATGTCGCCTTGGCGGGACCCTGTGTACATGTTGTCGTCGCGGTCGAAGATCACGTCCTCCGGCCCGTCCACCATGTCGAGCCCGATGACCTCCACGTCGTTGAGCTTGTCATTTACCGCGTAGGGCGACCCCGAGCCCGCCTGCGCCGAGGGCGCCGGGGCCAGCCGTTGGTAGGCCGGCGAGATATAGACCTTGCTCAGCAGCTTGTGCCGGTTCTTCAGCCACTTCACGTCGACGACGATGGCCAGCAGCAGGAACCCGCCGAGGATCAGCGGCCCGGCGCCGGAGTGCAGGCCGAGCCGCACCACGCCGTTGACGATGGCGAGCACGGTGATCGAGCCCATCAATGCCTTGGCGGTCGAGCCGCGTCCGCCGCCGAGGCTGTTGCCGCCCAGGATCGCCGCCGTCAGCACGCTGAGTTCCAGCCCTGCACCGGTATCCGACCCGGTGCTGCCCAGCCGCGACGCATACAGGAACGCCGCCAGCCCGCACAGCAGCCCGGCGATGACGTAGGTGGCGCAGATCGTCCGCCGCACCGAAATGCCGGCATTGTGGGCGGAGCGCCGCGAGCCGCCGACCGCCATGACGTGCCAGCCCGGCCGGGTGCGGCTGAGCAGCACATGACCGCCGACCACCAGGACGCTCAGCACGATGAGGCTGAACGGCACGCCGAGCACCGCGCCGTCGCCAAGCCAGTCCCACACGTCCGAATCCACCGTCGCCGTCGAGATCGGCACCGCGTAGTTCAGCAGCAGGGTGTCGACGACGGCGCGCACGATGATCAGCACGACCAGGGTGGTGAGGAACGCCCGCAGCCGCAAATAGCCGACCAGTATGCCGTTCAGCAGGCCGACGGCGCCGCAGGCCAGCAAGGTGCAGGCGAAGCTCGCCGCGACCGGCAGGCCGAGCAGGTTCATGCAAATGAGCGCGACCATGTTGCCCAGGGCGAAGTTCGACCCGACGCTGAGGTCGATGCCGCCGCCGACCATCACGACCATCTCGCCGAGCACGACGCAGCCGAACTCGCCGAGCTGCCGGGCGCTGGAGGCCAGGCTGTCAGGGGCGAGGAAGTCGGGGATCAGGCTGCTGAACAGCACGAGCACGATCAGCAGGAAGGCGAACGGCGTCGCGTTGTCGACCCAGCCCTTCGAGAGGATTTCGCCGACGACATGGTCCGGGAACAGCGCATAGCGCCAGCGGACCATTGTCTCGGCCAATCCAACGGGCCGTGGCGCAGCGGCTTCTGCCGCGGGTGGGACCGCGGCTCTCCCGTCCGGCATGTTCGACCTCCTGATCGTTTGGGGCTAACGCGCCGCCATGGGCCCGACCGTTATCGGCGAGGTCATTCCGCCGCAGTTTGCAGCTGGCTCAGCTTCCAGCAGGTATCCGGCCCGATCGTCTCCTTGCTCAGCACCTGGATGGGGGTGATCTGGGTTATCTTCTGCGCGCCGGGCTTGGGCTTGTTCTGCAGCAGCGCGCGGATGTCGGTGTTCATGTCCTGCCCTTGGCGCGGGACGTCGTAGCTCAGCTCCGCCCCGAAGGTGCCGTTCGCCACGTTGTTGCAGGCCGTGTCGCTGCCGCCGCCGGAGGTCACGAGATATACCTGGTCGGCCTTGCCGGCCTCGCGGATGGCGGAGCCGGTGCCGACGTCCATGGTGTCCCAGAAGCCGATGACGCCGCACAAATCGGGATTCTGCTGCATGATCGTCTGGGTGACGGCGCGCGCCTTGCTGCTGTCCCAATCCGCCGCCTGGTTCGACACCACCTTGATCTCCGGATGCTTGCCGAGGACGTTGTTGATGCCCGTCATCTGGAAGACGCTCGCGGCGGCGGTCAATACGCCTTGGACGATGGCGATCTTGCCGGACTTGTTGGCCCCGGCGCCGCATTTCTGCACCATGATGTCGGCGGCCTTCTCGCCGAGGCTCACGTAGTCGGCGCCGACGAAATAGTCGGTGGCGAAGGTGCTCTTCATGTTGATCTGGATGACGTAGATGCCGGCGTCCTGCGCCTTCTTCATCAGCCGCGCGTAGACCTGCACATCCGGGTTGTGGATGACCAGGATGTCGGGCTTCTCGGTAATGAGCTGCGATATCGCCTGCGCCCCGGCGTCGCTGCTGAAATTCGGGTTGCGGACGACGTAGTTGTAGCCGAGTTGCTTGGATTGCTGCTTGAGGATGGCGCTCCAGCCCTCCGTCAGGTCGAAACCGAGCGACACCGGGACGAACGCCACCGTCTTGCCCTTGAACTGCTCGCCGACGGGCTGCGGCGCGTCCTTTGCGGTTTGCGCGTGCGCGGCCGTCAGCGGCGCGGTCCCGAGCAGCGCGCCACAAAGCAGCAGGCCACGGAGCAGATGGTGGAAACGCATGGATCGTCCCTTTTCCGATTATTTTTCTGAGGAGCAGCTTAGGTGCCTAGCCGCGTGCCATGCAAGGTTGCGTGGGCGCCGACTTTGCGGCGCGTCGATGCTGGTCCCTCGTGCCGTGCCTTGCCACGGAATACATCCGGGCCGGAGGTTGCCATGGCGGTTCGAACGCTGGCCGAGCGGAAGACTGCGGCGGTCGCTGCAAAGACGGCCGCCATAGACGAGCTGCTCCGCCTACTAGAAAACCGGGCCCGGGAGATCGGCGGACGCTACATCCTCTACGGTTCCGCCGCGCGGGGGGAACTCCGCCCGGACAGCGACGTGGACCTTCTGCTCGACTTCTCCGACAATGACGCGACTGGGCTTGCCTGGAGCTTTGCCGAGGACGAGTGCGCGCGGCTCGGCCTTGATGGCGACGTCCGGCCTATCGCTATGTGCGCTCCGCGCTTCCTCAATCACGTCATGCCCGGGGCGAGGAGGCTGCCATGAGCGCGTCCATACCTGCTGCTTTCAGGCCGGGACACCAGCCGCCGGCATCATGCGCCGGCTTCTGCCTTAAATATCCCCCTGCTGCGCCGTCTGCTCGTCGCGTGGGTTGACGAGCGAATCGAAGATGATCGCCGTCAATAAAATAAGGCTCTTGATAATGTTTTGCGCGGTATAGGGCATGTCCATGATCGTCATGCCGTTCAGCAAGGTGCCGATCAGCAGCGTCCCCACGATGACGTTGCGGATGCCGCCCTTGCCGCCCGACAGCCCGACCCCGCCGATCACCACCACGAGGATGATGTCGTAGATCAAGGTGGAGTCGACGATCCGCGTGTTCATGCTGCTCACCGACGTCGCCGTGATCAGCCCGGCGACAAAGGCCGCGAGCGCCGACAAGGCGAACTGCAGCACGATGATCGGGCGCACCGGCACCCCCGTCACATGCGCCGCGCGGGGGTTATCGCCAATGCCATAGATGAAGCGGCCCAGCTTGGTGGCGCGCAGCAGCAACGAGGCCGCCAGCGCAATGCCGGCGAAGCACAATACGGCGACCGGAATGCCATACACGCTTCCCGCGCCGATCCAGCTCAGCGGCGCGCTCGCCGGCGTCACATAGACCTCGCCGAGGCTGAGCAGCCTGAACTGGCCGAACCCGGCGATGATCGCCGCCATCGCGAGCGACGCGAAAATCGCGGGAACCTCGAGATAGGCGATCAAAAGGCCCGATATCAAGCCGGCGGCGACCGCGAAACCGAGGCCAAGCAGGAAGGCGATGGCCAGCGGAGTGCCCTGTGCCGCCTGGTCGAGGGTCCATGCGACCGACACCGCCATGACAGCGACGATCGACAGGTCGATGCCGCGCCCGATCACGACGATCGCCATGCCGACGCCGAGAATGCCCAATACGGAGACGCTACGGATCAGCGTCCAGAAATTCTCGACCGTCAAGAACCGCGGCAGAGTTAGGGAAAATATGGCGAACAGGAAGACGGTGATCGCGAAGACGATCCTTTCCTGGTTCAGATACTTGCTCATATCTGCACTCCGAACGGTTGATCCCCTCGTTCAAGCATCAAGGCACTTGCAGTGCTGGCGGCCTGCGCTCGCATGTCCGGTCCCACCATCTTCGTGAGCCTGCCCCTTCCTGATCATCGCCATCGCCCCGCAGCCAGCGCCCATGGAAAAGGCTGCGGACGCGACGCCCCTTGGTCGCCCTGTCCTGCTTGATCCCTATCGTCACCCACAGATGCCCGCCACACGCGGCTAAAGCCAAGCACCTAGACCATTCTTCCGCAACACCACCCTAACTCACGACACGACGATGCCACGCTCGGCCAAGATGAACTCCATATCGCGCAGGCAGCCTGGGGCTCGGTCTTCTGGGAGGCAAGGCGCACGGCAGCGTCGTCCTCGACGCCGGCACCGTCTTGCCCGCCTTGGCTTGCTCCGCCTAGTGGTCCGATCCTAACGCTTGGTTCCCGAGCGTTAGGTGAATCGGCCCACCATACAAAGGCTAGTGGTGCAAA
>CAZZWN010000002.1:0-13688 GCA_964657765.1 uncultured Acetobacteraceae bacterium
GCGCCAGCCCTTTGCCGGCGGCAAGCTTGTGCATCATTCCGATCGGGGGTCCCAATACGTCAGCATTCGCTACACCGAACGCTTGGCCAATGCCGGATTGATTATGGAAATCGCTGCCAGCGCGGGATAGGCTAGCCCATGCCCACGGCCGCCAGCTTCGACGCGCTTGTCAGCATCGTGCCCATCACAGACCGGGCGCGAGGCGCGCTGGCGCAGCGCATGCGGGCGCCGGACCGGTTCTACCATCGGGACGAGCATCCCGCCCTGCTCTGGCAGCGGCACCGCAGCCTTGGACGGGACGGCGCGTTCCATGCGCCCCATCTGGACCGGCTGATCGCTTCGGCCATCGCCTTCCACGATGCTGTCCTGGATACGACCCGCACCGACAACGAGGCCGCCTCCGCCGCGCTGTGGCGGGAGATGGCGGGCGCGGCCGGGCAGGCGTCCCCTGACGAGATCGATTGGGTCGCCGGTACTATCGAGGCGACCGCCCGGCACCTGGCGCCCTGGCCCGCAGAGGGGGTGCTCGACCGGGCGCGCGTCTGGGTTCTGGACCTCGACCTGACCCCGCTCGGCGAGCCGCCCGAGATCTTTTTGCGAGACGGGCAACGGCTGCGCGCCGAGCACATGCACCTGGACGACGCCGCCTGGAACCGCAAGCGCCTCGGCTTCCTCGCCCAGTTGGCAGGCGCGCCCCGCCTGTTCCGGACCGGCGTCATCGCCGACCTGTTCGAGACGCCGGCGCAGGCCAACCTGCGGCGCGAGCTGGCGGGCTGGACCTCCCCGGCGGACGGCGGCTGATCGGCGGCAGGGTCCCGCCTCGCCGCCACCCAAAAAGGCCGGCGCAGCCGATTTGAAACTTCCGCGTACTTTCAGCCCAAGTTTGTGGCCCGGTTCACAGCATGGGGGAGGGGGGGGACGTAGGTTGACCTCGCTGTCAAGGAAGACAGGCCGGGGCCAAGGGGTTCCGGCACATCAACACAGGAGCCTCAATCATGCGCAACGTCCTTTTCTCCGGCATCGCCGCCCTCTCCCTGCTCAGCCTGGCGCCGTTGGCCCCGGCCTTCGCAGGCTCCGCCGACACCGGCGGGCTGTCGATCACCCGCGGCGGCGGCAACGTCAACACCGCCCGCGGCACCTTCAGCACCGCCGGCCAAGGCGTGACCACGATCGGCGGCACGGCATACGGCCGCGGCAGCGCGCTCACCTACGGCGGCGGCAACCGCAACGTCGCCAGCGGCTTCCTGAGCAACGCGCAGCAGGACACGACCACGATCGGCGGCGCGGCATACGGCCGCGGCAACGCGCTCACCTACGGCGGCGGCAACCGCAATGTCGCCAGCGGCTTCCTGAGCGATGCGCAGCAGTCGGTGACGACGCTGGGCGGCACGTCGTATGGGCGCGGCCAGTCGCTGGTGAGCGGCGGGTTCAACTCCAACCGCGCCACGGGCGCCCTGTCCCAGGCCGACCAGCAGGTGCTGACCATCGGTGGCGCCGGGCATGGCCGGGACCTGGTCTCGGGCGGGCGCAACCGCAACGCCGCGACCGGCTTCGGCTCCTCGGCGTCGCAGCAGGTGACGACCGTCAGCGGCCAGTGATCGAACCGTCCGGCCCCGCACGCGCGGGGCCGGTTTCTTCGCCATAGGAGCCTGTCATGTCCGTCCGTAGCCTTGTCCCCGTGCTTGCCCTGCTCGCTGCGCTTCCCGCCTCGGCGCAAGAGACTGGCGGCATGTCCCTGCGCGGCCCGGCGGCCACGCTGTCGCGGATCGAGCAGCTGCAGCCCGGCTGCGCGCTGTCGCAAACCAGCGTCACCGTGGGCGTGAACCGGGCATCGGGAGCGCATGCCCAGGCGCGGCAGGGCCTGCTCACCGCGTCGCCCGACGGCTGCCGCCCGCTGGTCAGCACCCAGGTGGTCGCTGGCGTCAACCTGGGCCTCGGCCAGGGCAGCAACGCCGATCAGAGCATCCAGGCCTATGGGCCGCGCGGCCTGCTGTCCAGCAATGCCTACACCCGCGGCTACAATCTCGCGGCCGGGTCCCAAAGCACCGCCCAGCAGCGGCTGCTCAACCAGATCGGCCGCTGATGCCCTGTCATCCCTCGTCCCCAGGCGCCCGTGCCGGGGGCGAGGTCTTCCTGCAGGAGGAATCCATGCTTCAACCACGCCCGTTCGCCCTCGCCCTCGCCCTCGTCCTAGCCGCTGCCTCCGCCTCGGCCGAGACGCTGCGCTGCCGGTCCGTGAACGGCAACACCACGTGTTCCGGGTCGGGCGCCGTGAGCTGCCAGACCGTCAACGGACGCACCACCTGCGTCGGCGGCCATGGCGCTGCCGTCCAGTCGTTCGGCAGCGGCACGCCCATGCCCGAGGAGATGCAGGGGCCCCCATCCGACCGGGACGGCGGTCCGGATGCCTGGGGCGGCAAGGAGGACTCCGACGACGACGCGCCGCCCCGGCGCGCATCGCCGCGGCTTTCCATCGACCGGCGGGACGCGAACGGCCCCGTGCTGTCGCTCGAGCAGAGCGAAGGCCGGCTCCGTCTGCGCACCCGCAGCAACGCTATCGCCATCGACCGGTAGCCCGCGCCGTCCCACGGACGGCTGCAGACGCCATAATCGGCCGAACGTGGGCCAGGCCACAGCGCCGCGGTCTTTGGCTGGCCATCCTGCCGTCCAGCCGGCCCGCGAGGCCAGGCTTAGGAGGAACATGCCATGGTATTCCGACTGATCGTCCCCGCCCTGGCCGTCTTGGCCAGCCTCGCCACGCCGGCCGCAGCGCAGGAAAGCGGCGGCCTCACCCTTGCGCCGCGGAACGCCCGCGGGCCGACCGGCTTGGCGCGGATGCTGCCCTTCGTTCCGAACGCCGTGTCGGCCGCCGACGTGCAGGCCAGCCTGAAGGCGACGGACCACAGCGCGCGCCATCAGGAAATGATCGCGCATCTGCGCGGCGATGCCGGGTTTCTCGGCGGCTTCGCCTTTGGCCGCCCCTTGTCCGCCAGCGTGCAGCCGATACAGCGCGTTCCCCTTGCGCCCGAACCCGACTTCGGCACTGCCGACGGTCAGGGCTATGGCGGCCGGAGGCGGCCAAGGCAGATCGTGCTGAACCAGACCTTCGAGGGTCCGGTGGTCATCGGGGACAACAACAACGTCCAGCAGCAGACCGCGAACGGCACCGGTCCGATCGCGCTGCAGCAGGTCCTCAGCCAGTCGGCCGCGTCCGGGACAGCAGGGGGCGGCGCCGTCAACGTCGTCGGCGCAGACGGCCGCATCGTCCAGCAAGCGCCCGGAGCCGCCCGTTTCCATCCGGCCCACGGCGCCGGGCCGCGGTAGCCCGATGTCGAAGTTTCCGCCCTGCGCCGAAAAGTGGGCTGGACCACAGCTTCGGGCGCGGCTGGCCCGTAGTCTCGCCTCATCGACGCACTGCAGTCCAGCTGGTCGA
Source organism: uncultured Acetobacteraceae bacterium (assembly GCA_964657765.1). GTDB lineage: Bacteria > Pseudomonadota > Alphaproteobacteria > Acetobacterales > Acetobacteraceae > CAHJXG01. The sequence goes on from CAZZWN010000002.1 coordinate 3,434, forward strand.
GAACAACGAAGGAATCCCGCCATGCGCCATCATCTCCCCCGCCGTGCCGCCCTCGCCGCCGTCTCGCTCCAGGCCCTGCTCCTATGCGGCCCGGCGATGGGACAGAGCGTGCAGATGTTCGACGAAGCCCCGTCGCTGGCGCAGTTGCGCAGTATCATGGTCCCGGAATCCCACGGCGGTTCCAGCCGCAGGATCGTGCTGCCGCATGTCGATGGCGTGGCGACGTCCAGCTCTCTGCAGCCAGCCGCCTTCGCCATGCCCGCCCCTGCGGCGCCGATCACTCTCGCAACTCCAGCCGCCCCCGCGCCGCAACCGATGCCGGCCCCGGCGGCCGAAGCCGAAGCGCCCATACCCGAGCCGCGGCAGGCGACACCGGTCGCCTTCAGGCCGGCCCACCCCGCCGCGCCGCGCGCCCACCGCGTGGCGCCTGCCGCCGCGTCCGGGTCGGAAGAGCCGGCTCCGGCGGAGGCCGTCGGCTTCCGCATCAACTTCGCCTTCAACTCGGACGTGATCCCGGCACCCTACGGCGTGTTCCTCGACCGGGTCGCGGCGCTGATGAAGGAGGAGGCACAGGTTCGGATCCAGATCGAGGGCCATACCGACGCCACGGGTCCGGACGCCTACAACCTCGACCTGTCGCAGCGCCGCGCCGCCGCCGCGGCCGAGTATCTCGTGCGTCAGCAGGGCATCGAGCCGGACCGCCTGGTGGTGGCTGGGAAGGGCAAGTCGGAGCCGCTGCTCGCCGACCCCTACAATCCGCGTAACCGCCGGGTCCAGTTCGTGCGGGTGGACTAGCCATGCACGGACCCATCCTCCCCCTGGGCCTGGCCGTGCTGCTCACGCTCGGCGCAGTTGCCCTGGAGCGCCCGGTGTCCGCAAGGCTCACGTTGGACGCCAAGCCGGCCAAGGCTGGCGTCCTGCCCGAGACCGGAGGCCAGCGTGTCCGTCCCCTCAGGCCGTTCCGCTTGGAGCACGGCCAGCTTGGCCGCATGACCGTCACCTGCCAGGCAGCCGAGCGCCTCGGCATCGTGCCTTCCCTCGCCGGCTGGCTGCCGGCTCAACGGTTCGGATGGGGCGGGCAGATGATGCCGTTCGGCGACGGCGCGTTCACCTGCATGGTGCTGCCATAGTGGCAGAGTGCTGCGCCAGCCTTTGTCTCGTGATCCGATCCTAACATTCGGGGCTCGAACGTCAGGATCGGGCCACTAGTGTGTCGGCAGCGCCACCCGCATGCCGTTGGCGATGTAACGCACGCCGGCGTCGTAGAAGTTCCGGGCGGATACGGTGACGTCGGAGGGCGGGCTTTTCCACGAGCCGCCGCGCAGCACGCGACGATCGCAACTGCCACCCCAAGCGGCGCCGTTGTTCGGCGCGCCCTGATAGGTGGGATGCCAGCAATCCTCGACCCACTCGGACACGCCGCCCAGCATACCGTAGAACCCCAGGGCGTTGGGCGGAAACGCATCGACATCCGCCGGGCGATGCGGGTCATAGGGGGTGCCGCAGCCGTTGCAGTTCACCCGGCCGATCCCGACCTGATCGCCGAATCCGAAACGGGCGGTGCTGCCGGCACGGGCGGCGTATTCCCACTCGGCCTCGCTTGGCAGGCGATAAGGCTTGCCAGTGACCTTGCGCAGCCAGCCCACGTAGTGCATCGCGTCCACCTGGCTCAGGTTCGTCATCGGCCGGTGCCCGGCGCCCTCCGCCTCATGCGACGGCTTGTAGGCGCAGCCGCCGGCCGCGGCGCAGGCGTCCCATTCGGCCTCGGTCACCATGAACTTGCCCAGCGCGGTTGCCGGTATGCTAACGCGGTGCGCGGGGCGCTCGGTCGTATCCTCGTTGGAGCCCATGATGAAGACGCCTGCCTGCAGGGGTACCATGGCCGGACAGTCCGCGCAGTCGCGAAACTCGCCCGCACGAAGGACGCCGGCGAACGGTAAAGTGGTGGAAGGCTGCGGGGTGGCAAGCTGGGGAATGGAGGATTGAGCAGCGGGGTCCGCCAGCAATGGGGTCGGGGCGGGCGGGCGCAGGTGGCTCTGCTCCACGAAGCCGCTCATGCCGGAGGGCAGCACGACGCGCAGCCACGGCGTCCCCGCCACCGCGCCCGTCGCTACGGTCCGCTGCCCCCGGGCAAGGGAGCCGACGGCCGGCGCGTTCGCGTCCGGCTCCGCCCGAAGCTCCGCGGTGTCGGCCGCCTCGTACGGCGTCTCGACCGTGGTGATCCGCGGCAGTTCGCGCAGGCAGATGATGTCCGCCTCACGCCGCTCCGAGCGGTATTGCGCCGCAAGGTCGTTCAGCATTGCGGACTTCGTCGCCGAGGCCGCGGTGCAGGCCTCATAGGTCGGATAGGAGGCGCCCGACTCCGCCCGGACCAGGTCGCAGCTGTCGCCGCTGCACAGCATGATCGCCAACACGAACCCCGCCTGCATTTGCGTCCTCCCTCCTTGCGGCCCGAAACAGGCTGCATGCCGCCTCGCCGATGCCGCCCGGCGTCCGTTATAGCATCGGCGGAACGGCCGTGGGGATGAGACTGGGCACAGTCCGGCGGCAGATGGCGGGGGGCGCGCGCATCGCGCTGATCCTGGCCGGGGCCAGCTTGGCGGCGCTGCTCTGCGTGCGCCCCCCCTCGCCGCTGGCTGCCGCGGAACGGCTTTTCGAGGCGGCGGCATTCCGCTTCTTTGCACCGGTCCGGCCGCTCGACGAGCGGGTCGCGATCATCGCCATCACCGAGGACACGCTCGATCTTTTCCCCTACCGCTCGCCCATCGACCGCATCTTCCTTGCCGATCTGCTGGACCAGCTCGCCCACGCGGGCGTCGCGGCGATCGGCCTTGACGTGTTGCTCGACCGTCCGACCGAGCCGGCAAAGGACGTCGCGCTGCGCCGGGCGATCCGGCGCAGCGACGTACCCGTGGCGGTGATCACGCTGGCCCCGGAAACGCCAGCGTCGCCCGAGCGCCGCCGCACCCTTGCCGAGTTCGTCGCGGGCGTGCGAACCGGCTACGCCAACCTGGCGCGCGACCAATTCGACGACGTCGTCCGCGAGCACGTTCCCATCCACCCCGCGACCGGCGAGCCTAGCCTTGCGGCCAGCCTCGCCATGGCACTCGGCGTCCCGGTGCCGGATCGGCCGTTCCCGATCGCATGGCGGCGGGCGCCCGGCGGGCGCGCCTTCCCGGTTTACCCGGCGGAGACCGTCCCCCTGCTGCCCGCGGACTGGCTTCGCGGCAAGGTCGTGCTGGTCGGCAGCCTGCATCGAGGAGAAGACGAGCACCGCACGCTGGCCTCGGCCTTCGGCCAGCCAAGCTTCGGCGTCGAGATCCACGCCCAGATCCTGTCCCAGTTGCTGGACCGCCGCGCCGCGCCGCGGCCCTCCGTCCCCTGGATAGAGATCGGGGCGACACTGGGCATGGCAGCGGCCGGCCTTGCGGCCGCGTCGGCGCTCACGGGTTACCTGTTTTCGGCGGCGCTCGCCGGCATCGCCGCGGCCTTCGTGGCGGCGGCGCTCGCCTTGTATGCGGGCAACGACACGCTGACGCCGTGCGTCGCGCCGTTGCTGGCGGCCGGCATCGCCGGCGGCGCATTCCGCGCATGGCGGGGACGCGGCGAGCGGCGCGACCGGCGCGCGCTGCAGGCGCTGTTCTACCGCTTCATGAGCGAGCCGGTGGCGGACGAGCTGCTGCGCGAGCGCGAGCTGTTCCTCGCCGGCGGCCGGCCGCGGCCGCAGCTGCTGACCGCCACGGTGATGTTCTGCGACATCGCCGGGTTCACCTCGATCTGCGAGCGCCTCGCGCCGGAGCCGCTGGTGGCCTGGCTCGACCTCTACATCAACGCCATGGTGCGGCTCGTCATCGAGCATGAGGGCGTCGTGCTCCGTTTCGTCGGCGACGGCATCCTGGCGGCGTTTGGCTGCCCCGTGCCGCGGCGGGACGAGGCGGCGATCACGACGGACGCCTGCAACGCCGCGCGCTGCGCCCTGGCCATGGAACAAGCGATGGAGCGCCTGAACGACGGTTGGCGCGAGGCCGGGCTGCCCGAGGCGGGCCTGCGCGTCGGCCTGCACACCGGGGAGCTGGTCGCCGGCAGCCTGGGAAGCGGGCCGCGCCTCGAATACTGCCTGCTCGGCGACACGGCCAACATCGGGGCGCGGCTGGAGCAGCTCGGCAAGCAGTATACGGACGGCGCGGTCCGCTACTGCACGATCCTGATCGGCGAGCCGACGTGGCAGCGGCTCGGCGGGACGGTTCCTGGCGTGCGCATCGGGGAGATCGGGCTACGCGGCAAGCGCGCGCCGCTCGCGGTTTACCGGATCGACGCGCAGGCGCCGGGCACGCAGGACGGCAGGACGGCCGTCGTCGCGTGTAGCAGCACCTGAGCCATGGGGCCGGGGGCATGCCGCCTCACGTTTCGGCCCCGGTGATCGCCCCCAGCGCGCCGCGGTTGTGGATCGTGATGATCCCGCTTTGAACGGAGATGATCCCAATCTGGCTCCACTCGCCCAACTGCTTGTTGATGCTCTCGCGCGAGATGCCGATCAGGTTGCCGATCTGCTGCTGCGACAGCTTGATGTCGATGCGCAGCCCGAGGGCGCCCGGCTTGCCGAATGCCTCGGCCAGCCGCAGCAGCCCGCGTGCCAGGCGTGAGGGCGCTTCGAGAAACAACGCGTCCTCCAAGTGCTCGCTGGTCTGCCGCAGGCGTTGGCACAGCATGGAGAACAGGCGGACCGTCACCTCCGGGTTTGCCGTCAGGAACGGGAGGAACCGGGTGCGGGTGAGTACCAGGAGGTCGGTCTCCTCCAGCGCCACCGCATCGGCGGTCCGCGGCCGGCCGTCGAGCAGCGCGATCTCGCCGAACAGGCCGCCGCGGTCGATCAGGTTGAGCACCAGCTCCTTGCCGTCGGCGGAGTAGGCGCAGATTTTCACGCGGCCCCGGATCACCGCCATCATGCTGTCGCCGGGATCGTCCTTGTTGAAGATCACCCCATTGCGGGGATGACGCGCGAGCGTCGCCGTTGCGGCGAGGCCGTGCAGCTCCTTCCGACCCAGGTGCCGCAGGAGGAAGTGGCCTGCGAGCACGGCTTCCTTGTCGAATTGGACCGCCGCCATGTCCCCTCCCGTGCATGGACACGCTTGCGATCATCGCAGCTTGGCTGGAACTGGGATGTGATGCAAGTCACAGCGCGGGTCAGGCCGTTCGAGTTACAACCACGGCGCCAGGACGGTCAATTCGAGGCGCCCGGCCCGGTTCTAGTTGCTGAAAGCCCTGACAATGCTCGCGACAGTGAAAAAACGTCAAGTAATCGAAAGTAGGTTGCAAGCACTTCCACCTGCGTGAGCGATCGGGCGCTGAGCGGCGCAAGTTCCCAAGGCTCCGTCATCACGTTTGTGTAAGGATCTGCAACTATCCTACCTGCCCACGCCGCCGCCTGCTTAAAGCCCCCATGATCTAGGATGTGCCGTATCGTGACCTCCTTCCAGTTCCCGAAACGGTGGCTCCCAACAGGCCCGATGCTGGCGTTGCTCATGCTGTGCGGCTGCGCGGCACGGCCGGAGACGGCCTTCGATGCGGTTCACCCGGGCACGGCCCCGGTGCGCAACATCGGCAACTTCAACGAGGCGCTGCGGTGCATGGACGACATGTTCTTGCTCCAGGGCGTGCGCAACATTTATATCACGACCGCCGGCATCCCCGACGCCACCGGGCGGATCGCCGCCGGCACCAAGGAGATGTTCATCAGCGCGGTGTCCAATATCTCGGCCCGGAGCGGCGCCTTCCGTTTCGTCGATTACGATCCCACCCAGCTCGACGTGCAGGTGCTGTCCGAGATGGTGGGCCTGCCCAGCGACTTCGTGGCGCCCAACTACTACGTGCGCGGCGCGATCACGCAGCTCGACAGCGGCGTGCTCAGCGACAGCAAAAGCGCCAGCCTGTCCCTGCCTTTCGCCGATCTCGGCATCTCGCACGACCAGGTCGTGTCGGTGATCTCGGTCGACATGAACATGGGCAAGCTCGCGACGCGGCAGATCATCTCGGGCCTGTCCGCGAACAACTCGATGGCGGTGGTGCAGACGGGGAAGGGGGCCGACGTCGGCGGCCTCATCGGCAAGGCCGGCCTTTCCTTGAGCGTGTCGCTCGACCGGTCCGAGGGCTTCCACCAGGCGGTGCGCAACCTGATCGAGCTGTCCACGGTCGAGTTGCTGGGCAAGCTGGCCCACGTCCCCTACTGGGAATGCCTCAACATCGAGCCGACGAACCCGGCCTTCCGCTCCGAGGCGCGGGGGTGGTTCGACCAGATGGGGTCAGGCGAGCGCGACCAACTCGTGCGCGCCGCCCTGCTGCAGGCCGGGTATCTAAGCGATGCCGCCGGCCCCTCCGCCGACCTCGCGTCGGCGGTGGCGCGCTACCAGGCCGAGAACGACCTCGTGCCGAGCGGGCGCGTCGATTTCGAACTCTACTACCGGATGCTCGCCAAGGACGCGCGGCTGCACGGGTCCGGCCCGGCAGTGCCTGCCCGGTTGACCGAGGCAGCCCCGGCCGCGCAGGAAGCGCCGCGCACGACGCTCAGCACCGGGCGCGGCCCCCGGCCGACGTATCGGGTCGGCGACAGCCTGACGCTCGAGGCGCAGCCGACGCAGGACGCCTATCTCTATTGCTACTACCAGGACGCCAGCGGCGTGGTGGCCCGGATCTTCCCCAACCGCTTCCAGCCGGACGCCTTCGTGCACGGCAAGACGCTGGTTCGCGTGCCGCCCGACAACGGAGCGTTCGACATCCACTTCGACAAGGCGGGCGGGCATGAGGCGGTGGCCTGCTTCACTGCCAGGCGCGAGGTCGGGCTGCGCCTGCCCGACTCGCTGAAGGCCCAGGACCTGGCGCCGCTGCCGGTGCGCGAGCTGGACGAGATCGCGGCACAGTTCCGCACCCTCGGCGATGAGCGGGTGCACGACGCGCGGCTCACCATCGAGGTCGCGCCGTGAGATCGAGGCGTGCGGGGCGGTCCGCGCGCAGCCTGCTGCGGGCGGCGCTCGGCGCGTGCGCCATGTTGGCCGTCATGATCCTGCTGCCGACCCTGGCCGGCGCCGCGCCCGACAAGGCCGAGCGGCGGGTGGCGCTGGTGATCGGCATCAGCGCCTACCAGAACGCACCGACGCTCGCCAACCCGGTGAACGACGCGCGCGCCATCGGCGAGGCGCTGCGGCGGCTGAACTTCGAGGTCTATGAGCTGTTCGACCCGGACTACCGCCAGTTCAGCCGCGGCCTGCGGGATTTCGGGGTGCGCGTACAAAGCGCCGACACCGCCGTGGTCTACTACGCCGGCCATGGGGTGCAGGCCGACCACGAGAACTACCTGCTGCCGGCGGACGCGAAGCTCGAGCACCAGCATGACCTGCTGTTCGAGGCGATCCCGCTGCGCCTCCTGCTGGGAGAGATGGTTCAGGCCAGCAAGATCGGCATCATCCTGCTCGACGCCTGCCGCAACAACCCGTTCATGGACCGGATGTCCCGGTCCTTCGCCACGTCGCAGCGCGCCATCGCCACCGGCGCCGGGCTGGCCCGCGTGGACGACGTGCCGCGGAACACGATGGTGGTGATGGCGACCAAGGCGGACCAGGGCGCCGACGACGGCGACGCCGGGCACAGCCCCTTCGCCGAGGCGCTGCTCGCGCACCTGCAGATCCCCGGGCTGGAGCTTGGCCTGTTCTTCCGCAGCGTGCGCGACACGGTGCTCAAGGCCACCAACAACCGGCAGGAGCCTTATATCTTCAGCTCGCTTGGGGCGGAGCCGTTCTACTTTCGCCCGCGTCCGCCCAACCATCCCCCTGAGATCGGCCCGGTCACGGCGCTGCAGGTCACCGACCGGGCCGGTCCGACGCCGCTCAGCATCCCGCAGCCTACCGACCCTGACGGCGACGCGCTGACGGTGCGCATCATCGGGCTGCCGCGGTCCGGCGAGGTGCGGATCGACGGGCGCCCGGTGAAGCCGAACGACCTGTTCCCCGCGGAGAAGTTCACGACGGCCACCTTCAAGCCCGACGGCAAGATGCTGGGACCGGTCGGCTCGGTCGATATCCTGGTCGAGGACGGGCGCGGCGGCAGCGTGATGGGCAACCTGCCGATTGCGGTCACGTCATCGAACCACCCTCCGGTCGTGGACCGCACGCAGCCGGTCCGGTTCGCTCCGGTGCGCCTGGGCATTGCCCTGCCGTCCGATCCGGACGGAGACCCGCTGACCGTGACCGTAACGGCGCTGCCGCGTGGCCGTGTCCGCAATGGCGGCGCCTCCGTGTCCATCGGCGACCGCCTGCAGCCGGCTGATCTGCCGCGGCTGACGTTCGTGCCGGATGCGGACGTCGCCGGCCGGGCTGGCAGCTTCGGCTACGTGGTGGAGGACGGACGCGGGGGGCGGACCGACGGCGCGGTCGAGATCGAGGTGGCGGATGCCGATGCCGCCGTGCCCGTAGCGCGCCAGGAGGCGCCCGAGGCACGCACGGCTCCGCGGCCGGAGGAGCCGCGCCCGCCGGCCGATGCGAAGGTCGCCAGCCTGCAGCCGCCCGCCCTTTCGCTGCCGGAGCCGCAGCGCGATCCCACCAAGGCCGTGGCCCTCCGGACTCCAGCCGCGCCCGCCATGCCCCCGCCTGCCGCCTCCAAGGGCGTGGCCGAGGCGAAGACGCTCCAGGATTGTCCGACCTGCCCGAAGCTGGCGATCCTCTCAGGCGGCTCGTTCATCATGGGACAGGGAACCCGCGACCCGGCCGCCGTGCCGCCGCATCCCGTCGCTATCCGTCCCTTCGCCATCGGGTTGTATCCCGTCACCGTCGGCGACTGGAAGGCCTGCTTGGCCGAGGACAAATGCGACTCCATGCCGCGTATGGCGGAGGTGGAGGACCGCACGCCGGTGCATAACGTGAGCTGGAACAACGCCCAGAACTTCTTGGCGTGGCTGCGGCAGAAGACCGGAAAGAAATACCGGCTCCCGAGCGAGGCGGAGTGGGAATATGCGGCGCGCGGCGGCACGGTGACCCGGTATTGGTGGGGCGACCAGGTCGGCGTTGCCAAGGCCAACTGCGTCGACTGCGGCGGCCAACAGGATGCGCACCGGCCGCTGCCGGTGGACGCGCTCCCGGCCAATCCGTTTGGGCTTTACCACATGCTTGGAGGGGTGGCGCAGTGGACCGAGGACTGCTGGTTTCCTGACTACCGCGGCGCCCCAGTGGACGGCACGGCGCGCGAGGCGCCGGCTTGCATGAAGCGTGTGTTGCGTGGCGGCTCATTCCGGGCCGGGCAGGACGACATCACGACCACGTCGCGCAACAGCTATGACTCCTCGGTGCGCTACCTGGTCAACGGGTTTCGCGTGGCGCGCGACGTGGACTGACACGGCCGGCGCCGGGCTCGCATCAGTTGGCCGCGGGCGCCTCGCTCCCTTTTTCCGCCAGCACGCGGATGGTGATCCGCTTGGACATCACCGGCGGGTCGTGCGGGATGTGGTTGGCATCGCCCATCAGCAATTGCAGCGTGTGGGTGCCCGGCGGCAGATCGATGGACGTTTCCGTCTGGCCGCGTCCGAAATGCAGGTGGTGCCGATCGTTCGGGATCGCCTCGTCCATCGGCGGCAGCGCCGTGTCGATCAGCAGGTGATGGTGCCCGGTGTTCGGCACGTCGGTGCCGGCCGGCGCAACCCCGAAGTTGCGCGTGCCGAACCAGACCTTGACATGATTGGAGCGGATCACCTCCCCGTCGTTCGGCCAGCCGATATAGACGTAGGCGTCGTGGGGCGCCGGAGCGCGCTGGCTCGCCGGGGCCGCGGCCGGCGCCGAGGGCATGTCGTGCTCGTGTGCCCCGCCGGGTTCGGCATCCTGCTGCGCGGCGGCCGGAACCGCAAGCAGCGCCGTGAGGGTGAAGGCCAGGACGGTGGGTCGCCGGGTGCTGGTCACGTGTGCTCCTTTCGCGAACGCCGCATCATTGCGGTACGATGATGGTGATCTTCTTCGAGTAAAGCGGCGGGTCGTGCGGGACATGGCCGGCATCGCCCATCAGGAGTTGCAGCGTGTGCCGCCCGGGCGGCAGCTCCAGCCGCGCCTCGGTCTGGCCACGGCCGAAATGCAGGTGGTGCCGGTCGCTCGGGATCGCCTCGTCCATCGGCGGCAGGTCGGTGTCCACCAGGATATGATGGTGCCCGGTGAACGGCTGCTCGACACCGGCCGGGGCGACGCCGGCGGCGAGGTAGAGGGCCTGGGTGCGCGAGAACTTCCAC
>CAZZWN010000002.1:13698-38166 GCA_964657765.1 uncultured Acetobacteraceae bacterium
TTGCCGCTCGGGATGACCTGCCCGTCCTGGGGCCAGATGAAATAGACCTTCGCATCCGGCGGCATCGGACTGGGCCCGGCGAAGGCAGCCGCCGCGGGCAGCCCGATGCCGATGGCCAGAGCCACTGTCCTGAACGCCTTCATGCATGTTTCCCCAGTAAATGCAGCACGTGGACCGTGTTCAATTGTTAAAAATTCGTATAGAAATGAAAACAGATCAAATAAGTCTTGCTCAAGCAGGCGCCCGCTCATGCTGAGGCGACGACGCATCGCAGGACAGTTCAATCTATACTGCCTACGAGGCCAACAAAATACAAATCGGCAATCCAACCGTAGGATATCGAACGAATTTGCGGACAGGATGTGAACTGGCCAACAGAGTCTGCGAAGATGGCAGCTTACGTCTCTGTCTGTCTGAGTGGAGGAAGTGGCGATGGTGGGAATGACGCTCTGCACGACCCTTGGCGCTGCACTGGCGGCTTGCAGGCGGAGGGCAGCCATGCCCGTCCGGCTTCCCGTCCGATGGGTGGCCTTGCTCGCGCCGCTGGCGTTGGCGCCCGCCCTCCGTGCTGCCGCGATGCCGGGCGATGCCGTACTGCTCTCGTCCACGGCGCCGGGCTACTCGCCGGGCGTGGTGATCGCCGCGGGCGAACGGCTGGCGCTGCCGGACGGGGCGAGTGCGACGTTGTTGTTCCGGTCCGGCACGATGCTGCGGATCCGCGGACCTTTCGAGGGCGCGCTGAACGCGGCGGAGGGCCGGTCGGAGCCGGACGCCGCGCCGGGCTTGGCAAAGGGGCTGCAGATGCAGGGCGTGGACGCGGCCGTCATCGGCGGCACCCGCGCGGTCAGCGCCACGCGCCTGAGCACGGCGCCGGACAACGTGCGGGTCGATCCGCAGCGTTCCGACACCTATTGCATGAAGCCGGACGATTTCGTCTGGATCAGGCGCCCGGCCGAGGAGATCGGCAGCTACGGTCTGCGCCGGCGGGGCAACATGCGGGCGCTGCAATGGCCCGTCGGCGTCCTGCGCATCCCCTGGCCGGACGACGTGCTGATCGAGGACAACGACCGTTTCGAGTTCACCGTCGATGGCGCGGCCAAGGTTACGGCAACATTCCGGGTCATGGAGAACCGCCCGGCGTCCGATGCGGCCTGGATAGCCGAGGGCATCCTGCGTGGCTGCCGCGACCAGTTCGACGCCGCGCTGGAGCAGCTCGGCCGGGCCGTGGTCGCGCCGGAGCTGTGGTTGACCACCGATCATGGCCGTGCGCCCGTGTATCGCGCCGGCGAGGCGATCCAGGTGACTGTGCAGTCCAACACGGATGGCTACCTCTATTGCGTGCGCGCGTGGCTCGACAAGGCGGTGCCGGTCTTTCCCACCCCTGCGATGAGCGACGCGCGGGTCCGCGGCGCAGTGCCGGTTTCGATCCCCGGCCTCCATGGCGGCGCGGAGCTGCAGGCCGGGCGGGCCGGGACGGAGCAGATCCGCTGCTGGCTCACCGACCGTGATGTCTCGGCGGACCTGCCGCCCGGCTTCGTGCCCGCCGCCGAGCGCCGGCCCGACCCGCTTGCGGCGGATCTCGACAAGGCGTTTGCCGGCATGGGCGGCAATCACCCGGCCAAGGCGAGCCTCACTCTGCGGATCGAGTGAAAGGCCTGCGCCGGTCGCCGTCGGCAGGTGTTGGGCGCTGCCTACCTCGCTGCAAGTCCAACAGGCTGCTAGCCGACCCGGCTGTCAGCCCGTTGCAGACACGCCGATCAAGCCATTTCCACCCAATCCGCAACAGCACCAAGTTTGACGGCGGGAGGGGATCAGGCAGCTTGACGAGGAACGATGGCGCCGGCTGGGAGGGGGACGGAGGCTGGGACTGTGCCGTCCTCCCACTCGCGCAGGGCGAGGAGGCGAAGACCCTCGCGGATGACGTCGTCAGCGTCCACATAACGGCCGGAGGCGACGACTGCCTCGATATATGCATTAAGACGGTCAGTAAGCTTGACAGTTCTGGTCGGCATAGGGAAGCTCCACCGCAAGGACATCGAAGTCATGTCACAGGACATGGGCGATTCGACAGCGGGCCGAAACAGGAACAGAGGCCATTTGCAATACTATTGTATCTGCCGGCACAGTTCGGCCCCCTTTATCCACATCTTCTCGGGCCCTCGTCGATCGAGGGTTCGATGCAGGCCGCCGTTCTTGAACCCTCGCGCGATCGAGAGGATTGCTAAGGTATGCTCTCCATAACTGCGGTCCTGCGGGCCAGGGCCGGTGAAGAAGCAAAGCTCCTTGCCGCACTGCTCGACGTCGCCGTGCACGTCCGCGCGAATGAACCCGGCACGCTCGGCTTCCACGTCTCACGCGATCTCGACGACCCCACGGTCTTCACGACATACGAGCGCTTTGCCAATCGCGCTGCCATGGACGCGCATAATGGTTCAGATGCGGTGGCGCAATTCTTCGATGTTGCACGCGCGATACTGGACGGGCCGGTTACGCTTCACAGTTGCGAAGAAAAAGCAGCCGTCATGGCGTGATAGCTTTGTATGAAAAGCGATGAGCGGATCGGGGCGGCGGCGGCCCCGCAGCTTTGTCTGGGAAGACGGCAGTCGATGCTCCTGCTCATAGCGATAAGCCGTGGCCGTGCTGATCGACGACTTGGCTGCGGCAATCGCCGGGCCGTCTGTCTGTCGGAAGGTCATGTAGAGCCTCATTTCATGATCGGTGACATGGCGGCCGGGCATGGACGGATCCCCTCGCAAGAAGACCCCTCCACAGACCACGCCGGTCGCGATCACCAGACCATCCGTCCCCCCTGGGGAGACCTCATACGACACGCCCTCGATCGTGCGTCAGCCAGTCCTCGATCCTGCTGGGAGCGCTGCGCCGCAGCCGGCTGTGCTCCTCGGAGCGGTGCCGGCCGTCGTTGGAGGTGACCAGGTAGCGCCGCAGCCACAGGTTCGCCTCCGCCTCCTTGCCTTAGATGCAGCGATACTCCTGGTATGAGGCCTCCGAGCCGTCATCCACGACGGAGAACAGCATCGGCGTCGGCTTACCGCGGCGGTGGCGCCGTGCGTCGGAATGGCTGTCACCGAGACCCTCGGCAGGCCGCGCGAGCTGCAGTCCGGGTTGGCGGCGTAGAACGCTCCGCGTGGCGTGCTGACGTTCATGCGCATGGTCCGTGCGACGACGCGCGCCGGGCCTGCCGCCGAGACGGTCGGACTTCGGTCCGGTCCAGACGACATCGTTGTCCACGGCATAGAGCCGGAACTGCGGCGAGAACCTGCCGCAATTCCGCAACGCGTAGGCGATCGGGTCGTAGCTGCTGCTGACCTGGCTGATGGAGCCGCTCGGCGCGAGGGCGACCGCGCGTGCGGCCGGGCGCGACATGGTTGGAGATCGGGCCGCAAAGTGGCGACACGGTGCAAAATTCCATGCTAAACGGCCCTTCACGCGTGATGCGCCCCGTCTTAACCGTTGCGGAACGTGTAGCTGTAGCCGTTCAGGGCAGGCGCGCCGCCGAGATGCGCGTAAAGCAGTTTTGACCCAGGCGGAAAGAAGCCCTTCCGCACGAGATCAATCATGCCCTGCATCGATTTCCCCTCGTACACCGGGTCGGTGATCATCCCCTCGAGCCGCGCGGCCAGGCGGATCGCCTCCACCGTCTCCTTCGAGGGCACGCCGTATACGGGATAGGCATAGTCCTCCAACAGCACGACGTCTTCGTCCGCAACGTCCGCGCCGCCGACAAGTGCGGCCGTGTTCCGCGCAATGTCCAGAACCTGCGCCTTGGTCTGCGCAGGAGTGCAGGATGCATCGATGCCGATCACGTTGCGCGCCCGGCCGTCCGCGGCGAAACCCACCACCATGCCCGCATGGGTCGACCCGGTGACGGTGCAGACGATCACATAATCGAAGCGCATGCCCATCTCGGCTTCTTGCGCGCGGACCTCCTCCGCGAACCCGACGTAGCCCAGGCCGCCGAACTTGTGCACCGAGGCTCCGGCCGGGATCGCGTAGGGCTTGCCGCCCTTGGCCCGCACGTCTTCCAAAGCCTTCGTCCAGCTCCCGCGGATGCCGATGTCGAAGCCTTCGTCCACCAGTTGAGTCTCGGCGCCCATGATACGCGACAGCATGATGTTGCCGACCCGGTCGTATACGGCGTCCTCGTGCGGCACCCAGCTCTCCTGGATCAACCGGCACTTCATGCCGATCTTGGCCGCTACCGCCGCCACCATGCGAGTGTGGTTGGACTGCACGCCGCCGATCGAGACCAGCGTATCGGCGTTGCTGGCGATGGCGTCGGGCACGATGTACTCCAGTTTGCGTAGCTTGTTGCCGCCATAGGCAAGCCCGGAGTTGCAGTCTTCCCGCTTGGCATAAATCTCCACCGCGCCGCCGAGATGGGCGGTCAGGCGGGGAAGATGCTCGATCGGGGTCGGTCCGAAGGTCAGCTTGTAGCGCTCGAATTTGCCTAGCATCGACGCGAATCCTTGTTATGACGACGAGGAAGCAGCATACCGGACCCGATTAGAAAGGTGTTCTCAATCGCGGCGATGTTCTTGAGGTATTGCCAGCATTCTGGGTTATCTCATGAAATAAAAAGTCGATAACCTGCCGTTTTCGTGGAAGACTCTCTCATGGCTGAGTTGCTCGACCGCATGGACGTCAAGATTTTGCGGCTACTGCAAACCGATGGGCGCATGGGCAATGCCGACATCGCCAAGCAGGTGAACACCAGTCCGGCTACCTGCCACCGTCGTACCCAGCGATTGTTCGCGGATGGGTTCATCAGCGCTGTCCGGGCGCAGATCGTCCCCAGCAAGGTCGGCCGGGGCTCGCTGGTGATGGTCGGTGTCGTGCTGGACCGTTCGACACCCGAGAGCTTCAGCGCCTTCGAAGCCGCGGTCCGCTCGATGCCGATGATCCTCGACTGTCACCTGGTCGCCGGAGACTTCGACTACTTCTTGAAAATCCGGGTTCGCGATATGGCGGACTTCAACCGGCTGCACGGCGAGAAGCTGATCGGCCTGCCCGGCGTCAGGCAGACCCGGACCTTTTTCGTCATGAAGGAGGTCGTGGACAACGCCCCACTGGCGATCTGACGTAGTTACAATGGTCCGACCTCTTCAACGCGGTAGCGTGGAAGGGCATCAAGGGCAGCGAGTCCTATCCGACCCTGCGCGCCGGGACCTTGATGCGCCGGCACGCCGCCTTTCTGCGGTTTACGGCGTGCCCCACGCCAGAACGCGCCAGCCGCGTCCGTTCGGCGAGGGGCCGAGGCGGACGACCGCGCTGCGCACCGCGCGGGCTCCGGCTGGACGCTGCGCGGTGGCGGTGATGCGGACGGTTTGCGAGGCCGCCTGCTCCGCGCGCTCGCCCAGGCCCAGGTCGCGCAGCACGGCACGCACGACCGGGTCGGCCAAACCGGGGTCCGGATCGCTGTCGGAATACAACGTCAGGTGCGGCGCGAGGGCCGCCAGCAGGGCCGGTGTCATGCCCAGCACGTCGCCAAGCTCGCCCAAGGTCTCGAACGGCGCGCCGGGCGGGCCATAGCTCAGCCCGGCGGCGCGATACTGCGCAGCTTTCGCGTCGCGCCGGGCCGTGCGGCGGCCCGGCGCCCGCCATTCGTCGACTGCCGCCGCGATGCGAGACGCCTGGCCGGGGTCGGCGCCGAGGCAGAGCAGCAGCCCGCCGAGCAGTTCCGGCGAGGCGATGTTCGGGTTCACCAATCCCGATTGATCGACGACTTGGATGCCGATATCGGCGCCCGAGAGCCGTCCGACGCTGGGTGGGCTGCCTTGGACCGCGCCGCCGTGCTGCAGCAGGTCGAAGATCGCCGTGTTGATCGCGCCGTCCGCCACGGCCTCGATCTCGGCGGCAGCGCGCAAGTTCGCCGTCAACTGCGCGTCGGACCGGGCGCTGGCGGCGAGCATCACGAACAGCAGCGAAATGGGCACCAGCGTCCACAGCACGATCAGCAGCGCGAAGCCGGAGTCGGGTTTGTGGTCAAGGCTATGGGCAAGCCGGGGGCACCTCATTCCTCCAGCGCCTCGCGTATCGGTGCCACGATAAGCGGCGGCCAGCGGCGTCGGCTGCCGGCGGGGAACACGATACGGATGCGGACGAGCACGGGCAGCTTGTCAGCGGTCCAGGCGGCGGCCCATCCGCCAGCCGACCAGTATGCGAGCTCAAGCCGCTCGACTCCGTCGAGCACGACCGTCTCCTGCGTGTCAGGCTCGCCGGCATACAGCTCGGCATGGCGATGCGGCGTCCAGCGCAGCAGCAGCCGCCCGGCCTCGGCCGATAGCGCCACGTCGGCGCGCTGCGTCTGCCCATCGCCATAAAGCGGCAGCTCGGTTGTGAACGCCACGCGCTGTGCCGTGCCGCGCAGCGAGGCGGGTTCGGGATAGGTGCCGGGGTCGGCGAGCGCCACCATGCGCCGCAATGCGTGGTCGACGACGACGAGGTCGCCGTTGCGGTCCTTGAACTCGGCCTGCAGCCGGGTGATGCGGAGGCCGAACTGCACGCCCTGGGTCAGCAGCACGAGAACGACGCCGACCACGACCAGGGCGACCAGGATCTCCAGCAACGTAAAGCCGGCGTCGCACGACGCGCCTAGGCGCGGCCTGATCGTCAAGGAGGAGTGGCCGAGGCGGGACCAAGGCGCCGGGTGTCGAGCATGAGCGTCCGCGTGCCCTCGGCGCCGGGCCACGAGATCGCGACGGCGACGGCGAACAGGGTGGTGCCGCCGGCATAGGGCGACGCGCGCGGCGGCAGGCGCGGCGGGGCTGTCGAGACGATCGGCACGACCCGCGTGCGCCAAGCGAAGCCGCCTCCGTCGTCGCCATCCTGCTCGCCGGCGACCAGGCTGGCGCCGGTGAGCGCATCCAGCCGCGACTGCGCGCGCGAGATGGCCTCCTGATATGACGCCGCCGTCCGCGTGGACCGCATCGAGACCACGCCCTGGCGATATAGCAGGACGAGGGCGGGCACCGCGATGGCGAGGGCCACGAGCACCTCGAGCAGGGTGAAGCCCTCCTCGCCCGGCTTCGGCGATCCTTGGCGGTTCCGGAGCATCCGCCACAGCATACCAGAGCTGGAAGGCAAGCGCTTGCCCAGTATAGGTCTAAGCAACGACGATCGAGTGATTATCATCACGCATCTGCTTCGGTTCTGGCCGATCCTTTCACAATCGAGAAGTAATGATCTCTCTGAATAAGTGGCGAGAGGCTGCGGCATGATACGGTTTTGTATGGACGGATGCACAGCCGCGAATGACAGACTTGGACCAGACACACCGTTCCTTCGACGTCCGACTTACACTTGCCGCAGCACTCGCCCGCGTTGCCATGCGCAGTGTCGCCGCGCCGGCGCCCAACAGCGCGCGGTGATCCCGACGCAGAACTACGACAGCGTCATCAAGTTCAGCCCGAGCGTACAAAACGTCGAGCCGGTCGGCCCGGGCACGGCGTCGACCATCGGTTAAGCCACCTTCGGCGGCACCGTCCTGATCAACTCGAAGCCGCCGCTCGACAGCTCCACCGTGAACCCATACGTGACCGGCGGCCGCGCCCGCCGCGCCCGTTAGATGTCGCCTGCAAGCAGCTTGGTCGCGTGGTCGAGCGCCTCGATGCACTCATCGCCATCGCCTTCCGCCTGCTCCTTCAGGGCGCGCTTCAGGTCGGCGTCGATCAGGCGCTTGATCCGGGCGTCGCCGCTATAGGCGGCAGCCTGCTTCGAAAGCTCGGCGTGGCGGGTGGTGCAGGCCGCGGAGTCGTCCGCCGGCGCCGCGACGGCGGGGAGTGCCAGGAGGAGCAGACTCAAGACGAGAGGACGCATGGTGTCGGTTCCTTATGCAAGGGAGGCCTCGCAGAGGTCTAGAATTGCCCCGACGCCAGGGCGGAAGCCGGACGATTTCGTGACGTTTCGATATCGTGCGTATCGCGTCCGGCCCTTGCAGGCGAGGCTTGCCGCTCGTCCACCATCAGGTCCAAGCGCGCTGACAACGGATGCTCCAAAGCTCGGCTAATAACCGACGGTGAAGCGTGCCCGGCTGTGGCGTTTCTGCTCGACTTCATCGACCATGGCGATGGCGTAGTCCGCAAAGCTGATCTTGCTGTCGCCTGCTCCGTCCGTGATGAGCTGGTCGCCACCCGATCGGTAATGGCCGAGGCGCGGGCCTTCAAAGATTAGCGCGGCGGGTGAGAAGAAGGTCCAGTCGATCTCCTTTTCCTCACGCAGGGCTTCCAAGAAGACGATCCCGCCCATCGCAAAAGTTTTCCATTCCTCCGGGAATTCCGGCGTGTCGATCAGACGCTTGCCGGACGCGACCTCGAGACTTGCTGCGCCGCCGGTCACCAAGAACCGCTTCACCTCCGCCTGCCTGAGTGCCGAAAGCAGCGTTTCAGCCGACACGTCGAAGTGCAGTGCGCTGATCACGGCGTCGCTGCCCTGGATCAATTTGGCAAGCGCTGCAGGATCGGACGCGTCCCCGGCGACTGCCGTGACCCCAGGCGCATGAAGGATCGCATCGGGCTTGCGTGCAATTGCAAGCACCTGGTGGCCGCGAATAGCAAGTTCCTTGGTGATTTCCGAACCAGCGCGTCCGCTCGCGCCCAGGACCGCGATTTTCATACTCGTCTCCTTTGGTTCCCGTCGGTGGTCAAGTGAATTGAAGGAACTCATCATGCAAGACGGCCTGGCCTGCTTCGGCAAGGTGACGGCGTCCGCCAGCCATGGCGCCAGGCTGCCCAGCCGCTGCAAGGCGTCCCGCGACAGCGCGTCCTGCGCCATCGCGGCCAAGCGCCCTTGCGACGGTCCGTCGCCGTCAGCCAGGCCGATCAAATAGAGCCGGCGCGAGAATCCAGGTGCCGGCAGTGGGAGCACCGCTGCCCCTGCGAGTTGCGCCTGCCCGTGCAGCAAGCACAGCGGCGTCGTCACCGCCCAGCCGACGCCCCCGGCCACCATGGCGATCACTGCCTCGGCCGTGTCGAATTCCAACACGCGCGGTGCGTCCACGCCAACGCGGCGGAGGTGACGATCGATGTGGGCGCCGGTGTGGGACCGCGCGCTGTGGCGCACCAGCCGATGCCGGGCCGCCAGTTCGAGCAGGCTTAGCCCGGCGCACTCGCCCCGCAGCAGCTCCGGCACCAGCAGGACGTAGGGTTCGCGCAGAAGCTCGTGCCGGACCAGCCCGTCCAGCTCGTCCATCGGATCGCTGGTGATGACGGCGTCCAGCCTGCGGGTCAACAGCGCGTCGGCCTGCGCCGGCGCCAGGCCCGACCACGCCAGCAGCCGGACCCCCGGCATATCGTCCAGAACCCGCCGGACCAGGCCGGGGCCGGCCGTGCTCGCGAACGAGTCGACGAAGCCGAGCCGGAGCAGGGGCAGCCCAGGCTCGTGCGCCGCGTCCCGCACGGCGCCGGCCAGCGCGCCGGCGTCCGCCAGCAGCTGCAAGGCGCGCTCGATCATCGCCCGACCTGCAGGCGTGGGCACGAGCCGCCGTCCCTGTTTGACGAGCAGGGGCACGCCGACCAGCCGGGTAAGGCGCGCGACGGCCTGCGAAACCGCGGACTGCGTCAACCCAAGCCGCCCGGCGCCGGCCGTCATCCCGCCGGCCTCCACGACGGCCACGAATGCACGCAGGGTCCGGAGATCGGGGGGCTCGGCTGTGGGGCCGCTCTGCATGGGATGTGTCTCTCATAAGTGGTGCTGATGGGGTTCAGCAATCTACCTTATGCTGCCACATCTTCCTTGCGGCACGAACCGCGTTTGCTAGCATTTGCGGATGATCATCGCTCCGGAAAATCGGCAATGAGCACCACGGACGCAGAGGTCGCGGTCATCGGCCTTGGGGCCATGGGTGCTGCGGCACTCTACCAATTGGCCCGGCGTGGCGTCCCCGCGATCGGCCTCGACCGCTTCACGCCACCGCATGACATGGGCTCCAGTCACGGCGAA
Source organism: uncultured Acetobacteraceae bacterium (assembly GCA_964657765.1). Taxonomy (GTDB): domain Bacteria; phylum Pseudomonadota; class Alphaproteobacteria; order Acetobacterales; family Acetobacteraceae; genus CAHJXG01. The sequence goes on from CAZZWN010000002.1 coordinate 23,656, forward strand.
ACCCGCATCACGCGCGTGGCCGTCGGCGAGGGAGAGGCCTACGTCCCCTTCGCCCAACGCTCGCACGCGATCTGGCGCGAGCTGGAGGCCGCGACGGGCGAAACCCTGTTGCAGCAATGCGGCCTGCTGATGATGGCGCCGCGCGGGGTGCGGACCGGGCACCACGGCAAGACCGACTTCCTGAACCGCACCGCCGGCATCGCGCGCAACCACGGCATCCCGCACGAGATGCTGGACACGCGAGATATCGCCGCCCGCTTCCCCGCCTTCCTGCTGCGCGGCGACGAGGAGGGCTACCTGGAACCCGGCGGTGGGTTCGTGCATCCCGAACGCTGCATCGCGGCGCAGCTGGGTCAGGCGGCCGCGCTCGGCGCCACGGTGCTGACCGGCCGGACGGTGCAGGCGATCCGCCAGGATGGCGCCAGCGTCCTGATCGAAACGGACGCGGGCCGCATCCGAGCCGGGCAGGCCATCGTCGCCGCGGGCGCATGGGCGGGCCCGCTGCTTGGGCCGCTGTTCGGCAGCCTGCTGGTGCCCTACCGGCAGGTGCTGCACTGGTTCCCGCTCGCGGACGAGGCGGCGTTCCGCCCCGGCGCCTGCCCGGCCTATATCTGGATGCACGGCTCGCAGCCGGATGACTATTTCTATGGCTTCCCCGCGCTCCCCGGCAGCGGTGAGGCAAAGGTCGCGACCGAGCAGTATGGCGAGTCCTGCGATCCCGTCACTTTGGACCGCACCGTCCCGCCGGGCGAGGCGGCGGCGATGCACGCGGCCCATATCGAAGGCCGCCTGCGCGGGGCGGCACCTGGGCCCGCGCGCTCGGCGGCGTGCCTGTATACCGTCACGCCCGACTCCGGCTTCGTGATCGACCGGCATCCGGACATGGACCGGGTCATCGTGGTGTCGGCCTGCTCGGGGCACGGCTTCAAGCACTCCGCCGGCATCGGCGACGCCGTGGCCGAGCTTGCCTGCGATGGGCGCAGCAGCATTGACATCGCGCCGTTCCGGTTCAGCCGGCTCCTGGCGGAACGGGCGGCATGACACCAGCAAGGAGCATGGCCATGGATACCGGGGTCTCGAGGCGGGCGGCGATGGCCGGCGCACTGGCCATGGCGGCTGCGCCGGCGCTGGCGCAAGCCACGGACACGCTGGCCGCCATCAAGGCGCGGGGCAAGTTGATCGCGGGCGTCAAGAACGACTACCGCCCCTATGGCTTCCTGGACCCGTCCGGCCAGGTGGTCGGGCTGGAACTGGACCTGGCGCGCGAGGTGGCGGAGCGCATCGGCGTCGCGCTGGAACCGGTGCCGGTGATCGCGGCGAACCGCATCGAGTTCCTGAACCAGGGCCGCATCGACATGATCCTGGCGACGCTGGGCGACACCCAGGACCGCCGCAAGGTCATCGGCATGGTCGAGCCGAACTACTACGCCGGCGCCACCAACGTGCTCGCCCCCAAATCCGCCGGGCTGAAGTCGTGGGAGCAGTTGCGGGGGCGCAAGGTGTGCGCCGTCCAGGGTTCCTACTACAACCGCCGGGTCGCGCAGATGTACGGTCCGGACCTGCAGGTGTTCCCTGCCGTGCCGGACGCATTGAACGCGCTGGCTGGCGGGAACTGCGTGGCGTTCCTGTTCGACAACACGCTGATCGTGTCGACGCTGGCCGGCGACCCGGCCAAATGGGCCGCCTACGAGATGCCGCTGCCGTCCGAGGACCCGCAGCTCTGGGCCATCGGCGTGCGCCAGGCGGACCTGCAGGCGCCGTTCGGCAAGCTGCTGTCCGACATGAACAAGGCCTGGCTCCGCAGCGGCCATATCCTGGATCTCGAGAAGAAATGGGGCATCGAGCCGTCGCCCTACCTGATCGAGATGCAGCGCAAGCTGGCGTGAGCGGCACGCGTGGGCATCGAGGCGTTCTTCCGCGACCTGGCCGCAGCAGGCGGGATCAATGTCTCGGTAGCCTACGACGCCTACGACCGCGGACGCTTCCTGCAGGGGCTCTGGACGACGGCCTGGCTGTCCTTGGTCTCCGGCGTGCTCTCCATCGTGATCGGCCTCGCGGGTGTGGCCGCATTGAGCGCGCAGTCCCGCCTGCTGCGGGGCGCCGTGCGGTGCTACGTCGAGGCGTTCCGCAACACGCCGCCGCTGGTCCAGCTCCTGTTCTTCTATTTCGCCATCGGCGGGCTGCTGCCCAGCGTGCGCGATGCCTACGGCGCGCAGGTGCCGCCGGTCTCGAACCTGGGCTGGGCCATCGTGTCGTTCAGCCTGTTCGCGGGCGCCTTCAACGTGGAAATCTTCCGCGCCGGGCTAGACGCCGTACCGCACGCGACGAACGAGGCCGCGGAGGCGCTGGGCTACACCCGGATGCAGGCGCTGCGTCATGTCGGGTTGCCGCTGGCGCTGCGGGTGTGCGTGCCGGGCCTGGGCAACAACCTGGTCAACCTGGTCAAGACCACCAGCCTCGCCTACGCCATCGCCGTGCCGGAGCTGCTGTACGCCGCCGCCCAGATCTGGGGTGAGAGCATGAACGTGCGCGAGACCATGAACGTGCTGCTGCTCGCCTACATCCTGCTGATCGCCGTGCTGGTTTGGGCGCTGGAGCGGTGGGAGCGCGCGCTGCGCCTGCCGGGTTACACGCCTTGACCGGCGTCCTCGTCCGGCGCTGGCCGCTGCTGCTCGCGTTCGGCATCCTCGCGGCCCTGGCGGTGCAGGCACAGGCTCAAGGGCCGGTCCCGGCGGGCGTGCCGGCGGCGATGATCCGCTGGCTGCCGCTCATCGTCACCGGCTTCCTGTTCAACCTTCTCGTCGGCGTGCTGGCGATGGCGCTCGGCACGCTGGCCGGGCTGCCGCTCGGCCTCACCCAGATGGCCCGGCTGCGCGTGTTGCGCGGCGCAGGCTGGGTGGTGATCCAGCTGCTCCGCAATGCGCCATGGCTGGTGCTGCTGTTCTACGTCATGTTCCTCCTGCCGTTCGAGCTGCACGTCGCGGGCCTGACCATCCCCTTGCCGGCCTGGATCAAGGCGGTGATCGGCCTCGCCTTGCCCGTGTCGGCCAATGTGGCGGAGATCGTGCGCGGCGGGCTGCGGTCCATCCCCGCGGCGCAGTGGGAAAGCGCCGAGAGCCTCGCCTTCTCGCGCCGGCAGGTGCTGCTCATGGTGATCCTGCCGCAGGCGTTCCGGCGGATGCTGCCGCCCTGGATGAACCTGTATGCGGTCCTGGTGATGGCGACTACGCTGATTTCGGTCGTCGGCATCCAGGATGGGCTGACCGCGGTGCGCGGCGCCGTGAGCGCGGAGGGCCGGCCGGAGCTGATGATGCCGTTCTATCTTCTGCTGCTCCTGCTGTTCTTCGCGCACACCTACCCCGTGGCCCGGCTGACGGGCGCGCTCGAACGCCGGCTGCGCGCGGGATGACCCATGCCCTCGGCCCTCCAATCCTCGCCCTGCGCGGGGTGGAGAAGCGCTTCGGCCTGGTTCCCGTGCTGCAGGGCATCACCCTGCAGGTGGCGCGCGGAGAAACCGTCTGCATCATTGGGCCGTCCGGCTCGGGCAAGAGCACGCTGGTGCGCTGCATCAACGCGCTGGTGCCGGTCAGTGCCGGGTCGATCGTGCTGAACGGGCGCGAGGTGAACGACGCGCACCTCGACAAGCTGGCGCTGCGCCGGGATGTGGGCATGGTGTTCCAGCAGTACAACTTGTTCCCGCACCGCACCGCGCTGCAGAATGTGGTGATGGCGCAGGTGCACGTGCTGCGCCGCCCCCGGGCCGAGGCGGTGGCGCGGGCCCGGGCGCTGCTGGCCAAGGTGCGCCTGGCTGACAAGCTGGACAGCTACCCCGGCGAGCTGTCCGGCGGCCAGCAGCAGCGCGTCGCCATCGCGCGGTCGCTGGCGATGGACCCGAAGGTGATGCTGTTCGACGAGGTGACGGCCGCCCTCGATCCCGAAACCAAGAAGGAGGTGCTGGTGACGATCCAGGAACTGGCGGCGGAGGGCATGACCTGCGTGCTGGTCACGCACGAGATGGGCTTCGCCCGGCGCGTGGCGGACACGGTTTATTTCACCGAGGGCGGACGCATCGTCGAGCATGGCCCGCCGGCGCAGGTGCTGGGCGAACCAACGGAACCGCGGACCCGCGCCTTCCTGGAGCAGGTATTGTGACGCACGACCCGGCCAGCACCAGCGGCAAGACGCTGGACGTCGCGGAGACGGCGGATTTGCTTGTGGTCGGCGCCGGGCCGGCCGGGATCGCCGCCGCGCTCGAAGGCCGGCGCCGGGGCGCGGCCGTGGTGCTGGTGGACGAGAACCCGGTGCCGGGCGAGGCCATGGGGGACGACATCCCGCATCTGTTCGGCGGCGCCATGTCCGGCGCGGTGCGGAACCGAAACGCCATGACGGAGGCGCTGCTGGCCGCCCGCCCGGGGCTGGAGGCGGCGTTCGAGGCCGGGGTGGACGTGCGGCTCGGCACGGCGTGCTGGGGGCTGTATGCCAATGGCCCCTCGGTCGGCTGGCTGCCCGGCCCGGTCGTAGGGCTGGCCGACGGGGATCGCGCCTGGATGCTGGGCGTCCGCCACGTCGTTGTGGCGGCGGGCTGCCGGGACATGGGTGTGGCCTTTCCGGGTTGGGACCTGCCCGGCGTGTCGGGCGTGCTGGCTGCGGCGAGCCTGGCCGCGCTGGGCGCCTATGCGCCACGCCGGGCGGTGCTGCTGGGCACCGGGGCGGACGGCGTCGCGGCGGCCAGCGCCTTGCGCGCGGCGGGCGTCGAGATCGTCGCGGTGGTCGAGGTCGCGTCCGCTCCACTCGCCGACCTCGCCGCGCTCTCGGCGCCGGTGCTGTGCGGCCATCGCGTCGTGCGGGCCGAGGGCGGGGCGGATGGGGTCGTTGGGCTGGTGGTCGCGGGCGCGGATGGCGAGCGGCGGCTGTCCTGCGATGCCGTGCTGCTGGGGATCGGCGCGGTGCCCGTGGTCGAACTGCTGGACGCCGCCGGGTGCCGCATGGCGTTCGACCCGGTGCGTAGCGGCTGGGTGCCGGTGCTGGACGAGGCCGGCCGGACCAGCCTGCCGTTCCTCAGCGCAGCCGGGGGCTGTGCCGGCACCTGGCCCGCGAAGGCGGCCAGCCCGGCCGTCGCCGAGGTGGAGGGACGCCGTGCCGCCGGGTCGGACGACGGTCCGCTGGCCACGCCGGACAGTGCTGCGGATCTCGCCGCCTATCGCATGGCCTGGGTCCAGGCGCTGGTGGTGGATGGCGGGGAGGACGCGCATGTGTGCCGCTGCGAGGAGGTGACGGCGCGCGAGATCCTGGAGGTGCGCCCGCCGCGCTACCTGCGAGCCGCGCCACGCCCGCGCAACGATGTCAGCCTGCGCGCTTTGTTGGGCGAGGGCCCGCCCAATCCGGACCAGGTGAAGCGCCTGACCCGCGCCGGCATGGGCGTTTGCCAGGGCCGCCGCTGCCGCGAGCAGGTGGCCTGCCTGCTGGCGCTCGGAAGCGGGGAGGCGTTGTCGGCCATCCCGTCGGCGACCCATCGCGCGCCCGTGCGGCCCTTGCCCCTGCGCCTGGCCCATGCGGTCGAGGAGCCGGCCGCGATGCGCGCGCATTGGGACACCTGGTTCGGCATGTACTCGCAGTATGTCCCGTATTGGGAAGTGGCCCCGTCCTACACCGCCGCGGGCCGGCCGTTGGACCAGGAGGCCGCCAGCGAATGAGTGGCACAGCGAACGGAGCGTCGGTCATCGTCGTCGGCGCCGGCGCCTCCGGCCTGTCGGCCGCGTGGTGGCTGGCGCGCGCGGGGGTGGATGTGCTGGTGCTGGACCGCGGCATCGCGGGCTGGGAGGCATCCGGGCGCAACGGCGGCGGCTGCACCCATCATTTCAGCCCGCTATTCGCCGAGGAGCAGCGGTTGTGGCCGCAGATGGACGAGCTGCTGGGCTACCCGACCGAGTTCCAGCCCGGCCGCATCCGCGTTGCCTTCGATGCGCGGCAGATGCTGCTGTATGGCCGCGCCGTCGCCAATGCGCAGCGGCAGGGCTTCCAGTCCGACGTGCTGGACGCGGCCGGGTTGCGGGCTGCGGTGCCGCTGGTGGGCAACGGCGCGGTCGGCGGCTACCACTACCGGTTCGGCGGCCACGCCAACCCGCACCGCACGGTGCAGGGCTACGCCTGGGCGCTGCAGGATCATGGCGGGCGGCTGATGCAGCATACGGAGGTGCTGGGCTTCGAGGCGCATGGCGGCCAGGTGCGCGAGGTCCTGACCAGCCGGGGCAGCTTTGCCTGCGACCACCTGGTGTTGGCCGCAGGTCCAGGCACGGCGCGGCTGGCCCGGATGATGGACGTTCATGTGCCGATGATGGCAGCCCGGGCCGAGATGGTCGTGACCGAGCCGCTGCCGCTCATGCCGCTGGGCGGGGTGGACGGCAACGGCCTGTATGGCCGGCAGACCCTGCGCGGCAACCTGGCCTATGGCGGCGGCCCGCACGAGTGGCTGCAGGAGGGCGACGATCCGCCGCCACGGTCCAGCACCCCATTGGCGCTGCACATCGCGGCGCGCCTGGCCGAACTGTTCCCCCGCGCCGCCCACGCCCGGGTGATCCGGAGCTGGGCGGGCATCATCGAGAACACGCCGGACGGACGCCCGGTGATCGAGCGGCTGCGCGCGCCGGACAACGTGGTGGTCGTCAGCCTGTCGAGCATCGGCTTCGGGCTGTCGCCTGCCACCGGGCACGCCGTGCAGCAGCTTGTGATGGACGGTGCGTGCAGCTTTGCGGATTTGTCCTCGCTGTCGCTGGACCGCTTCGTGGGATTGGAACAGGACTGGGCCGCCATCCAGGGCTGGAACCAGGGCGTCGCAGAGCCGAGGCGGGAACCGAGTGCGTTGTAAGGTTGACGACTGGGGGGTTGTTAAAGCCGACGGCTGATCAGGTTCTCACGCGGGGCATGTATTACAGGCCGCGCAGCAGTTTGCGGAAGAAGCGCCAACCTAACATTGCCCGGCGTCAGCCCAATGCTTGCTGCCAATAGCGCAGGCTGGCGCGGTTGACAGGAGCGCCGGCCGCGGCATTGCGTGCCACGATCCCAGCATGGAACGCCGTCGCGGGCATGGGTCCGAGCAGGTCCCGTGTTGCGGCGATGATACGGGTGATCCGCAGGTGGTTGTGGTCGAACCCGGTCAGCCATCCCTCGGTATCGGCATAGAAACGTGTCATGCGCTCCAGGCCCGCCTGGAGGCCAGCGCGCGCCTGCGGGTCGTCGCGGATCGCGGCCGCCTCTGTGGGCGTCAGCACCGGTGCGCCGGGCACGGCGCGGCTCGGTTCCGCCAGCGGGAACAGCCACTGGATAAAGTCGTGCACCGCCTCGATCCGCGTGTCGTCGAACGCGAGAACGTCGTTCAGCAGGCGTCCGCGCCCGTCGCGGCCAGTCCCGCACAGGAAAGCATGGATGGGGCCGGGCGCCGTCATGGCGGCAACAGCCCATCCAGCAACGCCTTGTGGAATCGGTCGGGTGCCTGGATTTGCGGCGCGTGCCCGAGGTCGGGGAACTCCACGAGCCGGGCGCCGGGGATCGCCGCCGCCGCCGCCTTTCCAAGTGCGGGATAGTCGCCCAGGGTGGCCTGAACGGACGGTGGCGCGAGGTCCTTGCCGATCGCGGTCGTGTCCTTGTCGCCGATCATCAGCAGCACCGGGACCGCGAGCCGGCCCAGCTCATAGACGACGGGCTGCGTGAAGATCATGTCGTAGAGCAGGGCAGAGTCCCAAGCGACGCGGTCGTGCCCGGCGCCGCGATACATTCCCGCCAGCATCTGCACCCAAGGCTCATACTCTGGCCGCCATGTCCCGGCGTAGTAGGTGTTGCGCTCGTACTCCCGGATACGGTCGGCCGTCGTGGCCCGCTCCCGCCGGTTCCAGTCGTCGACGCCTTGCCAGGGCACGCCCTTGGCCTTCCAGTCCTCAAGGCCGATCGGGTCCACCAGCACGAGCTGCCCGACCTCGCCGGGATACATCAGCGCGTAGCGGATGCCGAGCATGCCGCCGGTGGAATGGCCGATCACCGTCGCGCGGGATACGCCGAGCTCCGCCAGCAGCGCGTGGGTGTTGGCGGCGAGTTGCTGGAAGCTGAATTGATAGCGCTCCGGCTTGGTGGACTTGCAGAAGCCGATCTGGTCCGGCGCGATGACGCGGTAACCGGCCTGGCGCAGGGTTGTGATCGTGCCCTCCCAGGTCGCTGCGCAGAAATTCTTGCCGTGCAGGAGGACCGCAACGCGCCCGTTCGGGATGTCGGGACGCACGTCGATATAGGCCATATCGAGCGGCTGGCCCTGCGAGGCGAACCGATGATGCAGGATGGGAAACGGATAGGGGAACCCCTCCAGCTCGGCGCCATAGGCGGGTCCGTCATCGGCGCGGGCGGGGGGCGCAAACGCAAGCGCCGCGAGGAACGCCAAGCAGCAGCGGGTCACCAAAGCCGTCACGCCGGCGCTGAGGCGTCCACGCGGCGCAGTCCGGCACTGTATCGCCGCCAGTTCGCCACGTAGCTTGCGGCCGAGGCACGGAGCTTCTCGATCGCGGCCGGGTCGAGCGTCCGTATCGCCTTCGCCGGTGAGCCGACGATCAGGGAAAAATCCGGAAACGTCTTGCCCTCGGTCACCAGCGCGTTGGCGCCGACCAGGCAGCCCTCGCCGATCCGCGCACCGTTGAGCAGGGTCGCGCCCATGCCGATCAGCGAACCGTCGCCGACCGTGCAGCCATGCAGGATAGCGTGGTGGCCGACCGTCACATCGACGCCGACCGTCAGCGGAAAACCCACGTCGGTGTGCAGCATCGCGCCCTCCTGGATGTTGCTGCGCGTGCCGATGTCGATCTGCTCGTTGTCGCCGCGCAGCACCGCGCCGAACCAGATGCCCACGTCGGGTGCCAGGCGCACGCGGCCGATCACCTGCGCGTCGGGCGCGATCCAGTAATGCCCGGCCTCCGGCAGTTCGGGCACGTGACTGTCGAGAGCGTAAACCGGCATGGGATGCTGCCCTAGTTCAAGGATTGCGTGGACTGGTCGGCCATCGGCAGGCCGGCGTAGTTTTCCGCCAGCACCTTTGCCGCCGTCCGGGACTGCAGGATCATGTCGAGCTCCGCCCGCTGCCGGCGCGCGTCGAACTCGCTCGTGCCGTCCTGCCGATGCCTCATCGAGGTGAACCACCAGGAAAAGTGCTGCGCGCGCCACACCCGGCGCATCGCGGTCGCCGAGTATGCCCCCAACCCTTCCGAGTCGTTGCGCCGGAAGTGGTCCACCATCGCCGGCGCCAGCACGGCCACATCGGCGATGGCGAGGTTCAGCCCTTTGGCCCCGGTCGGCGGCACGGTATGGGCGGCGTCGCCGGCGATGAACATCTTGCCATGCTGCATCGGCTCGCACACGAACGAGCGCATCGGCACGATGTTGCGCTGGAAGATCTCACCCTCCTTGAGCCGGAAGCCATCGCCGGTGACGCGGCTCTGCAGCTCGTTCCAGATGCGGTCGTCGGACCAGTTGTCGACGCGGTCGTTGGGGTCGCATTGGAAATACATGCGCTGGACGGTCTCGGAGCGGGTGCTGATCAGGGCGAAGCCGCGGTCGTGCCGGGCGTAGATCAGTTCATCGTGGGCATAAACCATCACGCTCTTGCCGTCGGTGAGCTCATGCAGATCGATGCGGTGGCCGTGGCCGTCGACGCGCAGCTCGAAGCCTTGGTGCCGGAAGCCCTCCTGCATAAGGCGCTCGCCAACGCCGGTCTGGACCATGAGGTCGATGGTGCCCTGCTCCAGCACGCCGGCGCGTATGGTGGCCTCGATCGCGGCGCGGGAACGGCTCTCGACGACGACGCTATCGATGCCGGCGCGGTGCAGCAGAGGGGACAGCATGAGCCCGGACGGCCCGGCGCCGACGATGCCGACTTGGGTATGCATTGCGTTCTCCTGCACGGACTTTGGAGCGGCTTTGCTTGGGGCCATGTCACGCCCGGCAAGCTATGCGGCGCCCATGGCCCTAGCAACCCCGGTCAGCGGCGCAATATGCCAGGCAGTTCGCAAGGAGGCGGCCGTTGCAGCGCGTTCAGGAAGTCGTCGCCGAGTATCCGCGCCCGCCACGGCTCGAGCCGGCGCATCGCCGCGTGCGGATTGTGTTCGCCGGCCAGACGATCGTTGACACTGACGCTGCGTGGCGGGTGCTGGAGACATTCCATCCGCCAGGGTTCTACCTGCCGATCGCGGCCTTCATCCCCGGCGCCCTCGTTTCCACGGCACGCAGCAGCTTTTGCGAGTGGAAGGGATCCGCGCGATATTACAGCGTGCATGCCGCCGGCCGGACCGCCGCCGATGCGGCTTGGGGCTACCCGGACCCTACGCCGGCTTTTGCCGCCATTCGTGACCACGTGGCCGTATACGCCGGGGTCATGGACGCGTGCTTTGTCGACGAGGAGCGCGTCGTGCCGCAAGAGGGCGGCTTCTATGGCGGCTGGATCACGTCGGAGCTGGTCGGTCCCTTCAAGGGCGGGCCCGGCACGTTGTTCTGGTAGCACGCCCGGGGCCTCGTCTGGTAGGACGCCCGGGGCGTGGGTATAAGGCGTCGTAGCGCCCCGATCCGGGGCAACCCAGCAAGGAAACCTCGTTTTGGACGGCACCGGCCGCCTGCCTCCCGTGCGCGCCCAGGGCGTCGTTCGCCATGCCATCGAGACGATGCGCCTGGCCGGGCCGCTGGCGGTCGCGCAACTGGCACAGATGGCGATGGGCATCACCGACACCGTGTTGCTGGGCACCTTGGGCGGCGACGCATTGGCGGCTGGCGGGCTGGCAAATAGCCTTTTCGTCACCGTGGCCGTCGCGCTGCAGGGCGTCTTGACGTCCGTCAGCGTCCTGGTCTCGCAGGCCCGCGGCGCCCGGCACGACGAACAGGTTCCGGCGCTTTATTGGACGGGCATGCTGCTTGGTCTCCTGCTGGTCGTCCCGGCCTTTGCGCTGTTCAGCGTGACCGAGCCGTTGCTGCTGGCGTTCGGCGAGCCTGTGGAGCTGGCGCGCGATGCCGGCATTTATATGAATGCGCTGCGCTGGGGCGTGCCCGGCGCGCTGCTGGCCATCGGCATGATGCGCGCCTTCCTTCCGGCTGTCGGCCAGGGCGGCATGATCCTATGGGTGTCGCTCACGACGAGCCTGATCAATGGCGTGCTGTGCTACGGCCTGATCCATGGCGCATGGGGCCTGCCGGCGCTGGGCCTGCGCGGCCCGGCTCTGGCCGAGGTGATCGCGGTGTCGATGGCGGCGCTGAGCCTGCTGCTCCTGGTGCACGGCCGTCCGGCGTTGCGGCAGTTTGTGGCGTGGCATCGTCCGCGCCTCGACGTGATGGGCGCCATGCTGCGGCTCGGCATTCCAGTCAGCGCTACATTCGCGGTCGAGGTTGGGCTGTTCTTCGCGATCGGGCTGCTGATCGGACTGGAGGGTCCCATTCCGCTGGCGGCGCAGCAGGTGGCGCTGAGCATCGTGTCGGTCTCGTTTATGATCCCGCTCGCCATTGCGCAGGCCGCCAACGTCCGGGTCGGCCATCGAATTGGTGCTGGCGATGCCCAGGGTGCGCGCCGGGCCGGCTTGGTGGCGATCGGCCTGGGCGGCGCGTTCGAGGGTGCGTCGGCGCTGCTGTTGCTGCTGGCGCCGGGTGCGGTCGTGGGCCTGTATCTCGACCCGGCGCTGCCGGGCAACGCTGCGACGATCGGCATCACTCTCGGCCTGATCAACGTCGCCATCGTGTTCCAGGTGGCGGATGGCGTACAATCAGTGGCAGGCGGCGCATTACGTGGGCTGGGTGACACGCGGGGACCGTTTCTGCTGGCGGCGGTGGGCTATTGGGGCGTGGGCTTTCCCGCGGCCTGGGTGCTCACGATGTGGGCCGGCTGGGGCGCTGCCGGCGCATGGTGGGGTCTGGCCGTGAGCTTGTTGGTCGTCGCCGTTCTGCTCACCCGGCGCTTCCTGCAGCGCAGCCGCCTTGTGCCGGCGAGCGCTTTCCTGCCCTGATCGCTGTAGTGCATTTTCGATGCAGATCCGTCAGCAACTGGCAGGGCTGACGGGGTAGCCGGAGTAAATCGCCGCGATGCCATCCGGATGCTGCCGGCTAGCAGCTAGCCCTGCGCAGTCCGTTACGATGCCGCTACCATGCTGGCCCGCGTAGCCTATTGCCAGATGGTCAGTCAGGCGGCCCTTCGGCCTGCCGGGGTCGTTGCGGGTCACGGCTGGTGGGACGAGGGACGGTGCACATCCCTGACTGGACCGCACGGGGCCGCTGGGCCAGTCTATCCGTCGAACAGGAGTTCTTTACATGCTGAAGGTCTTAGCGGCGGGCATAATGCTGATGCTTGCGAGTGTTCAGGTGATGGCAGCGGCATCGTTCGATCAGGCATTCCTGCGCAGCGAGGCGCAGGGCAGCGCCTATGAGCTGGCGATCGCGCAGTTGGCGCAAACGCGCGCAACCCGCCCAGAGGTGCGCGCCTATGCCGCAACGCTGGTCAACGACCATGAGAGATATAACCAAGCCCTGCGCGACCTGGCGCAATCCAAGCAAGTCGCCCTGCCGTCGGGCATGACGCCTGCCAGCAAGCAGCAGCTCGACCGGTTGACCCGGGTGCACGGCGACGCATTCGACACCGCTTTCATCCGGGAGGCACGGCGTATCAATGGCAAGGACATCCGCACCTTCCGCGCCGAGGCGAGCCGCACGACCGATCCGGAGATCCGCAGCTTCGTCGCGCGTTTCCTGGAAATAGACGAGAAGCACGAAGCCGGCGCCCGCGCGCTGAGTAATCGTACCGTCGCCTCGCCCATGCCGATCTACCGGCCACCGTCGATGGGCAGCTCGATGCCCGTCATATCGCCGCCTGCCAACGGCAGCATGCCGGTTATCTCGCCGACGTCACCCGCAAAATAGCCTGTCGTCCCGAGGGCCGGACTGCATCGGGGCGAGCGGCCAATCGACATGATCGCGGTCCAGCCAGCAAGCGTTTGCGGTCGACGACACCCTTGATGTGGAGCGCGCAAAAACCAATTGAGGGTCATAACAGATCCGGGCCCCTCTGGTGAGGACGCTGGCATTGCCAGCCAACCTCGCGATGTCGGATCACCGCGTGCCACGCTGGTTGATTTGGGCATGGTCGGGATGCAGGGCCGCACTCACGGACCGATACCAAGACTCCACCCCTCCCCGGCGCGCACGCGGCGTGAAACGAAAGGGGTAGCCGATGCCGGATCCAAGCAACAGTAATTCAGGCCATATTCGTAACGAAGACAGCGCTCCGTTGGAGCGGCTGCTGTCTGGCCTGCCCTCGCCGATCGGTCGAATGTTTGCCTGGATGAGGCGGCCAGAGACCCAATGGGTGCGCATACCGGCCGCGTCGGTGCTGATCATCGGCGGGTTGCTCGGTTTCCTGCCGATTCTTGGCTTCTGGATGCTGCCGTTCGGCGCCTTGCTGCTGGCCGAGGACTTCCCGGTGCTGCGGCGGCCGACGATGCGGGCACTCGGCACCATCCAGGCGTGGTATGACCGGCGGCGCGGGACGGCGCGAGGGCGGCCGTGATGGAGTGGCTGACCTCTCCCCAGGTCTGGGCCAGCCTGCTGACCCTGACGCTGCTCGAGATCGTTCTCGGCATCGACAACCTGATCTTCCTCTCCATCCTGGCGGCCCGGCTCCCTGCGGCGCAGCAGGCGCGGGCGCGACAGATCGGCTTGGCGCTCGCGCTGGTCATGCGTCTCGTGCTGCTCAGCGCCATCACCTGGATCATGGGGCTCACCGCGCCCCTGTTCGATGTGGCCGGGCACGGCTTCTCCTGGCGCGACCTGATCCTGATCGGGGGTGGGCTGTTCCTGGTCTATAAGGGGACCCAGGAAATCCATGTCCGCATCGAGGGCGAGGCCGCGCACGACAGCGGCGGCGCACTGCGACACGCCAGCTTCGGCGGCACGATCGTGCAGATCGCGCTGCTCGACATCGTGTTCTCGCTCGACAGTGTCATCACCGCCGTCGGCATGGCGAGCCAGCTCTCGATCATGGTCGCCGCGGTGGTGATCTCCATCGTCGTGATGATGGCCGCCGCCGCCCCGGTGTCCGCGTTCGTAAACCGCAGCCCGACGGTTAAGATGCTGGCGCTCAGCTTCCTGCTGATGATCGGCATGGTGCTGATCGCGGACGGGTTCGGCGCGCATGTGCCCAAGGGCTACATCTATGCCGCCATCGGGTTTTCCGCTTTGGTCGAGCTGTTGAACCAGCTTGCCGGGCGGCGGAAGCGGGCGAGCGGCACTCTCGGGCGAAAGGCCGCGCCCTGACTTGGCCGGCGCTTCTGATCGTCGACGCACGCAGCCGGCAGGGCGCCAATGCGGCGGCGCAGGTCGTAGCGACGGGGACGACGCACCGCATCGATCTCGGCGAGGCGAACGGCCGTCCATTCTCCAACGTCGCCAGCATCGGCTTCGGCGTCGACCTGACGCGCGCGCTGAACCGGGACTCCAAGCGGCGCTGGGGGC
>CAZZWN010000002.1:38266-44339 GCA_964657765.1 uncultured Acetobacteraceae bacterium
GTCAAGCTCAGAGTGCATCCGATCTCCGGTTTCGTGCTTCTGTCCGTGGTCGGCGGAGGGCCGCCACTTCGTGCTGTCAGAGGGAGTGGCGGAGCCATCTACCGGACGTAGTCTCGGGATCGCTCCCGGCCACTGCAACGGAACCTGCCTCACCATCTCCGCGTCCCGGCGACGGGACCTCGTGGGAGCTGAGCCGCCTCGGCCCGCTCCGAACCGTTTGCCTCATTGGCGTTATGCGGCGGCTACCGCGGCCGGGTCCTTGCCCCGGACGAACTCCGTTCCGTCCGCCCAGATTCGGTGCAGCACGGTGGCCAGCTTGCGCGCCAGCGCCACCTTCGCATACCCCGCCGCTTGGCCACGTCCATCGCCCAGCGCTTGAGCGTGCTGAACTTGGTGACGCGTGTCAGCAGCGCGTTGGCGGCGTCGTGCAGGGCGGTTCGCACGCCAGCGTCGCCGACTTTGGTGATCGCACCGGTGACGTCCTTCTCGCCGGATCGGTAGCGCTCCTCTGGCGGCTCCACCGCCGGCTGCTTCGCAGACGGATCGCAAGAGCGATGGCGTCAAGCCGAAGAAGGCGCCCACCGACTTGGATTTGGCGAACCGTCCGGGGTCGTCCACGCCAGCACGATAGGTCAATGACACAACGGCGCCGACACCCGGCACCGTCATCAATCGTCGGCAGACCTGGTCCTCCTTGACGATCGCCAGGACCTCGCGATGCAGCTTGGCGAACTCGCACCATAGCGCATCGCGCGCTGTTGGCATCGGCTCCGCGATCCGTTCCAGCATGGCGTGCCCGCTCACCAGCTCGCGGATGCGCGCCGCCAGCCTGCCGCGGCTCACGTCGCCAACCTTGAGCCCGAAGCCGCGCAGCAACCCACGTAGGGTCTGCTTCAGGTCCATAGCCTTGATCTGCAGCTGCTTGCGGGCGGCCAGATGCGCACGCACCTCCTGCGACGGAACCGACTTGCGGTGCACCGATCGATACCAACCCATGCGCAGCAACTGCGCGATCCCACGCGCATCGCGGCGGTCGGTCTTGATTGCCATGGCCGAAAGCGCCGCCTTGACGTGGCGTGTCTCGAGCAACACCGCCTCGAAGCCCGCTGCCTGCAGCCCGTCGTAGAGTCACTGCGACAGCGGCCCAGCCTCCAGGCCGACGCGGACGATCGTCACACCGAGGCCGTGCAGGAACGCAACCAGCGCCTCCGGTTCGCTCGCGACCTTAGCATCCCGGATGACCTTCCCCGTCGCGTCCAGCACGCAAAGGCTGCTCAGCTCCAGCGATACGTCAATCCCAACATGGTGTTCCATGACCGCCCTCCTGATGGACCGACCCGAACCGCTCGGGTCCGCATGGTGCCATCACTCTGGAAGAGACCCGCTCGGAACGTCAGCCCCATTGCAGGACCATTACGGCATCTACCGGAACTCCTCCTTCTACTTGGGAATATGAAGGCGCCGGTCTTGGTTCAGCTCGAAAGGCAAAATCGATGTCCGAGATGAGGGTAGAACCTCCTACGCCGGACCGGCTCCCGGCACCACCATGCGGATCCGTGCAACGAAGTCATCAGGGTGCTGACATCATCGGTGCCGTAAGTAGTATGGGCTAAATCCTCAGTTCGGCCTCAACGGGCAGCGCCAGGTAGGCACCAAGGCGTGTCACGGACAATGCTGCGGCTTTTTGCGCGGCATTGATCGCGTCTCTCAGGTGCATGCCAGAAGCCAAGCGTGCTACCAAAACACCGCAAAATGTGTCGCCTGCCCCGGTAGCGTCCACGGGCTGCACGGCAATAGCGGGAAGGCTGCCAAGTCCTTCTGCACTCGTCCAAATGCAACCCTGGGCACCCAATGTAACCACCACAGTCGCGCAGCCCTGCGCGCGTATCCTTGTTGCCGCAACGCAAGGATCGGCAAGGCCGGTGATTGACTCGGCCTCTCCCCTATTCACCACCACAACGGAGCAGAACGGCAGCATCGGCGCCACTGGCCAGCGCAAGGGTGCAGCATTCAGCATCACGCGGCCATGTGCAGCCTGCATTGCTGCGAGGGTGGCCGTCGAGGTTAGGTTGCCTTGCAGCAGCAGCCAATCGGCCGGGCTCGTTTCATTCGCGAAGCCAGCGGCCTCCTGGTCACTCAACATGTCGGCGCATTTACAAAGGCTGACGATGCTGTTCTCGCCGTCGTGAGCGACCATGACGATCGACATGTCCGTCGGGCCCGGCTTCCGCAGCAGGCGCAATTCCGCCAATGGTTCCGCCGCCAGAGATTGGGCGACGAACGCGGCCTCGGCGTCATCGCCCACTGGCGCGCAGAACCTCACCCGAGCCCCTGCACGCGCTGCGGTGACCGCTTGATTAAGTCCCTTGCCGCCCGGAGCGCGGACACCATCCGATGCGACTGCGGTCTCTCCCGGGAGCACCAGATGCGCAAGCGTCAACGACAGGTCGAGCCCGGCGTTGCCCAATACATACACGTTGCCCGCAGCCGATGACCTAGGCACGGGCACGGTATGCCTCGGCCAGTGCGAACCCGACCAATGCGTTCGGCTTGGCGCTCATGTCGGCGCAACCTCGTAAGGGGCGGTGTGGAAATCGATCTCAAGCCGCAGGGTAGTGCCGAACAGCTCGGACAAGTGTTGAAACATCGTGGCGTCGACGCCGGTGCCGGCAGCATCGACGTTGTTCCTCAGCCAGTCCGCCTGCGCGAGAAATTCCGGTGCGGCGTGCAGGCGCACCCAGTCGGCAATGTCAGGGTCGGAGATCGGCCGCTGGCAGGCCCGCTTGCACCACGTCGCATACATCCACTCCGCCGCCAGCATGACGGCAAGGATGTCGAGGTATGAACCGGTTTCGGCCACGTCGAGCATGTAGCGGTCGAACGCCGTCACCGATTGCGGCGGCCTCATTGTGGGGTCGGGCAGCGCCGTGCCGAGCGAGGCGAATACGCGATCGAAATAGTCGAGTTGCTCGCCACTCAGGCCATGCAACACGCCACATAGCCTGCGCCGCGCGGTGAAGTCGGGCGCCTTGAGCATGGCATGGCCGAAGATCAGGATCGCCGTTTCGACGAACGCCCGTTCGTGGACCACGTAGCGGGCAAACACCTCGCGCGGGAGGGAGTCGGCCTCAATGTCGCGCACGAAGCGGTGCGCCTGCATCTGGTCCCATAGGGCGAGGTTGGCGGCGCGCAGGCGGTGCGAGAGGCCGGCGGTCATGCAGCCCTCGTCATCCAGGCCAGTACGTTGCGCCACAGCGTCGCGTAGCCGTGCCACTGCACGAACTCGTCCGGCGCCCAGTGCGGGCCGATGTCGGACGTCCAGGCCAGGGTACGGCCTCGGCCATGCTCGCCGGTCACCAGCAGCGGGTGGCCGCCTTGGTCCTCCGGCAACCGCGCCAGCACATGCGCGCCCTGCTCACGCAATACCACCTCGTTGGCGCCCAGCAGCACCGGCCAGTCGGTCCCGAGCCCGGCCATGATCGGATGCATGGGGTCGGTGATCTCCGGCTTGAAGCCTTCCGGCACCTCCAAGCGGTCGTCGTACGGCAGGCAGGTCACCGGCAATGCCGCCTCGACCGGGGTGCGCCGCCAGCGGGCGCGGCCGTCGATGCCCTGGAAGCTGAAGTAGCCGCCGATCATCGCGAGGCCGCCGCCGGCGCGGGTCCACTCGCCAATCAGCTTCAGCCGGTTCGCCACCGGCTTGCCGTGCAGCCACACTGCCGGCGGCAGCAGCAGCGTGTTGGCGCCGATGTCTGAAAGGATGATGGCCTTATAGGCGTCCAGTCCGTCACGGGTGAACGGAAAGCCCTCGGCGGCCTCGTGCGCGGGCATATAGGTGAGCTCGAATTCGCTGTCGCGCAGCGCCGCCACCAGCGGGTCGGCGCCGCGATGGAAGGTGACGCTGCCGAACTGGTCGAAGCCCTTGTAATGCGTGGCGGCGCTGACCCAACTTTCGCCGACCAGCAGAACCTTGGTGCGTGACATGATGATCCTAGCCGGTAAAGAAGACGCGGCGCGGGTTGGCCACCATCATCGCGTCGACCTGCGCGACGGTGGCGCCATGGCGGCGCAGACGCGGCAGGAAATGCCGCTGCAAATAGGCGTAGCCAAAGCCGCCGTAACGGGTCAGCATCATCTTCAGGAACACGTCCTGCGACAGCAGCACGCGATCGAGCACGCCACGCTCGATCAAGCCCATGACGGCGCGCGCGTTGTCCTCGTCGGACGGGCATTGCACGCCCTGGTCGCCGTACCAGAAATCCATGCCGATCATGTCGTATTCGAGGAACGCGCCGCGCTCGGCCAGCGCCACCTGATACTCGACGTCGGCCCCGGATGGGTTCATGTGGCACAACACCGTGTGGCGCAGGTTGCCGCCTTCCTCGCCCACCACATCGAGAACGCGATGGGCAACGCGGAACCATCCCGGCAGATGCACCATCAGCGGCAGGCCGGTGCGGCGCTGGGCCTGGGCGGCGCCGCGCAACGACTTCTCCTCCTCCGCCGTGAAGTCGGACGAGATGCCGATCTCGCCGATCAGGCCGATCCGTATCCCGCTGCCGCCGACGCCGTCGACCGCCTCGCGCACGATCTCGTCGGCGATGTCGGCCGCACCCATGTCGCGCAGCCGTTGGGGATGCGAGGCCTGCAGGTAGAAGCCGCCGCCCATGACGACGTTCAATCCCGCCGCCTCGGAGATGCGTCGCAACGCGTGCGGATCGCGGCCGATGCCCTGGCAGGTCGGATCGACCACGGTGCGGCCGCCAAGCGTCGCCACGTCGGCCAGTTCGGCGATGGCCAGCCGCTCGTCGTCCAGCGTGCAGTTGCTGAGGTTGACGAACGGGTCCATGCGCAACTCGCCGATGATGCCGGGATGCACCGGGTCGCAGGCGAGGCGGGAGCGCGACGGCTCCTTCGGCTTGTTCCACCAGCAGCGGCAATCGTTCAGCAAATGCTCGTGCATCAGCGTGACGCCGAGGTCGGCCGCCGGAATGGGACCACAGACGGTCATGACCTGGCCGGAACCGACATGGGCGGACGAGCGATCGGACATTCTGTTTCCCGTCATCCAGTGCGGCGGCGCGTGGTCAGCCGGGCGAACACGCGGGTGTTGAGCCAGATCGCGGCGAGGATGATGGCGCCGGTCACGATCTGCACGAGGAATGGCGAGGTATGCACGAGGATCAATCCGTTGCCGATCACGGCAATCGTCAGCGCACCCAGCACGGTGCCGACGATGGTGCCGCTGCCGCCCATCAGCGACGTGCCGCCGAGCACCACGGCGGCGATGGCGTCCAACTCGAACCCCAACGCGGCATTGGAGGAGCCGGAGCCGAGCCGGGCGGCAATGATCAGCCCGGCGCATGCGGAGGCCGCCCCGGTCAACGCGAACACCGAGGCCGCGACGCGCAGCGCCGGCATGCCTACGCGGCGCGCTGCCTCCGGATTGGCGCCGACCGCCACCACCTGGCGGCCATAACGGGTCTGCCCGAGCGTCACGTAGCCGACGATGGCGATCACCAGGCCAATCACCGCCGGGATCGGCACGCCGAACACCCAACCGCGCCCCAGGACAAGAAATCCCGGAACGCCGGAGATCGGGATCGAATAACCCTGGGTCAGCAGCAACGCGATGCCGCGCAGCATCGAAAGGCCGGCCAAGGTGACGATGAACGACGGAATCTTCTGGTAGGCGGTGAACCAGCCCTGCACGGCGCCGACGAGCGCACCGAGCAACAGCAGGGCAACGACCACCAGCGGCCATGGCAGTCCGTCCGCCAGGGCGATCGCCGCCAGCGCGTTGGTCAGCGCCACCGTCGAGCCGACCGAAAGGTCGACGCCGCCGGTGGTGATGACGAAGGTCATGCCAACCGCCACGATCAGCATCGGCGCCAGTTGGCGCAGCAGGTTCAGCAGGTTGCCCGGCGCCAGGAACACCGGCGACACGGCGGCGAACACCACGCAGCACAGCACGAAGAACGCCGCGATCGACAGCACCTGCGCGTGCTCCAGCAGGAAGTCGGCACGGCTGGGACGGCGGTCATCGATGGCTGCGGCGCGGCTCATGCCCCCG
>CAZZWN010000002.1:44439-46578 GCA_964657765.1 uncultured Acetobacteraceae bacterium
CCGCCAACGATGAGTTGCACGACTTCTTCCAGGTTGGTCTGCCCGATCTGCCGTTCCGCCACCTTGGTTCCCTCATACATGAAGGCGATGCGGTCGCAGACACGGAACAGGTCCTGCAGCCGGTGCGTCACGAGCACCACTGCAACGCCCTGCGCCTTGACCCGGTTGATCAGCGCCAGCACCGCCTCGACCTCGGCCACCGCCAGCGCCGAGGTCGGCTCGTCCAGCAGCAGCACGTTGGGCGCGAACGATGCGGCGCGGGCTATGGCGATGGACTGCCGCTGCCCGCCGGACAGCCGCGCCACCTTGGCGCGCATACTGGGGATGCGGATGCCGAGCGCATCGAGCATTCGCCGCCCCTCGTCGCGCATCGCCGGTTTATCGAGGAAGCCGCGGCGGGAAATCTCGCGGCCGAGAAACAGGTTGCCCGCGACGTCGATCGTGTCGCACAGGCTGAGTTCCTGATAGACCATCTCGATGTGCCGCGCCCGCGCCTCGGCCGGGCCATCCAGCCGCACCTCCGCGCCCGACATCAGGATTCGCCCGGCGTCCGGCAGATAGGCGCCGGACATGATCTTGCTGAGCGTGGACTTGCCGGCACCGTTGTCGCCGACCAGCCCCAGGCACTCGCCGCCGAACAGGTCGAGGTCGACGCCGCGCAACGCCGCCTGTGACCCGAACGTCTTGCCGATGCCGCGCAGCGACATCAGCGGCGCCTGCTCCACCAGCGAGCGGTCGATCCCGGCAGTCGCCGCCGACATCGTTTCGACCTTGCGGCTTACTTGAACACCGAGCGATACGGATCGACGTTGCCTTTGGTCACGATTGCGATCGGCACCGAGATGGTCCGCGTCACCGTGCCGCCCTTGCTCAGCGTGACCAGCGCGTCGACCCCGGCGGCGGCCATGCCGGCAGGATCCTGCTGCACGACGGCGACGACGTATCCGGCGTCCATGCCCTTGATCGCCTGCGCCGTCAGGTCCCAGCCGAAAACCTTCACCGTGTCCTGCTTGCCCTGGCTCTCGACCGCCGCGATGGCGCCGAGCAGGGCCGGCTCGCCGGTGGCGTAGATTGCCGTAATGTCGGGATTTCCGGTCAGCAGCGTCTCGGCCACCGCCAGCGCATTGTCCTGGATGTTGCGGCCGTCGACCACGCCGGCGAGAATGACGCCGGGTTGGCCGGTGACGGCGTCCAAGAACGCCTTCTGCCGTTGGTTCTGGATGAACGAATTCAGTGCCCCGACGACGCCGATCTTCACCTTGCCTCCCATCGAGGACTTTACGTAGGGCAGGAACACATCGGCTAGAAGCTGCCCGGCCTTGTTGTTGTCGACGCCGACCTGCGCCTTTTGCGGACCATTATCCGGCAGCACCGAATCGACCGAGACGACCGGGATGCCTGCGGCGGCGGCCTCCTGAATGGCCGGCAACAACCCATTCACGTCGATCGCGTCGACCAGGATCCCGGCGACCTTCTGCTGAATATAAGTCTCGATCGCATTGTTCTGGTCGGCCGGCCGGTCGTTGGCGTTGAACACGTCCAGCGTCACGCCGGCTTTTTTGGCAGCACCCTGCGCGCCCTGCAGCATCTGATTGAAGAACAATGCCTGCTGGTTGATCTGCACCATGGCGATGGTCGGTGTCGCCGACCATGCACTGGGTATGCCCCCCAGGCCGCCCCCCAGGCAGAGTGTCATCACGCCGATGAGTCCGGCCAGCAAAGCGCGTCTGTTCACGATGGTCATGCCAAGGCACCTTGTTTCGGTGTTGCAGGACGCGCCGGGTTCTCGACGCGTGGTGGAGCCACGGGCGACCAGCTCCAACGGCAGATCACACTTCCTGATGCTTTCCACGACCGGGATGCCGCTTCGAACACGGCATGGCTCCGGGGTCGCCGGAACATTGGAGCTGCCGTTGCTGCAACGTGAAACCGTGGCCATCGAGAGCTCGGGAGCCAACGCCATGTCTTGCAATCGAGCAACCTTGGCCACGACGACAGTTGCTCCGGAAAAGCGCTTCACCGGCCTAAATGGCATTGCTGCATTGTGTCAAGAGCGAGGTCATTGATATGTTTTCTGGATTGGCGCAACGGGCGCCCCTGCGCCTGGCGGTCCGATGCGCCCCTGCGCTGCTTGGGGCC
>CAZZWN010000003.1:0-30962 GCA_964657765.1 uncultured Acetobacteraceae bacterium
CGCGGGTCAACATCATCGGGCCGATCTACGGCACCTTCAACATGCCGTCCGACCTCGCCGAGATCCGCCGCCTTGTCGAGGGTGTCGGCTGCGAGATCAACCTGGTGTTCCCGCTCGGCTCGCACATCGAGGACGCGCCCAAGCTGCCGAACGCCGACGTGAACATCTGCATGTATCGCGAGTTCGGCCGGCAACTGTGCGAGGAGCTGGACCGTCCGTATCTGCAAGCGCCGATCGGCCTGCACGCCACGACCAACTTCCTGCGCAAGCTCGGCGAGCTCACGGGCATCGACCCGGAGCCGTTCATCGAGAGCGAGAAGCACACCACGATCAAGCCGATCTGGGACCTGTGGCGCAGCGTCACCCAGGACTTTTTCGCCACCGCGAGCTTCGCCGTGGTCGCGACCGACACCTACGCCCGCGGCATCCGCGGCTTCATGGAGGGCGAGCTCGGCATCCCCTGCACCTTCAGCTTCAGCCGCACCGCGGGCACCAAGCCCGACAACGCCGCCGTCCGCGCCGCCATGCGCAAGACCCCGCCGTTCATCCTGTATGGCTCGTTCAACGAGCGGATGTATGCGGCCGAGCAGGGTGCGCGCTGCATGTATATCCCGGCCTCGTTCCCCGGCGCTGTCATACGCCGCGCCACCGGAACGCCGTTCATGGGCTATGCCGGCGCGACCTACCTCGTGCAGGAGTTCTGCAACGCCCTGTTCGACGCGCTGTTCCACATCCTGCCGCTCAGCACGGACATGGACCGCGTCGACCCGACGCCCGTCAGCGCCGGCGAGTGGAACGCGGACCCGTGGGACGACAACGCGGTCACGTTGCTCGACCAATACGTGGAAACCGAGCCGTTCCTGGTGCGGATCTCCGCCGCCAAGCGGGCGCGGGACCGGGTGGAGCGGGACGCCAAACAGGCGCGCGAGGGCCGGGTCACGGCCGCCCGCGTCGAACAATCGCTGGCCGCAATGGCCGCGGGCCGGGCGGCATGACCGCCGGCAACGGACACCCGGCGGGCGATGCCCGTCGGAGCGTGGCTGTGGTTCGCCCCACAGCGAAGACCCCGCCGCAGGGGTGGAGTGCGGTGACACCGGAAAATGGAGGGTTTTCCAACTATGTCTGATGTTAACATGCGAGCCAGCTCAAGCTCGGGACTAACCGACTCGGAGGCGCGTGAGTTCCACAGCATCTTCGTGACGAGCTTCATCGTCTTCACCGTGATCGCCATCGTCGCGCACTTCCTGGTCTGGCAGTGGCGTCCGTGGCTGCCGGGGCCGAATGGCTACGCAGGGCAGGCGCTGCTCGACGGCGTGGCTTACGCAAAATCATTCCTGGCATAGGGGAGAACGGCTATGTGGCGTGTTTGGCTGCTTTTTGATCCCCGTCGCGTGCTGGTCGCCCTCTCGGTGTTCCTGTTCGTGCTGGCCCTGTTGATCCACTTCATCCTGCTCAGCACGAGCCGGTTCAACTGGCTCGAAGGCCCAGTCCGCGGCGGCAGCGTGTCGCAACTGGCTCCGCTGCCGCAAGCAGCGCCAAAATAACTCGAACCGTGGCAGTGGGCCGCGCCGAGCCGTAAGCCCGGCGCAGTCCACCGCCCAAATAGGCCAAGGATTCCCACCATGGCGATGCTCACGTTTGAAGAGAAGTACCGCGTCCGCGGCGGGACCCTGGTCGGCGGCGACTTGTTCGACTTCTGGCTCGGCCCATTCTACGTCGGCTTCTTTGGCGTCACGTCGATATTCTTCTCGGCACTGGGGACCGCGCTGATCATCTACGGCGCGGCGCTGGGGGGCGACTGGAACATCTGGCGCATCAACATCGCCCCGCCAGACCTCAGCTATGGCCTGGGCTTCGCGCCACTGAAGGAGGGCGGGCTGTGGCAGGTCATCACGATCTGCGCAATTGGCGCTTTCGTGTCGTGGATGCTGCGCCAGGTCGAGATCTCGCGGAAGCTCGGCATGGGGTACCATGTGCCGTTCGCCTTCGGCGTCGCAATCTTCGCCTATGTTTCACTAGTAGTCATCCGGCCTATACTGATGGGTGCGTGGGGCCACGGCTTCCCATACGGCATCATCAGCCACTTGGACTGGGTTTCCAATACCGGATACCAATACCTGCACTTCCACTATAACCCGGCGCACATGCTGGCGGTGACCTTCTTCTTCACGACAACCTTGGCACTGTCACTGCACGGCGCATTGGTATTGTCAGCGGCGAACCCACCCAAGGGCCAATCCGTCAAGACCGCCGAGCACGAGAACACCTTCTTCCGCGACACCATCGGCTGGTCGATCGGCACGCTCGGCATCCATCGGCTGGGTCTGTTCCTCGCCCTGTCGGCCGGCTTCTGGAGCGCCGTGTGCATCATCATCAGCGGACCCTTCTGGACCCGCGGCTGGCCTGAGTGGTGGGGCTGGTGGCTGAACTTGCCGATTTGGAAATAAGGAGGGGCGTGCAATCATGGCTGAATACCAAAACCTGTTCACCCGCGTGCAGGTGCGCGGTCCGGTTTACGCCGGGGTGCCCGTCACCGGGACCTCGTGGACCCGGTCCGGCAAGCCGTTCTACATCCACCTGTTTGGCGTGCTGGGCGACGCCCAGGTTGGCCCGCTCTACCTCGGCGTGCTCGGCGTTGCCTCGCTGATTTGCGGCTTCATCGCCTTCGAGATCATCGGCCTCAACATGTGGGCCTCGGTGAACTGGAGCCCGGTGCAGTTTGTGCGCCAACTGTTCTGGCTGGCGCTCGAGCCGCCGGCGCCGAGCTATGGCCTGCGCTTTCCGCCATTGCAGCAGGGCGGCTGGTGGCTGATGGCCGGGTTCTTCCTCACGGCGTCCATCCTGCTGTGGTGGGTGCGGGTCTATCAGCGCGCCCGGGCGCTCGGCATGGGCACCCACGTGGCGTGGGCCTTCGCAGCGGCCATCTGGCTTTACCTCGTGCTCGGCTTCATCCGGCCTCTGCTGATGGGAAGCTGGAGCGAGGCGGTCCCGTTCGGCATCTTCCCTCACCTCGACTGGACCGCGGCGTTCTCGCTCCGCTACGGCAACCTGTTCTACAACCCGTTCCACATGCTCTCGATCGTGTTCCTGTATGGCTCGACCCTGCTGTTCGCCATGCACGGCGCGACCGTGCTCGCCATCAGCCGCTTCGGCGCTGAGCGCGAGTTGGAGCAGATCATCGACCGCGGCACCGCATTCGAGCGCGGGACGCTGTTCTGGCGCTGGACGATGGGCTGGGCGGCCACGGCCGAGAGCATCCACCGCTGGGCGTGGTGGTTCGCCGTGCTCTGCCCGCTGACGGGCGGCATCGGCATCCTGCTGACCGGAACAGTTGTGGACAATTGGTTTCTCTGGGGGGTAAAGCATGGGATAGCGCCGCACTATCCTGCCGTGTGGGGCCAGGTGGTTGACCCGGCGCTCACACAGGGAGGGGTCAAATGATCCCAGGGATTAAACTAGGACTCGGGGTGGTCGGCGCGGTCGTCGCCACCCTGCTCGGGATTGCGATGATCTCGAAATTCCAAGCGCCGCCGCTGGAGGTTGTGCAGCGCGGCTATCGCGGCACCGCGATGCAGGTGAACTACAACGAGAAGCAGATCGCCGGGTACCTGGCCGAGAACAAGGTGCCGGCGTCGCTGCCGAACGTTCCCGCGGCCGGGCCGAAGTCGGCGGCGGTCTATAAGAACGTGCAGGTGCTGGGCGACCTGAGTGTCGGGCAATTCACCCGGCTCATGGTTTCGCTCACCAGCTGGGTGGCGCCGAAGCAGGGCTGCGCCTATTGCCACAACACCGCCAACATGGCGGAGGACAACCTGTATACCAAGGTCGTCGCCCGGCGGATGATCCAGATGACGCAGCACATCAATGCGGACTGGCAGCCGCATGTGCAGCAGACGGGGGTGACCTGCTACACGTGCCACCGCGGCAACCCGGTGCCGAACAACATCTGGTTCAACGACCCCGGTCCGACGAGGTCCAACGGAATCTTCATGGCGTCGGCCGGCAAGAACTACGCGTCCGGCTCGGTCGGAGATGCGTCGCTGCCATATGACCCGTTCACGCCGTTCCTGGAGGGCGACCATTCGATCCGGGTGCAGGGCGAGGACGCGTTGCCCGGCGAAAACCGGCACTCCATCAAGGAGGCGGAGTGGACGTTCGCGCTGATGAACTACTTCGGCAATTCGCTGGGGGTGAACTGCACGTATTGCCATAACAGCCGGGCGTTCAGCGATTGGTCGCAGAGCAGCCCGGCCAAGGTTTCGGCGTGGCACGGCATCCAGATGACCCGGGACCTTAATGCGAGCTATTTGAAGCAGCTCGCCAATGCGTGGCCGGCGAACCGGCTGGGTCCGACCGGCGACTCGCCGAAGCTCGCCTGCGCGACCTGCCACCAGGGCGTCTATAAGCCGCTGTATGGCGTCAGCATGGTAAAGGACTTCCCGGAGTTGAAGCAGCCGGGGGCGCAGGCTGGGCTCAATCCGATCAACGCCGAGTGGCATCCGGCGGAGGCGCAGGTCCTACCGCAGTAGCGGTAAAGGCTTGGTGAAGTCCGGGGCACGGCCATCGCGGCCGCGCCCCGTTTTTTTGCGCCGGATCTCGATCCGCCAGACTTGGTTCGGCAGGCTTGATGCCCTCCAAACCTTCCCCATCATAGTGAGCTGAGCTGGGACGGCGCAGGGGGCGGCTTGCGATCGAGGCTTGCATGTGCGACCCGTTCCATGGGGCTGGTTTCTAAGAGGGACAGGGGTCGCGTATGGACAGCATGGAGATCAACAAGGCGGTTGCCGCGTTCCTGATGGCCGGGATCGCCTTCATGGGCGCCGGGCTGATCAGCGACGCGCTGGTGCATCCCAAGGAGCTCAAGGGCACCGCCATCAAGATCGACCTGCCGAGCGAACAGACCGCCGCCGCTGCGCCAGCCGAGGCCGAGCCGCCGATCGCGGCGCTGCTCGCATCTGCCGACGTCGGCCGCGGTGAGGCCGGGGTCAAGAGCCTCGGCTGCGTTGCGTGCCATAGCTTCAACGAGGGCGGCAAGGCTGGCGTCGGGCCGAACCTATATGGCGTGGTGGGTGGCCCGCACGGCCACATGGAGGGCTATGCCTATTCTACCGCGCTCAAGAGCAAGGAAGGCCCCTGGACCTACGCCGAGCTGAATGAGTGGCTGAAGAAGCCGAGCGCCTACGCGCCCGGCACCAAGATGAGCTATGCCGGCATCTCCGATCCCAAGAAGCGGGCCGACGTGATCGACTACCTGCATAGCCTGGCGAAGGAGCCGGTGCCGTTGCCGGAAGCTCCGGCAAAGCAGGCCAACGCTGCCGGCGCTGCCCCTGCCGGACCCGTTGCGGCCGCCGCCCCCGGAGCCGTCGCAAAGTCGGTCGCGGATACCTCGTCCTCGAACCCGGCCGCGGCGACGGCGGCCGCGGCTGCACCGACTGGCGATGGCGACATCACGGCGCTGCTTGCCTCCGCCGACGCGGGCGCGGGCAAGTCCGACACGACCAAGCTTGGCTGCGTCGCCTGCCATAGCTTCAACGAAGGCGGCAAGGCTGGCCTGGGTCCGAACCTGTATGGCGTCGTGGGCGCGCCGCATGGCCACATGGAGGGCTATGCCTACTCTGCAGCGTTGAAGGGCAAGGACGGTCCGTGGACCTATGCGGAGCTGGACAAGTGGCTGCTCAAGCCCAGCGCCTATGCGCCAGGCACCAAGATGAGCTTCGCCGGCATCAGCAATGCCAAGGTGCGGGCCGACGTGATCGCCTACCTACGGACCTTGGCGGCGACGCCCGAGCCGTTGCCGGCCGGCGACGCCAAGCAGCCCGGCTGAACCGGCCGCAGCGCAGCGCCAGCCTTCGCCGTGTCCAGGTTGGCGCATTCGAGGTCTCGAAGCGGGGCGCGACCCGCTTCGACCTGCGCGACCCGTATTACGTTGCGCTCACCTTATCGTGGCCGGCGTTCACGCTCGTCGCCTTGGCGATCGAGATCACGGTCAACCTGCTGTTCGCAATCTTGTATCTGGCGCAGCCGGGGTCCGTCGCCAACGCCAGGCCCGGCTCGCTCGCCGATGCTTTCTTCTTCAGCCTGGAGACACTGGCGACCGTCGGCTACGGCACCATGTCTCCGGCCACGCCCTACGGCCATATCGTCTCGGCGCTCGAGATCTTCAGCGGCATGGCCCTCACCGCCGTCCTGACGGGATTGTTGTTCGTCCGCTTCTCGCGGCCGAAATCAAGGATCCTCTACTCGACCCGCGCCGTGGTGGCGCTGCGTAACGGCATACCCACGCTGATGCTGCGTCTCGGCAATGGCCGGACGACCATGCTGACGCATATGTCGGCCAAGCTCAGCGCCCTGCTCAGCGAGCGCACGAGTGAGGGACAGCTATTCCGGCGGACATACGAGCTGCCGCTGGTCCGGGCCGAGATGCAGATGTTCATGATGACCTGGACGTTGATGCATCCCATCGACGCGAGCAGTCCGTTGCACAGCTACGACGCCGAACGTCTCGCCCGTGAGGACGTGCGGCTGTTCTTGTCGTTCGAGGCACGGGACCAGTCGCTCGGGGTACAGGTCCACGATGTGAAAGGCTACGGCCCCGATGCCATCCGGTTCGGTGAACGCTTCGTCGACGTCATCTCGTACGACGAAACCGGCCGGCCCATCGCCGACCTCACCCTGCTCGACATCATAGAACCCGACCCGGCCTGGACGAATTCGCCCGCGGAGCTGCCGCTAGCCGAAAGGCCGGTTCAACCGGACGATCGCCAGGTTGAGCCACGACGCGAAGCTGACCCATAGAATGTAGGGTACGATCAACAGGCTGGCTGTGGTGGAGAACTCGGCCAGGCCGATGATCAGCGCAAGGCATGAGGACCATAGGAACACCACTTCGACCAGTGCCCAATCCGGCCGCTTCAGGCGGAAGAACAGCGGGCTCCAGAGGAAGTGGAATAGCGCGTTGGTCGCAAACAGCGCAACGACGCGGACATGCCCAGCCGCATCCGGCGCGGCGGTCCACGCCAACGCGCCAGACCAGGCCGCCATGCCGAGGATCAACGTCCAAGCCGGCCCGAAAGCCCAATCCGGCGGTTGCCAGGAAGGTTTGCGCAGCGCCCGGTACCAAGGGCCGATTTCGGTCGCGAGCCCGCCGGCCCCGGCCAGCACAATGGCTGATAGGGCGGCCACGGCGATGGTCCAAATCATGACGCACCCTGCCCCAAGGTCAAGCTCCAGATCAGGTATTCCAACGCCCGGCGCCTGCGATCGACCGGCGCACGTACGTTCTCACGCATCTCCGGCATTCGTGCCGTCTCCCCGCCATCGGTGATGTCCAGCGCCGCAACTTGCGCATTCTCGACAACATGGGAAAGCACGCCTTGGAACAACAGGTCACCCTTAGTGTCAAGCCGAGCGGACGAAGGGCGACCACGCCCGCAAATTGCGCTTCTGGAAGCGCCGGCTACCGAACCCAGCACTGCTGCGGCTAGGCGAACCACACCTCGAAGCAATCGAATGCCTCGATTGCGCCCGCGACCATCTCGGCCCGGGGCGCCGGGTCCACCCCGCACGCGTCGAGCACCACGCAGAAATCGCGCCAACGCACATGGTTCTGGTCGGTGCCGGCGAGCAGGAAGGAACGGCCGGCCGCGTCGGACGCGGGCAGCAGGTGATCGAGCTGCCGGGCGAGCTGCCGGCCGCCGAGCGTCGAGCCCTCGATCACATAAAGCCAGCCCATCGCCCGCACCGGGGACCAATGGCCGCCCGGCGCCGGATGCCGCGGCAATCGTTCAATGGCCGCATCGCAGTGGCCGAGCGCCGCCATGTCGGACCGCAGCAGATGTGCCCGGCGCCACTGCGAGGGCTTTAGTCCGGGTGGGCCTGCCTGGGCGACCGCCGCTTCGAGCGGATGGTGAAAGCCGTACAATCGGCCAAGCAGGGCAAGATACGCGTCGCGTCCAAGCCGTCCCGCTGCAAGGGCCGCGAACACCGGGACCCGGTGCAGCCGCAAATGCACCGCCGCCGTCGCATCCCGCAATTCGATCCGCGCCGGCGCCGTAGGCGAATACTGCATCGCAACGTTGTATCATGCGAACACGTCCCGTGGGGAGTCGGCGCGCAGGCTGTCCCCGAGGTCGATCGCCGCCCGGGCCACATCGGCGCGCAGGCACTCCACGCTGCGCTTCAGCAAGAAGCTGCCGTCCGTGCGCGCCACGAGCCCCGTGAGGTTCACCCGGCCACCCGGCAAGAGCCGCGCATAGCCGCCGATCGGCGTACGGCACGACCCGTCGAGCGAGCCCAGCAGCGTCCGCTCCCCGGTTGCCATGCAGCGGGCGTCCACGTCCTCGATGGCACCCAGCAGATGCTGCAGCTCGGCATCGCCGGCGCGGACCGTGATGCCCACGATGCCCTGGCACGCGGACGGCACCATCACCTCGGGGTCGATCACGACCGAAGCCTCATCCTCCAGCCCCAGCCGCCGCATGCCAGCCAGCGCCAGCAGCGACGCGGTGAAATCCCCGCGCCTCACCTTGTCGAGCCGCCCATGCACATTGCCGCGGATGTTCTCGATACGCAGGTCGGGCCGCGCGTGCAGCAGTTGCGCGGCGCGGCGCACGCTGCTCGACCCCACCACGGCGCCGTGCGGCAGGGCGGCGTAGGGATCGTCCCCCTCCGGGATTTCGAGGTCCGGGCCCAGGATCAGCGCATCCCGCGGGTCCTCGCGCTTCAGCACGCAGGCCAGCACGATGCCGGGCGGTAGTTCAGTCTCGAGGTCCTTCAGGCTATGCACCGCGAAATCGATGCGGCGGTCCAGCAGGGCCTCATGGATTTCTTTGCTGAACAGGCCCTTGCCGCCGATGTCGGCCAGGCGCTCGCCCGTGCTCTGCGTCGCGTCGCCGGTGGTGCGGATCGCGTGTTCCTGGAAGACGTCCATGCCGCGCAGCACCGGGCAGAACTGGCTGAGCAACGTCAGAAAGGCCCGCGTCTGCACGAGCGCCAGCGGCGAGGCGCGGGTGCCGACACGAAGCGGCAGCCCGTGATGGTGCGGCTGGACCTTGGGGATGACCCTCGCACGGGCAGTGGCTGCGGCGCGGGCGCGCAGGCAGGCCTCCGGTGGCTCGCCTGGCAGGGCAGTGTGCATATCGTCGATCAGAAGGTCCATCGTCACTCCCCTACGCCCATCAAACCACTCATGAATTTTGGTGCGTTGTTGATTTGGGCGCCTTGGCGCCGGTTAATGGTCATGCAAACGGTGCGTTGAGGCGGACGACGGCGAGGTTCAGCACCCCCGCGAACGTCACCCAGGCGAGATATGGGGCCAGAAGCCATCCTGCCATCTGCGAGACGGTGGACACCGCCACGATCACCAGCACGATCGATAGCCAGAACGGCACGACCTCGAACAGCGCCCAGTCCGGCCGGTGCAGACCGAAGAACAGCTCGCTCCACCCGACGTTCAGCAGCGCGTTCAGCGCGAACAGGCCGACGATGTTCAAGCCTTGCCGGCGATTCCGGGCCGCATTCCATGCCACGACGCCCGACATGGCGATCAGGGCGTAGATCAGCGTCCAGGCCGGGCCGAACAGCCAGTCCGGCGGCTGCCACGAAGGCTTCTGCAGCGCCTGATACCACGGCCCGATGTCGGTCGCCGCCGCGCCCAGCCCCGCCACCGCGATGGCCGCCAGCGCCGCGACGGCGATCGGCTTCCAGCGCCGACCGGATCGCGACACGCTCATGCACGCGCGATCCCAAGGAGCTGCGCCGTGTCCTTCAGGAAGATGCGCACATGCGCCATCGGGTCGCGGCGTACGAGCTTCTTGTTCATGTACGACTCCCACGTCAGACGCTGCACGTCCGGGTCGCGGCACATCTTCACGAATTTCTCGCGGCGGCTGTCGCTCGAGTACCAGAACCACTGCATCATCCCGAGTATCCAGAACACCCGGCCATGCACCTTCATGAACCGCTTGCGCGCCAGCCGCAGCGAGCGCACGTCGCCGGTGGCGCACAATGCCTCGACCGCCTGCGCCGCGAGTCGGCCGCCGAGCATGGCGTAGTAGATGCCCTCGCCCGAAGCCGGCGCGACCACGCCCGCCGCGTCCCCGGCCAACACCACGTCGCGGCCGTTGTCCCAGCGCTTCATCGGGCGCAGCGGGATCGGCGCGCCCTCCCGCCGGATGGTCTCCAGCCCATCGAGCCCCATCGTCTTGCGCAGCGCGCCGATGGCCGGACGCAGGCCGAAGCCCTTATGCGCGGACCCGGTGCCGATGCTCATCGTGTCGCCGTGCGGGAAGATCCAGGCGTAGAAGTCGGGCGAGAGCGTGCCCTGGTAATACACGTCGCAGCGGGACCGGTCGAAGGCGGCCGGCTCCGGCGCGCGGACGATCTCGTGATAGGCGAACACGTATTTGACCCGTTCCCAGCCCTTCACGCACTGCTTCGCCACGTTCGAACGCGCGCCGTCGGCGCCGATCACCGCGCGGGTGCGCACTTCGGCCGGGCCGTCCGTGCCGTTGTAGTGCAGGACGGTGACGCCATCGGTATCATGGCTGATGCGGTCGAACGTGCCGGTGCGGCGGACGGCGCCGGTCGTCGCGGCACGCTCGCGCAGCCATTCGTCGAACGTCTCGCGGTCCACCATGCCGACGTAACCATCACCGTCGATCGGCATGTCGGCCTCCTTCGCCGACGGCGAGACGATGCGTGCGCCGGTCGCGCGGGCCACGATTAGGCTGTCCGGGATGCCGAACTCGCGCACGCAGATCGGCGGGATGGCGCCGCCGCACGGCTTGATGCGGCCGGCGCGGTCGAGCAGCAGCACGGAGCGTCCGCCGCGGGCCAGGTCGGCCGCAGCGGTAGCGCCTGCGGGTCCGCCCCCGACCACCACCGCGTCGAATATTTCTGCCAATTTCGCCTCCCTATCCTGCTTGCACGATCTGGGCGCGCATGGCTGTGCGGCCGGTCACACGATCGTCGCGATTTTTGAACACACCCATGGCGAGCCCGCCGGCGGCCAGGAACAGCAGGGCTTCCATGCCGAACACCGCCGCATAGGCCGTGGCCGGAGAGCCGAAGACATGCCGCGCCAAGTCGCTCGCCGCGGTGCCCGCCAGGCCGCCCGCGCCGAACGCCAATGCCTGCGCGGCGCCCCACAGGCCGATCCGCGTGCCCTCGCGCGCCGCGCGGCCGTCGCTGGCCAGGCCCATCATGGAGCCGATCGCCGACACCGCGAACGCGCCGTTGGCCGCGCCGAGCAGCAGCACGCCCTCGCGCAACGGCCACGGGAACCCGGCCAGGCCGGACGCCGCGAGGAGCAGGATCGCCACCGCCGAACCGACGCAGCCGCCGATGGTGGAGATCCGCATCGCCCGGACCCGGAACCCGCCGGCCAATGCGCTGCCCAGGGCGACCAGCGCCATGCCGGCCAGCACGCCCGCATGATGCAGGCCGGTGAGCCCGGTCGATTGCCCCGGCGTAAGCGCGAACACCGCGCCGGCGAACGGCTCGAGGATGAGTTCCTGGGCGCTGTAGGCCAGCATGCTGACGAAGACGAAGATGGCGAAGCGCCGGGCCTGCGGCTCGCGCCATACCTCTGCGAGCACCGTGCCGAACTTGCCGGGACGAGCGGCGGCGGGTGCGGCCGCGACTGCCGCGCCTTCCATGCCCCAGACGGCCAGCCCCGCCACGACGAAGGCGACCCACGCCGCAGCCGACACGACCACCATCAGCCGCCCCGGCGAGAACGGATCCAGCAGCTTGCCCGCGACCGTGGCCGTGACGGCAATTCCGGCGATCATCATGAGCCAGACGATCGTCGCCGCAGCCGCCCGGCGCTGCGGATCGACCCGCTTGGCGAGCAGGGTCAGCAAGGCGGTCCCGGCGGCGCCGACACCCACGCCGACCGCCGCGAACGCCGCCACCGCGAGTGCCACGCCCAATGCCAGCTGCGTCGCCATCAGCGCCGTAGCCCCGGCCGCCGCCACGCCGCCCAGCGCCAGCGCCGCCATGCCGCCCACGATCCAAGGCGTCCGCCGCCCGCCGAGGTCCGACCCGTAGCCCAGCCGCGGACGCAGCACCTGCAGTATATAGTGAAAGGCGACCAGCGCCCCCGGGATCAGCGCCGGCAACGCCAGCTCGACCACCATCACCCGGTTCAGCGTGGACGTTGCCAGCACGACAACGGAACCCAGCCCGGCCTGCACCAGGCCCAGCCGCAGGATGCCCAGCCAGCCGAGCGGGCGCGTCATGCCAACCCCGCCGAGCGCAGCGCGAACGCCGTGACCAGCATGCCGATCACATAAAGCGTCGTCCCGGTGCCGTTGTACCAGGGCGCACGCTGCCGCGGATCCTGCATGAACCGGTCCATCAAGCCCGCCTGCGCCAGCAGCAGGATCGCCACCGCTGCGGCATGGCCGACATGGCCCCACGCCAGCAGCAGCCCGACCACGACGATCTGCGGCAGCGCCATCACCAGGCAGGCAAGCCTCGCCGCCGGCAGCACGCCCAGCAGCACCGGCAGCGAGTTCACCCCGGTTTGCCGGTCGCCCTCGACCGACTTGAAGTCGTTCAGCGTCATGATCCCATGCGCCCCGGCGCTGTAGACCGCAGCGACAGCGATGATGCGCCAGTTGGGCAGGGTCCCCGCCATGATCGCGGCGGCGGTGAACCACGGCAGGCCCTCGTAGCACGCGGCGCAGGCGAGGTTGCCCCACCAGCCGTTCTGCTTCAGCCGCACCGGCGGCGCGCTATAGGCCCAGGCCAGCGCCATCCCGACCACCGCCGCCCCGAACGCCCAACGGCCCAAGGTCGCGGCGACCAGCATCGACAACGCCGTGCAGGTCATGGCGATGGCGAGCCCGGCGCGCCCCGGTATGCGCCCGGAGGGGATCGGCCGGTCCGGCTCGTTGATCGCGTCGACATGGCGGTCGAACCAGTCGTTGACCGCCTGGCTGGTGCCGCAGACCAGCGGCCCCGACAGCGCCACCCCGGCCAGCGCCACCGCCCAATGCCCGGCCAAGGGCTGACCCGACGAGACGATGCCGCACATGAAGGCCCACATCGGCGCGAACCAGGTGATAGGCTTCAGCAGCTCCAGCACCGCCGCCGCGCCGGTACGCCCGGCCGGGGCCGAAGTGGAGAAGGATGCGGTGGCCATCAGCTCGGCTCCACCGTGGCCGGGTCGCCGATGCCGTAGCGGCGGAGCTTCAC
This sequence comes from uncultured Acetobacteraceae bacterium, assembly GCA_964657765.1. GTDB lineage: Bacteria > Pseudomonadota > Alphaproteobacteria > Acetobacterales > Acetobacteraceae > CAHJXG01. The sequence continues at coordinate 13,204 of CAZZWN010000003.1, forward strand.
GTAAAGGCTCTGCCGGCTCAGGCCCAGCATCTCGGCGGCGGATGCGCGGTTGTCGTTGGTGAGCTCCAGCGCCGCCTCGATCGACAGCCGCTCGATCACCTCGGTCGCCTCGCGCACCAGTTCCTTCAGCGACACGCGGCCGATCAGCTCGGTCAGCTGCTCGACCGACCGCGGCAACTGCCGGGCCGCCCTCGGGGCTTCCACCTGCAGCCGGGGCCCGACGTTGCGGATCGCGTAGCCGAACGACGGGTGCCCGCCGTTGCGCACCGACACGGCGGAGATCTCGACCTGCGACACCGCGCCTGCCTCGCCCTGCATCGTCGTGGAGAAGAACCGCACGGAGCCGCGGCTGCGAAGGTTGGACGTCAATACGTCGAGATCGACGCCGCTCGTGCCCACCCAGCGATCGAGCTGCTCGCCGCGCGCCTGCTCTTCGTTGTGCAGCTGCGCCATTTCGAGGAACGCCGCGTTGGCGGTGATGATGATGCCCTCGTGGTCGGTCACGACGAAGCCGTCCGGGGCGCTCTCGACCGCGCGCAGCAGCTTCGTCTTCACGTCCGGCAGCGCTGGCACGGCGGCATGGACGGGGGAGATGCGCATCAGGAACAGGGTGTCGTTGTCCTGGCGGAACAGCGACACCTTGACCAGCACCGCCTGGTCGCCGCGCACGAGGCGGGCCGGCACGTCCTCGGACCGGGCGCCGCTGCGGACCGCAATCAGGTGCCCTTGCAGCGCCTGCAGACTGTCGGCGCTGAAGATCTCCGCAATCGTATGGCCGACGATGTCCTGCGACGCGGTGCCGAACATGTCCTTGCCGGCCGGGTTGGCCTCCAGCACGCGTTGCTTGGCCGGGTCGAGGATCAGCACCGCTTCCGACGACAATTGGAACAGCAGGCGGTAGCGCATTTCCACGTCGCGCAGCTTGGAATAGTCGCGTTCCATCGACTGCTGCGCGTTCATCAGGCGCTGCTGCAGGGCGGACATGACGCGCAGGTCGCGGCCGAACACCACGACCCGGCCATCGGCGCCGAACTGCACGCCGCAGTACAGCACCGGCACGGAGCGGGCGTCGGTGGTGAGGTGGTTGATATGACGCCACTTCGGCTCGGCGGCCGTCGTCGCCTCGCGCAGTAGCAGCTCGATCTTGGCCCGGCTGTCCGGCGCGACGGTGGCGGCGATCGCGCGGCCCACCCAGTTGGCGCTGTCGTCCAGATCGCCCATCAGCTCGGCGCTCTGGAACGCGGTGTCGCGGATCACGCCCTCCGCGTCGACGATGAGCGTGAGGTCGGACGCCGCTGCGATGAGCGAGGCGGCCGAGCCAGCGTCGAGGTCCCCCAGCGACGTCTGCGGTGATACGAAAGTTTTCACGAGTGCCGAGATCCCCCAGTGCACGCCCCGTTTCCCCGCCCCAGCCCTAGTCTTGTTGCTGCAAGCCGGAACAGGCCTGCAGGTCGTGTTTTCGCCGAGGCGGCGGACCCGTTACGTGTGGGGGCCGGCCGTCATCGACGCTTGACTGTGGAGTCGACCAGCGCCTGCGCCTGCAGGACCGCCTGTTGTCCATCGATCGCCGTACCGTCTGCGCCGACCTGGGCCGCGAGCAACGGGTTGGCAGTAAATCCAGGGCCGCCCACCAGGACGCCCAAACCAGGGTTCTGCGAGGCGCGCCGCACCGAGCGGATCTCGGCCCGCACCACGTCCAGCTTTTCGTCGCAGGCGAGCGAGAAGCCGATCACCTCGACCCACTCGCGCCGCACCATGTCGCGCAGGTCGGCGCTGCCGGCGACCGGGCCGCTCCAGGCATTCCACCCCGCGCGGCGGAAGAACTCGTAAACCATCGACAGACCGAACGTGTGCGCCTCGCCCGGCAGCGGCACCAGCAGCACGCGGCAGGCGTTGTTGCGGATGGCGGGGGTACTCAGGAATGACGGGCTCAGCTCGCGCATCGCGTTCTGCAGGCGCCAGAGGCCGATGGTGACCTCGGTGAAGTCGCAGGTGTCGTTTTCCCACATCTCGCCGAGACGCCGGGCGGCGGGGGCGAGCAGGTCCAGGTACAGCGATTCGGCGGCTGCGCCCTGATCGTGCATGGCCTCGACGAAGGCCACCGCCTCCGGCTCGCCACGGGCCAGCACCAGGCCGACCAGATCCGTGACATGCGACATCGTGACGAGCAGGGGCATTGCGGGCGAGGGCGCCAAGGCCGGCACGACAGGCCGGGCATATGCCTTCAGCAACTGCGGTATAACGTCCAGCTCGACGGTCCGCGTGAGGATCGCCCGGCACTGCTGATCCTCCTGCCGAATCGCGCGTGACCGTGCAGCCTGACGGTTTGCCGCGCTCATCGCGTCGGCCTCCGTCCGATAATCCTGCATGGCGAGCTGCTGTCCCATTGGTCCCGTCATATTCCGTCGTCCCCCAAGTTGAAGCGGCCCGACATCAAGTGTCAAGCTTGATTTACGTAACGTGCGCTTGACACACCGGCTGGCCCGGCTCTAGCGTTCGTTCAGTCAGAAACCCCGGCGTGACCCGGGGGTCGAAAAAGCGAAAAGTCACAGACTCGCTCACGTTCGCGTTGGCTAAGGCTACGGTCAGGAAACTTAATTCAAGCCGAACCGGCGTAGCGCAGCTTCTAGGGAAGGCATTGTCAAGCGATGTTTACTCACCTCATCGAACACGTTGTAAACTCATTGGATTGCAGCCCGTGGGGGGGCGCAACGGGACGCGGCGTCCAGCCAGCTTTCCACCAAGTGCGGCAGCGCTCGCTCTACACGCCCGATGAGCGCCTGCGCCGCGATGCTTCGCCATGGACGATCGTGCAGGGCGTGCTCGCCCCGGCGCAGTTCGTCGTCTTCCTGGTCAGCCTTTGCCTGGTGTCCCGCTATCTCAGCACCGGCTTGGGCGAGCACGCCGCCACGGCGTCCATCGTCACCAAGACGCTCTGCCTTTACGCCATCATGATCACCGGCAGCATCTGGGAGCGGGAGGTGTTCGGCCGCTACCTGTTCGCCCCGGCGTTCTTCTGGGAAGACGTCGTGAGCATGCTGGTGCTGGCGCTGCACACCGCCTACCTCGCGGCCCTACTGTCAGGCGCGCTTGACGCCCACGCGCTGATGCTGCTCGCGCTCACCGCCTATGCGACATACGTGATCAATGCCGGGCAGTTCATCCTCAAGCTGCGGGCCGCCCGGCTCCAAAGCAACGAATGGGACGCCACGGCCGGCCTGGGCCTGACCTCGTGAGTGCAGCGGCCACCCTGGGCTGCGCCGACGCCCCGGTCCTGCGCGAGCGGGGCCAGCGCGAGGTGTTCTGCGGCCTTACCGGGATCATCTGGCTGCACCGCAAGATCCAGGACGCGTTCTTCCTGGTCGTGGGGTCGCGCACCTGCGCCCACCTGATCCAATCCGCCGCCGGGGTGATGATCTTCGCCGAGCCGCGCTTCGCCACCGCCATCATCGACGAGCGCGACCTGGCCGGCATCGCCGACGCCAACGACGAGCTGGACCGCGTCACGGGTGAGCTCCTGGCGCGGCGTCCGGAGATCCGCCTGCTGTTCCTGGTCGGCTCCTGCCCGTCCGAGGTGATCAAGCTCGACCTGTCCCGCGCCGCCGAGCGGCTGTCGGCGACCCACATGCCGCAAGTCCGCGTGCTGAACTACAGCGGCAGCGGCATCGAGACGACGTTCACCCAGGGCGAGGACGCCTGCCTCGCCTCGCTGGTGCCGATCTTGCCGCGCGAGGCGCCGGGCACGCAGCAGAACCTGCTGGTCGTCGGCGCGCTAGCCGAGGTCGTCGAGGACCAGCTCCGCCGCCTGCTGGAGGGCCTGGGCATCGAGGGCGTGCAGTTCATGCCGCCGCGCAGCGCCCTCGCGCTCCCGGCCGTCGGGCCGAACACGCGCTATTTGCTGGCGCAACCCTTCCTCGCCGACACCGCCCGCGCGCTCGAGGCCCGCGGCGCCGTCCGCCTCGCGGCGCCGTTTCCCTTGGGCGCCGAGGGCACGACCGCCTGGCTGCAAGCCGCCGCGAGCGCATGGGGCGTGTCGTCCGAGCGCTTCGACGCCGTGACCCGCGCGCCGCTCGACCGCGCCCGCCGCGCCCTGGCCCGGCACCGGGAGGAACTCACCGGCAAGAGCGTGTTCTTCTTCCCCGACAGCCAGCTCGAAATCCCGCTCGCCCGCTTCCTCGCGCGCGAGATGGACATGCGCCTGGTAGAGGTCGGCACGCCGTATCTGCATCGCCAGCATCTGGCCGAGGAGCTCGCTTTGCTGCCCGCCGGCACCGCATTGAGCGAGGGCCAGGACGTCGACCGCCAGCTCGACCGCGCCCGGGCCGCGCATCCGGATCTCGTTGTCTGCGGCCTCGGCCTCGCCAACCCGCTGGAGGCCGAGGGCATCAGCACCAAGTGGTCGATCGAGCTGCTGTTCACCCCGATCCAGGGCTACGACCAGGCCGCCGACCTCGCCGAGCTGTTCGCCCGCCCGCTCAACCGCCGCCTGCGGCTGAGAGTATAGGCCTATGCAGCTCACGCTCTGGACCTATGAGGGCCCGCCGCATGTCGGCGCGATGCGGATCGCGACGGCGATGGAGGGCGTGCACTACGTGCTGCACGCGCCGCAGGGCGACACCTACGCCGACCTGCTGTTCACCATGATCGAGCGGCGTTCGAAGCGCCCGCCCGTCACCTACACGACGTTCCAGGCCCGCGACCTCGGCGGCGACACGGCGGAACTGTTCAAGGATGCCGTGCGCGACGCCTATGCCCGGTTCCAGCCGCAGGCGCTGCTGGTCGGCGCGTCGTGCACCGCGGAGCTGATCCAGGATGACCCCGGTGGCCTCGCCCGGGCACTGAATTTGCCGGTCCCGGTTGTGGCGCTGGAGCTGCCGTCCTACCAGAAAAAGGAGAACTGGGGCGCGGCGGAGACATTCTACCAAGTGGTCCGCGCCTTCGCCGGGCCGCATGCGCCGCCGCCGGGCACACCGCGCCCCGAGCGTGCGCCGGGTGCGCGCCCGCGCTGCAACGTGCTGGGACCGGCGGCCCTCGGCTTCCGCCACCGCGACGATGTGGTCGAGATCACCCGGCTGTTGGCGCAGCTCGGCATCGACGTGAACGTGACGGCGCCCTTGGGCGCGACGCCGGCCGACATCGCGCGGCTGGGCGACGCCGAGTTCAACGTCGTGCTGTATCCGGAGATCGCCGGGCAGGCGGCGGCGTGGCTGGCCCGCAGCTTCGGTCAGAAGTCGACCAAGGCCGTGCCGATCGGCATCGGCGGCACCCGCGATTTCATCAACGAGGTCGCAATGCTGGCCGGCGTCGACCCTGCCCCCGTACTGGCGGCCTCGCCGTCCCGGCTGCCCTGGTACTCGCGGTCGGTCGACAGCAACTATTTGACCGGCAAGCGCGTGTTCGTGTTCGGCGACGCGACTCACGCCGTGGCCGCCGCCCGCGTCGCCCGCGAGGAGATGGGCTTCACCGTCGTCGGCCTTGGCACCTATAGCCGCGAGTTCGCGCGCGACGTCCGCGAGGCCGCCAAGCTGTATGACGTGGAGCCGCTGATCTCCGACGACTATCTGGAGATCGAGGCCCGCATCGCCGAGGCGCAGCCCGAGCTGGTGCTGGGCACGCAGATGGAGCGGCATATCGCCAAGCGCCTGGGCATCGCCTGCGCAGTGATTTCCGCCCCAGTGCACGTGCAGGACTTCCCCGCGCGCTACTCGCCGGTGATGGGCTTCGAGGGCGCGAACGTGCTGTTCGACTCGTGGATCCATCCGCTGATGATGGGGCTCGAGGAGCACCTGATCGGGATGTTCCGCGAGGATGCGGAGTTCCATGGCGACGCCGCGCCGTCGCATCTGGGCCACGCTGCCCAGGCGCGCCCCGAGTCGCACCCAATGCCGGAGCCGATTGCGGCCCCGGCGGGCCCGCTGATCTGGGCGCCGGAGGCCGAGAAAGAGGTCGGCAAAATCCCGTTTTTCGTCCGCGGCAAGGCTCGGCGCAACACCGAGAAATTCGCACTGGCGCAAGGCCTCGCGACCATCACCGTCGATACGCTCTATGACGCAAAGGCACACTATGGCCGCTGAGTTGCCCGCTCCCACCGCCGTGCCCGTCCGCGTCGTCCCCACCCGCGTCGTCATCGTCACGATGGACAGCCACCTGTCCAGCGCCGCCTTCCGGGCCGAAGCCGAGCTGAAGCGCGACATCCCCGGCCTCAAGCTCAGCATCCACGCCGCCGACGAGTGGGGCAGCGACGCGGACAAGCTCGCCGAATGCCGCGCCGCCATCGCCGAGGGCGACATCGTGATCGCCACCATGCTGTTCCTCGAGGACCACATCCGCGCCGTGCAGCCGGCGCTGGCGGCGCGCCGCGACCATTGCGACGCGATGATCTGCTGCATGTCGGCCGGCGAGATCACCAAGATGACGAAGCTCGGCCGCTTCGACATGTCGCAGGAGGCGTCGGGCGCGCTGGCGATGCTGAAGCGCCTGCGGGGCCAGTCGCGGAGCGACAGTCCGAGCAAACCCGGCGGCGACAACCGCAAATCCGGCGCGGGCCAGATGAAGATGCTGCGCCGTCTGCCGAAGCTGATGAAGTTCATTCCCGGCACGGCGCAGGACGTCCGCACCTATTTCCTGGCGCTGCAATACTGGCTCGCCGGGTCCGAGCAGAACATGGGCAGCCTGATCCGCATGCTGGTCAGCAAGTATTCCACTGGCGAGCGGCGGGCCTTGCAGGGCAAGCTGACCGTCGCCGCGCCGATCGCCTATCCCGAGCTTGGCCTCTATCACCCCCGCGTGCCCGGCCGCGTCGTTGAGCGGCTCGACGAGCTGCCGCGCACCGGCTTGGCGGGCACGGTCGGGCTGGTGCTGCTGCGCTCTTACCTTATTTCCGGCAACGCCGCGCATTACGACGGCGTCATCGACGCGATGGAGGCACGTGGCCTGCGCGTCATCCCGGCCTTCGCCAGCGGGCTCGATGCCCGTCCGGCGGTCGAAGCGTTCTTCATGAAGGACGGTGTCGCGGCGGTGGACGCGGTGGTCTCGCTGACCGGGTTCTCCATGGTGGGCGGCCCCGCCTACAACGACAGCCCGGCCGCCGACGTCATGCTCACCAAGCTCGACGTGCCCTACATCACCGCGCACCCCGTCGAGTTCCAGACGCTGGAGCAATGGCAGCTCGACCCGCGCGGCCTGCTGCCGGTCGAGGCGACGATGATGGTGGCGCTGCCGGAGCTGGACGGCGGCATGTCGCCGATGACGTTCGGCGGGCGCTGCGGTCGGGCCAACACGGCCAACCCCTGCGCCGGCTGCGTCGGCAAGACGTGCTCCCGCGACATGGTCTCCCACACCGAGCGGGCGGGGACGCTGGCGGCGCGCGTGGCAAAACAGGTGGCGCTGCGGCGGACCGCCAGGGCAGCGCGCAAGATCGCGCTCGTGCTGTTCAACTTCCCGCCCAACGCCGGCGCGACCGGGACCGCCGCCTACCTCGCGGTGTTCCATTCGCTGCACAACATGATGAGTGCGATGAAGGCGGCCGGCTACGATGTCGAGGTGCCGGAGACCGTCGCCGAGCTGCAGGACAGCATTCAGAAGGGCAACGCGGACCGCTATGGCACGGACGCCAACGTGGCCGAGCGCATCGCGGTGGACGACCATGTGCGGCGCGAGCCTTTTTTGGAGCAGATCGAGAAAAGCTGGGGACCGGCGCCGGGCAAGGTGCTGACCGACGGCAGCACGCTGTTCGTGATGGGCAAGCAGTTCGGCAAGGTGTTCGTGGGCGTTCAGCCGGGCTTCGGCTACGAGGGCGACCCGATGCGCCTGCTGTTCGAGACCGGCTTCGCGCCGACCCATGCGTTCAGCGCCTTCTACCGCTATCTGCAGCATGATTTCGGCGCCCATGCGGTGCTGCATTTCGGCACGCACGGCGCGCTGGAGTTCATGCCGGGCAAGCAGGCCGGGCTGTCGGCGGAATGCTGGCCGGATCGGCTGATCGGCCATTTGCCGAACTTCAACCTGTATGCGTCGAACAACCCGAGCGAGGGCATGCTCGCGAAGCGCCGGGCCAATGCGGTGCTGATCAGCTATCTGACGCCGCCCGTGGCGCATGCCGGGCTGTATCGCGGCCTGTTGGACCTGAAGGCGTCGCTGGACCGCTGGCGCGGCATGGACCCGGAGACGGAGGCCGAGCAGCGGACGCAGCTCACCGCCCTCGTGCAGGCGCAGGCGGTCACGGTGAATTTGGCGGCGGCCGAGCCGGCCTGGACCGAGGCGGCGGGCGAGATCGACCGGCTGGGCGCCGCGCTGCTGGAGCTGGAATACGCATTGATCCCGAACGGCCTGCACGTCATCGGCCAGCCGCCGAGCGCCGAGGAACGGACGGAGATGCTGGACTTCGCCGGGGTCACCGAACCCGTGGAGCGCGCCCGGCTGGAAGCGCTGCTGACTCACGACCACGAGCTGCCGGCGGTCATCCACGCGCTGGACGGCGGCTTCATCCGTCCGGCGCCCGGCGGCGACCTGCTGCGCACCACCGCGGTGCTGCCTACGGGCCGCAACCTGCACGGCTTCGACCCCTTCCATCTGCCCAGCAAGTTCGCCGTGCAGGACGGGGCACGGCAGGCCGACCGGCTGCTGGCCCGGCACGCCGCCGACGGCAACGGCGTGCCCGAGACGGTTGCCATGGTGCTGTGGGGCACCGACAACCTGAAATCCGAAGGCGGCCCGATCGCGCAGGCGCTGTGGCTGATGGGCGTCGAGCCCCGCTTCGACAGCTACGGCCGGCTGAGCGGCGCGACCCTGGTGCCGCTCGCGACCCTGGGCCGTCCGCGCGTGGATGTCGTCATCACCCTGTCCGGCATCTTCCGCGACCTGCTGCCGCTGCAGACCAAGCTGCTTGCCGAGGCGGCTTTGCTGGCCGCGTCGGCGGACGAGCCGCTGGAGGAGAACTTCATCCGCAAGCATGCGCTGGCCTTCATCGCCGGGCATGGCGGCGACATGGAACAGGCGGCGCTGCGGGTGTTCGGCAACGCCGACGGGGCTTACGGCGCCAACGTCAACTCGCTGGTCGCGAGCGGCACCTGGAACGACGAGGACGAGCTGGCCGACGCCTATGTCAGCCGCAAAGGGTTCGCCTACGGCGTGTCGGGCAGGCCGGAGCGGCAGTCGGCGGTGCTGAGCCATGTGCTGGCGAGCGTGGAGGTCACCTACCAGAACCTCGACAGCATCGAGCTGGGCGTCACCACCGTCGACCACTACTTCGACACGCTGGGCGGCATCACCCGCGCGGTGCGGCGGGCACGGGGCGGCCAGGCGGCGGCGGTCTATATCGGCGACCAGACCCGTGGCGACGGCGCGGTCCGGACGCTCACGGAGCAGGTCAACCTCGAAACCCGCACCCGGGCCTTGAACCCGAAATGGTACGAGGGCCTGCTGAAGCACGGCTACGAGGGGGTGCGCGAGATCGAGGCGCACGTGACCAACACGCTCGGCTGGTCCGCGACGACCGGCGAGGTGTCGCCCTGGGTGTACCAGCAGCTCGCAGAGACCTACGTGCTGGACGACGAGATGCGGGCGCGGATTGCGGCGCTGAACCCGAAGGCGTCGGCCAAGATCGTGAACCGGCTGATCGAGGCGACCGACCGGAATTACTGGTCGCCGGACCAGGCCACGCTCGACGCTCTGCAGCGCGCGGGCGAGGAGATGGAAGACCGCCTCGAAGGCGTCGAAATGGAGATAGCCGCATGACCGTCGCAACCCTGCCCTACCCCGTCCGCAACAAAGTCTCGCGTGAGGATGGCGACGGCAGCGTGCAGGTCGCGCTCGACCCGAACCTCAAGATCGGCACCGCAAAGGTTTTTGCGGTGTACGGCAAGGGCGGTATCGGCAAGAGCACGACGTCGTCCAACCTCTCGGCCGCGTTCAGCAAGCTCGGCAAGCGCGTGCTGCAGATCGGCTGCGACCCGAAGCACGACAGCACCTTCACCCTCACGAAGCAGTTGCTGCCGACGGTCATCGACGTGCTGGAAAGCGTCAATTTCCACTCGGAGGAGCTGCGCGTCGAGGACTTCGTGTTCCCCGGCTACAACGGCGTCATGTGCGTGGAGGCCGGCGGCCCCCCGGCCGGCACCGGCTGCGGCGGCTACGTGGTCGGGCAGACGGTGAAGCTGCTGAAGGAGCATCATCTGCTCGAAGAGACCGACGTGGTCATCTTCGACGTGCTGGGCGACGTGGTGTGCGGCGGTTTCGCGTCCCCGTTGCAGCATGCCGACCGCGCGCTGATCGTGACCGCGAACGACTTCGACAGCATTTTCGCCATGAACCGCATCGTCGCGGCGATCCAGGCGAAGGCGAAGAACTACAACGTGCGGCTCGGCGGCGTGATCGCCAACCGCAGCGCCGCGACCGACCAGATCGACCGCTACAACGGCGTCACCGGGCTTTCGACATTGGCGCACTTCCCCGACCTCGACGTGATCCGCCGCAGCCGGTTGAAGAAAAGCACGCTGTTCGAGATGGAGACGTCGCCGGAGCTGGAGGCGGTCAAGCTCGAATACCTGCGCCTCGCCGCGAGCCTCTGGGCCGGCACCGAGCCATTGATGGGCAACCCGATGCGCGACCGTGAGATCTTCGATCTGCTGGGATACGACTGATGCAGTCCGCTACCTATCTCGCCCGCCGCGGCCAGCTGGAAGCCTACTTCGACCGCACCGCGGCCGACGCCTGGAAGCGGCTGACTTCGGATGCGCCCGTCAGCGGCATTCGCGCGACCGTGCGGGCCGGGCGCGACCGGATGCGGGCGACGCTGATGTCGTGGCTGCCCGGCGACCTCCGCGGCAAGCGGGTATTGGACGCTGGCTGCGGTACCGGCGCGCTGGCGGTCGAGGCGGCGCGGCGCGGCGCGCATGTCGTCGCGATCGACCTGGCCGGTACGCTGGTTTCGCTCGCGGGTGAGCGCATGCCGGGCGATCTCGACGGCGGCGCCATCGAATGGCGCATCGGCGACATGACCGACCCGGCGTTGGGCACGTTCGACCACATCGTCGGCATGGACAGCCTGATCCACTACCGGGCACCCGACATGGCACGCGTGGTCGCCGGGTTGGCCGCGCGCAGCACCGGCTCCGTCCTGTTCACCTTCGCGCCGCGCACGCCGCTGCTGTCGGTGATGCACGCCACTGGCCGGCTGTTCCCGCGCGGCGACCGCGCGCCGTCCATCGAGCCGGTTCGCGCCACGACGATCGGCCGCCTGCTGCGCGACGACCCGGCGATGGCCGGATGGCGGCCCGCCCGCACGCTGCGGATCGCCAGCGGCTTCTACACGTCGCAAGCCCTGGAGCTCGTCCGCGCATGAGCGGCGGCGGCATGGACCGGGGCATCCCCGGCTGGACCATCGAGGGCATGGCGCGCCGCGTCGCCCGGCTGAACGACGGTGCCGGCCGCAAGTGGGCGAAGATCGGCACGGGGTTCCTGCCGTTCGCCGATGCGGCGACGACGGGGCTGCCCATGGGCCGGCTGCTGCGGCTGTCGCTGTTCCAGGTGACGGTCGGCATGGCGGTCGTGTTGCTGATCGGCACGCTGAACCGGGTCATGATCGTCGAGCTCGGCGTGCCGGCGTGGCTGGTCGCGGCCATGGTCTCGCTGCCGCTGGTGTTCGCACCCTTGCGCGCCGTGGTGGGATACAAGTCGGACACCCACCGCTCCGTGCTGGGCTGGCGCCGGGTGCCATACCTTTGGATGGGCACGCTGATCCAGTTCGGCGGCCTGGCCATCATGCCGTTCGCGCTTATTCTGCTTTCGGGGGACAGCCACGCTGCGCCCTGGGTCGGCCAGGCCGCGGCGGCGCTGGCGTTCCTCATGGTCGGCGCCGGGCTGCACACGACGCAGACGGTCGGCTTGGCGCTCGCGACCGACCTCGCGCTGCCGGAGGCGCATCCCAAGGTCGTGGCGCTGCTCTGCGTCATGCTGCTGCTCGGCATGGTCGTGAGCGCGTTGCTGTTCGGCGCGCTGCTGGCCGACTTCACGCAGATCAAGCTGATCCAGGTCGTGCAGGGCGCGGCGGTGGCGACCATGGCGCTCAACGCGATCGCGCTCTGGAAACAGGAAGCGCGCGACCCGGCCCGCACTGCGCACGACCGCGACCGGCCAAGCTTCGCCGAGACCTGGCGTGCCTTCAACACCGGCGTGCAGTCCCGTCGCCGGCTGGTGGCGCTCGGCTTCGGCACCGTGGCGTTCAGCATGCAGGACATCCTGCTCGAACCCTATGGCGGCCACGTGCTCCACCTCACCGTCGGCGCCACCACGGCGATGACGGCGTTGCTGGCGGTCGGCGGCGTGCTGGGCTTTGCGCTCGCAGCATACCGATTGGGCCGCGGCGCCGATCCATACCGCATGGCGGGCACGGCGGCGCTGGCGGGCCTGATCGCCTTCACCGCGGTGATCTTCGCGGCCCCGTTCGACAGCCCGGCCCTGTTCGCATCGGGCGTCGCGATGATTGGGTTCGGCGCCGGGCTGTTCGCGCATTGCACCCTTACGGCGGCAATGGCGACGGCGCCGCGCGGTCAGGTCGGGCTGACGCTCGGCATCTGGGGCGCGGTGCAGGCGTCGGCGGCCGGAGGCGCCGTCGCCATCAGCGGGCTGGTCCGCGACGGCGTGTCGATGCTGGCGGACCAGGGCTTGCTGGGCGTCACCCTGGTCCACCCCGCCACCGGCTACGTCGCCGTTTACTCGATCGAACTCGCTCTGTTGTTCATGACCCTGGTCGCGATCGGCCCCTTGGTCCGGCTGGATCGTCCCAGCGCTCCGCCCGCCTACGCCTAACCTTTGCTAGAAACCCTGATTGCTGAGGTCCTACGATGCAAACCGGCGCACTGACCAGCTACATCGATGTCGCCCAACTCGCTTTGTATGCGTTCTGGCTGTTCTTCGCCGGGCTGGTTTACTACCTGCTCCGCGAGAATAAGCGGGAGGGCTACCCGATGATCGGCGACCGTCCCGGCTCGCGCCCGGAGGGCTGGCCCGGCGTCCCGCCGCCCAAGACCTTCCTGCTCGCCGATGGCGACAGCAGGCTGGCGCCGCGCGCCGAGGGCGTGGAGAGGGTGAACGCGACCCCAACCGCTGTTTGGGAGGGCGCCTCACGCCAGCCGATCGGCGATCCGATGCTGGCGGAGATCGGCCCCGGCGCCTACGCGCAGTATCGGCCGGACGTGCCTGACCACACGTTCGACGACGCGTTGCCGAAGATCGTGCCGCTCCGCACCCTGCCGGACTTCTGGATCGCAACCGAGGACACCAACCCGATCGGCATGGACGTGATCGCCGCCGACCGCGTCAACGTCGGCAAGATCGTCGATAGCTGGATCGACCGATCCGAGGTCGTGATCCGCTACTATGAGGTGGAGCTCAATGACGGCGGCGACCACGTCCTGCTGCCGCAGCATTATGCGCAGATCAACGGCCGCCGCCGCCGGGTCCGCGTCGGCTCCATCACCGGTGCGCAGTTCCACACGGTTCCGCGCATCAAGGATGCTGAGACCATAACTCTGCTCGAAGAGGAGAAGCTCGTGGCCTACTACGCCGGCGGCCTGATGTATGCGATGCCGAGCCGCCAGGGGCCGCTGCTGTGAGCGCCGTCATGCCGTACGTCGACGAGTTGCTCCGCGGCCTGCCGGAGCGGCTGCCCGAGGGGGAGCGGCTGTTGTGGCAAGGCGCCCCGGATTGGCGGCGGCTCGCGCTCGACGTTTTCCACATCCGCGGGCTGGCGCTCTATTTCGGCGCGATCATCGCCTACTGCCTGATCGCCGGAATCATGGACGGCACGCCGCTGCAGGACGCCGCGCTCACGACGGCGGAACTGGCCGGCGCCGCGTTGGTGCCGATCTGCTTCCTGACCGTCTATGCCTGGCTCGTCGGCCGCTCGACCACCTACACCATCACCGACCAGCGCGTAGTGATGCAGTTCGGCCTCGCCCTGCCGATGACGATCAACCTGCCGTTCCGCAAGATCGACTCGGCGGCGCTGAAGCCGTGCGCGAACGGGTTCGGCGACATTTCGCTCTTGCTGAACTCTGGGGACAAGCTAGCTTATCTCGTGTTGTGGCCGCATGTCCGGCCTTGGCGGCTGGCGAGGCCAGAGCCGACGTTCCGGGCCATCCCGGACGTTGGCCGCATCGGTCAGTTGCTGGCGCGGATGATGGCCGCGTCGGCCGATATGCCGGCGCCGGCCGCTCCCGAGATGGAGCCGGTCCGCGTCGGGGCAGGCGTAAGCGGGTCGAAGACGCCCGTTGCCGCTTAATCAAGGGAGGCTTGCGTTGGCTACATCATCCCCGTATTTCCCGCGCGGACCGCTGATCGGCCTGTTTGCCCTGGTCGGCGTGTCGCTGGCGGGGGCGGTGGCGGGGCGCATGACGAACGCCGGCGCCATGGCGCCGCCAACCGGGTCCGTCATCGCCGAGCGCGACCTGCGTTTCGCCGACGGCGCAGACGGTTCCGTGATCATCACGGACGCGCGTGACGACTCGCCGGTCGAGGTACTGACCGGGCAGAACGGCTTCATACGCGGCACCCTGCGCGGCCTCGCCCGTACCCGGCGCAGTGAGGGCATTGGACGCAGTGACTCGTTCCATCTCGCGTCCTGGAGCGACGGGCGGCTGACGCTCGACGACCCCTCCACCGGACGGCACCTCGAACTGGAGGCGTTCGGCTCGCTGAATACCGCGGTGTTCGGCAAGATGCTGACGGCATATGGAGACATGGAATGACCGGCGGATGGCTGTTGGGCGGGGAGGTCGTCGAGGTCGACTGCGACGTCGACATCGAGCAAACCCCGCTGTCGTTCCATGCCCACGCCGTGCCGGACGGCATCGACATCCGGCCCGGCGACAGCGTGCAGGTGCACGGCGCGCCGTCCGGAATCGATTTTGGCGACGCGATAACCTGCCGCTGCCGCGCGACCGTGACCCGCGCCGGCGCGCTCACCCGGCTGTGGACCGAGTTCACCGCGATGTTCGAACTGACCGAATTGTATGAAGTAGGCTTCTTGCCGAAGGAGAGCTGAGCCATGGCCACCGAGACTATCTCGCCCCGCACGGCGCCGAACGAGACCACGCGCCAGGCGCAGCAGGACACGGTGCTCAGCCCGCGCTTCTACACCACGGACTTCGCGGCCATGGAGCGCATCGACGTGAGCGCCGTGCGCGCCGAGTGGGACCAGCTCATCGCCGAGCTGCGCGCCGACACCAACAAGGGCCACTTCATCCGCAACGAGAAGTTCGACGTCGATTTGTCGACCTTGCCGCCCGACCTGCGCGAGGAGTTCCTCGAGTTCCTGGTCAGCTCCGTCACCGCGGAATTCTCCGGCTGCGTGCTGTATGCCGAGATCAAGAAGCGCATCAAGGACGGCGACATCCACGACCTGTTCAACTTCATGACGCGGGACGAGGCGCGGCACGCCGGCTTCATCAACGACACGCTGAAGGATTTCGGCGTCGGCGTGGACCTGAGCTTCCTGACGAAGGTCAAGAAATATACCTATTTCCAGCCCAAGTTCGTCTTCTACGCGACCTATCTGTCCGAAAAGATCGGCTACGCCCGCTATATCACCATCTTCCGCCATCTGGAGCGCCATCCCGAGCGGATGTTCCACCCGATCTTCGGCTGGTTCGAGCAGTGGTGCGCCGACGAGTTCCGCCACGGCGAGGCGTTCGCGTTGCTGATGCGCGCCGATCCGAAAGTGCTCACGGGCCTCAACAAGCTCTGGATCCGCTTTTTCCTGATCGCGGTGTTCGCCACGATGTATGTGCGCGACCACGCGCGCCCGGTGTTCCACGCAGCGCTCGGCGTCGACCCGACCGACTACGATTTCCGGGTGTTCCGCATCACGACCGAGATCTGCAAGCAGGTGTTCCCGGTGTCGCTCGACCTCGATCATCCGGGCTTCGCAGCGGGGTTCGAGCGGCTGCGCGCGATCACCGTCGCCAAAGGCGCGGCCCGGCGGCAGGGCGGCGTCGTGGGCCGGGTCAAGGGCGTGGGGCTGACGGCTGCCGCCGCCGTCGCGTTCGCGCGCCTCTATTTGATCGCCCCCAAGAGCAACACGACGCCGGCGCAGGTCCGGCTCGTCCCAGCCTGGTAGCGACGCCGCCATGCCATCCTGCGCCGGCCCGGTGAGCTATGCGCTGTTCGTCTGGTGGTTCAGCACCGGGCTGATCATCTGGCTGGACAACCTGCATCCGCGCACCTTCCGCTGGAGCATGTCGGCCGGGACCGCATTGTTCGCCGTATCGCTATGGCAGCTCGCCGCGACTTCGGCGGACGGTTCGGTGTGGGGCGCCTATGCCGCCTTCACCTGGGCGGTGCTGGCCTGGGGCTGGCAGGAGATGGGCTTCTTCATGGGCTACGTCACCGGCCCGCGCCGCATCGGCAGCCCACCTGGCGCGAGCGAATGGCAGCGGTTCCTGCACGGCGTGAACGCCTGCCTTTATCACGAGCTCGCCATCATCGCGACCGGGGTGGTCATCCTTTACAGCACCTGGGGCGCGGTAAACCAAGTCGGCACCTGGACCTTCCTCGTCCTTTGGGGCATGCGGGCCAGCGCCAAGCTCAATTTCTTCCTGGGCGTGCTGAACCTCGGCGAGGAGTTCATCCCCGCCCATCTCGGCTACCTGAAAAGCTATTTGCGCCGCCGACCGATGAACGCGCTGTTCCCGTTCTCCGTGACGATCGGCACTGCCGTCATCGTCGTGCTGTGGCAGCGCGCCGCCGCACCCGGCATCGGCGAGGCCGCGGTAGCCGGGCTTACTTTCGTTGTCGCGATGTTGACGCTCGCGGTGATCGAGCACTGGGTACTTATCCTGCCGATCCCATTTGCAAAACTATGGAGCTGGGTGCTGACGCTGCGTAGGCCGTCGATCCAGAAGGCAGAGCGCCCCCGCCCCACCGCTGCCGCAACCTCTTAAGGCAACTTGGAGTCGTCGATGGACTACGATCGGTTTTTCCGCCGCGAGCTCGACACCCTACGCCAGGGTGGCAACTACCGCGTGTTCGCCGACCTGCAGCGCAGGGCCGGCGCCTTCCCGGCGGCCGTGCATTTGAGCAAATTGGGCAACCGCGCGCCGTCGGATGTGACGGTCTGGTGCTCGAACGACTATCTTGGCATGGGCCAACACCCCTTGGTGCTCGAGGCCTCGCATGAGGCGCTGGACAAATGCGGCGCCGGCGCGGGTGGCACCCGCAACATCGCCGGCACCAACCACTATCACGTCATGCTGGAGGAGGAGATCGCCGACCTCCACCAGGCCGAGAGCGCACTGTTGTTCAACTCCGGCTACATGTCGAACTGGGCGGCGCTCAGCACGCTCGGCGCGCGGCTGCCGGACTGCGTCGTTCTGTCCGATGCGCTGAACCATGCCTCGATGATCGAGGGCATCCGGCACAGCCGGGCCGAGAAGATGGTGTTCGGCCACAACGACCCGGAGGACCTCGACCGCAAGCTCGCGCAGCTCGATCCGGCCCGGCCGAAGATGGTGGTGTTCGAGAGCATCTACTCCATGGACGGCGATATCGCCCCCATCGCCGAGATCTGCGACGTTGCGGAGAAGCACAACGCCATCACCTATCTGGACGAGGTGCACGCAGTCGGCCTCTATGGCCCGCGCGGCGCCGGCATTGCGGAGCGCGACGGCCTGGCCCATCGCATCACTGTGACGGAGGGCACGCTGGCCAAGGGTTTCGGCGTGGTCGGCGGGTATATCGCCGGGTCCGCCACCATGGTGGAT
>CAZZWN010000003.1:30972-36315 GCA_964657765.1 uncultured Acetobacteraceae bacterium
GCTTCGCTTCCGGCTTCATTTTCACCACGGCGCTGCCGCCGGCGGTGTGCGCCGGGGCGTTGGCCAGCATCCGGCATTTGAAAGTGAGTTCGGCCGAACGGGAGGGGCAACAGCGCCGCGTGGCCGAGTTGCGGGCGGCGCTCGATGCGGCCGGGGTGCCGCACCAGGCCAACCCGAGCCATATCGTGCCGGTGATGGTCGGCGACGCCGCATTGTGCAAGCACATCAGCGACCGGCTGCTGGATCAATACGGCGTCTATATTCAGCCAATCAACTACCCGACGGTGCCGCGCGGCACGGAGCGGCTGCGGATCACGCCGTCGCCGCTGCACTCCGAGGCCGACATCGCGCATCTCGTCCAGTCGTTGTCGGAGATTTGGTCGGAACTTCAACTGAAGCGTGTCGCATAGTGGTCCGCTCCTAACGCTTGGTTCCCGGAAGTTATGTAGGCCGATCCACCGGACAAAGGCTCGTGGTCCACTTTAAAGCGATGCTTCCGCCTGATTTGCATCAATAGCGAAACCGCGCGCTGGTTCCTGCGTCTGCCTTTGTCGGGCGCCGAATACGTCCATGTTGATGAATAGCCCGCGCCCGGCAAGTCGGGACGGTTAATTGGAGGAGAGAAACCTATGCAGAACCGTAATGGGACGTCCCGCCGCGACATGCTGCGCACGGGAGCCATAATCGTTGCCGGCGCCGCCGGGGTCGCGATCGCATCGACCGCCCGCGCCGAAGACGAGAAAATCGCGCAGGAGCTGGTGCAATACCAGAACCAGCCCAAGGACGGGCAGAAGTGCAATATGTGCGCGCAGTGGGTCGAGCCGAACGCCTGCAAGGTCGTCGCCGGCAACATCAACCCGAACGGATATTGCGTAGCCTACGCGCCAAAAGAGGGCTAATCCCGCACGGCGGCGCGCTGGGGAACATGGCGCGCCGTCGCTGAAAGGGTGGTAGGGACGTCGTTGGGCGCAGTTTTGCGGAGATCTGGTCGTTCGCCGGTTTTGGCATCGGCCATGGCGCACATGGCTTTGTTGGGCTGGTTGATGCTGCAGCGGCCGCATCCGCACCCGTCCGAGGCCACGTTTGAACAGCCGGTCGAGATGGTTTTCGAACCGTTGGCCGAGTCTGCGCCGGAAGGGCCACCGCCGATTCCCGCGCCCGATCTACCATCCGAGCCTGCAGCGCTAACTCCCCCAGATCCGGTCCCTCAAGCCTTGGCGCCGCCATCTCCCGCGCAGGCACCGTCCGAACCAACGCCCGAGCCGATCGAGCCACCAGCGCCTGCTCCGGAGCCTATCCAGTCGACGCCGGCACCGTCTGCAGTAACTCCGCCTTCGGCTCCACTGCCTCGACCCAGGCCTGCTCTTGCGCGCCCAACCCGTCCAGCGACGCCGGCCATCCCCGCGCCGGGAGTTTCACCAGCCGGCCCGGCAACCCAAGCCGCTTCCAACCCTGTTGCGCGCGCGCCTGCTGCACCCTTGGTCGCCGCGGCAGTCACGACAGATCCCGGATGGCGGACTGCGCTGGGGAACTGGCTCGCTGCCCATAAGCGCTATCCCGAGCGCGCGAGGCAGCGTGGCGACGAGGGCACCGTCGGGATACGCTTCACCGTGGACGCGGGCGGGCGGGTGCTGGATGTGGCGGTGGTGCGCAGCTCGGGCTCGATCCTGCTGGACGACGCCGCGCGCGACATGCTGGCCGGCCAGCGCGTGCCGCCATTTCCGGCGAGCATGACCCTGGCGCAGACGACCCTGCCGGTGGACATACGCTTCCAATTGGAACAATAGGCACCAGGAGATCAGCGATGCCGCTCGACGACGCCTCCAACCAGGGCCGCCCGCCCCGCTACAATGTGCTGGGCGGCATGCTCGAGACCTGCTCGCTCGATCCCATGACCGGGTTCAGCCGCACCGGATGCTGCGAGACCGGGCCGGAGGACCATGGCAGCCATACTGTCTGCGCCGAGGTCACCGCGGACTTCCTGGCGTTCAGCCGCAGCCATGGCAACGACCTCTCGACGCCGCGGCCCGAATACGGCTTTCCCGGACTGAAGCCCGGCGACCGCTGGTGTCTCTGCGCGCCCCGCTGGCAAGAGGCATTCCTGGCCGGCTTTGCCCCTCGCGTCGCGCTGCACGCAACCGAGGCGTCCGCGCTGGAGCACTGCGCGCTCGCCGACCTACAGCGGTTCGCGATTGGGTAGGTGTTGAGCCTGCTTGTCTCGGCCGGGCCCGTCGCCTCCGACATAGCGCAGTTGGGCGCTGGGGTTGCGGAGCTCTGCGTCGTCGTGCCGGTGCTGAACGAGCGGGACAATGTCGGCCCACTGGTCGAACGGCTGCGCATCACCCTCGACGGGCTCGCATGGGAGGTGGTGTTCGTCGACGATGGCTCGACGGACGGCACGCGGGACGCAGTGGCGGCGATCGGGCGCAACGACAGCCGGGTCAGGCTGCTGTGCCGCAACGGCCGCCGCGGCCTGGCGTCGGCCTTCATCGAGGGGGTGCAGTGCAGCCTGTCGCCCTATGTCGCAGCGATGGACGGCGACCTGCAGCATGAGGAAACCCTGCTGCCCCGCATGCTGGCGCTGCTTCGGCCCGGCGGCGTCGACATCGTCGTCGGCAGCCGCTACATGCCCGGCGGCGACTTGAACATCGGCAGCGGCGGGGCATGGAGCGGGCGCCGGGCCAGCATGTCCGAGTTCGGCACTTGGCTCAGCCGCCTGGTGCTGCGTGCCGAGGTGACGGACCCGATGAGCGGCTTCTTCATGTTGCCCCGCGCCGTGTTCGACCGTGCGGCCCCACGGCTGTCGGCGGTGGGGTTCAAGATATTGCTCGACCTCCTGGCGTCGTTGCCGGAGCCGCCGCGGGTGCGCGAGCTGCCCTACAGCTTCCGCGCGCGCGTAGCTGGCACGAGCAAGCTCGACGCCGGCGTGCTGTTCGACTTCGTACTGCTGCTGCTGGACAAGCTGATCGGTGCGGTCGTCCCGGTTCGGTTCGCCTTGTTCGCCTCGATCGGCATGCTCGGGCTGGTCGCGCATCTTATTGTGCTGCGTGTGGGCTTGACCTGGGGCGGGCTCGGCTTTTCCGCCGCACAAACGATCGCAACCGCCTGCGCCATTGCCGGCAACTTCGCGCTGAACAACCTGTTCACCTTCCGCGACCGCATGCTGAAAGGCGCGCGCCTGCTGCCCGGTTTGCTGGTGTTCTCGGCCGTGTGCTCGCTCGGTGCGGCCGCCAACCTGAACATCGCATCGTTGATGGTGAATGCGGGCCACGAGGCATGGTGGAGCGCCGGCGTCGTCGGCGCGGCCATGAGCCTGGTCTGGAACTACGCCGTCGGCTCCACCCTGACCTGGCCGCGGCAGGGGATGAGCTAAGCGGCGTGGCTGTCGGCAGGTTCCGCGTGCATCCATACGGCGGTGTCGTGGAACACCGCACCGCCGTTCGGCGCAGCCGGCGCGTCGCTGGTCAGCGCGTTGATCCCCATGCCGTTGCCGAAATCGGCGTTGGGCCACACGCTCTCGACCACCACGACGCCGGGCTGCATGCCGCCAACGACGCGCGCATGCACCGTGACGGCGCCGCGCGCGTTGCCCAGCGTGACCCGGCCACCCTCAATGACGCCCAGCCGAGCTGCATCGTCGGGATGCACCAGGGCAGTCGGCCGCCCCTCTCGCTTTCGGCTGCCGGGGGTTTCGGTAAAGCTCGTGTTGAGGAAGTTGCGCGCCGGCGCCGCGACCAGGCGGAAGGGATGCTCCGGCGTGGCCTCGTCGGTCGCGGCCCAGTGGTCCGGCAATGCGGGCATGCCGGCGTGGTTCGGTCCGACGGCGGCCCAGTCGGGCGCGAAGCGGAAACGGCCGTCCGGAAAGCCGAACCCGGTCAGGAAGTGGTTTTGCTCGAAGCCTGGGTCGGCGTCGATCCAGCGGTGGGCGATCACCTCCTCGGCGCCGGGCCAGCCGGACGCGCGCAAGGTCGCGTCCACGAGCTGCATCGCCGACATCTCGAATCCCGGATGCCGTGCACCAAGACGCTGGGCCAGGCCCTGCAGCACCTCGTGGTTCGACCGGCATTCGCCCGGCGGTTCGATCAGCTTCGGCCCGATCTGCAGGTGCGTGTGGCCGCCCGCGCCATAGAGGTCGTCGTGCTCCAGGAACATCGTCGCCGGCAGCACCACGTCGGCCAGCGCCGCGGTTTCGGTCATGAACTGCTCGTGCACGCAGACAAAGAGGTCGTCGCGCAGGAAGCCCTGGCGGACGCGGTTGCTGTCCGGCGCCACGACGACAGGGTTGGTGTTCTGGATGAACAAGGCGTGGATCGGCGGGCCGTCGCCGAGCTCGGTGCGGTCGCCGGTCAGCACTGCGCCGATCCGGCTCATATCCAGCCGCCGGATACCATTGTCGCGCGCGTCCAGGCCCTCGATCAGGGTCTTGTCCCAGTGGTAGATGCCGCTGCCGCGGTTGTTCCAGAACGCGCCGCCGCCGAGGTGCCGCCACTTGCCGGTGACGGTCGGCAGGCAGCTCACGGCGTGCAGGTTGGCGCTTCCGTTGCGGCTGCGGGCGAAGCCGTAGCCGATGCGCAGGAACGCCCGGTCGGTCCGGCCATAAAGCGCCGCGAAGTCCTCGATCTCGGCCACCGTCAGCCCGGTGATCCCGGCCGCCCAGTCCGGCCCGCGGCTGCGCAGATGCGCCTCCAGCCGGTCCGGGCAATCGGCGTACTGCGCCATATACGGCCGGTCAGCAAAGCCGTCGCGGAACATGATGTGCATCACGGCGCAGGCCAGCGCCCCGTCGGTGCCGGGACGCGGCGCCAGGTGGATGTCGGCGCTCGCGGCGCTGGGCGTGCGGTAGGGATCGATCACCACGAACTTCGCGCCGCGCTGTTTCCGCGCGCGGGTGACGTGGGTCATGACGTTGACCTGGGTCGACACCGGGTTGCCGCCCCACATGACGATCATGTCGGACTGCGCCATCTCCCGCGGGTCCGGCCCGCCGTAGCGGCCGACGCCTGCGACCCAGCCGCTCTCGCATACCGTCGAGCAGATGGTGCTGTGCTGCCGGGAGTAGCGCATGACATGGCGCAGCCGGTTGATGCCGTCGCGCTGCACCAGGCCCATGGTGCCGGCGAAGTAGTACGGCCACACCGCCTCCGGCCCATGCCGCGCCGCGACGTCGATCAGCGCGGCGGCCACGCGGTCCAGCGCCTCGTCCCAGCTCGCCTCACGGAACTGGCCGGTGCCCTTTGCGCCGGTGCGGATGAGCGGGCGGGTCAGGCGCCCCGGGTGATGCACCCGCTCGGCGTATCGCGCCACCTTCGCGCAGATCACCCCGGCGGTGTAGCTGTTGTCCGC
>CAZZWN010000004.1:0-12471 GCA_964657765.1 uncultured Acetobacteraceae bacterium
TCCTGCATGAAGGCGCGGAACGGCGCCACTCCGGTGCCGGGTCCGATCATGATGATCGGGGTGGCCGGGTCGGCCGGCAGGCGGAAATGCGGGTTCGCCTTGACGTGGATGCCGAGGTGGTCACCCACGCGGCGGCGGTCGGCGATGTGGGTGGAGGCGACGCCCGTGCGGCTCCGCCCATGCGTGCTGTAGCGCACGGCGCCGACCAGCAGGTGCGCCTCCTCCCCGACCATCGCCTGGCTGGACGCGACGGAATAGAGCCGCGGCGGCAAGGTACGCAGCAGGCCGGTCAACTGCTCGGGCGTCAGCCGGTTCGGGAACGCGGTCAGCAAATCGACGACTTGGCGACCCGGCAGGAACGCCTCCAGCTGCTCCTTGTCGGCCGCGAGCGCCTGGATGGCCGGGTCCTTGGTCAGCTCGGCCAGGCTGCGGACGAGATATGCGGACAGCGTCGTCACATCGTGACGGGCCACCAGAGCGGCATGCAGATCGGTGTTGCCAGCCTGCCCAGCCGCCTCCAGCACCGCCTCGACGACGGCCGGGTCGTTCTGCGGCGCGATGCCGATGGCGTCGCCGGGCTGGTAGGTCAGCCCGGACCCGGCCAGCGACAGCTCGACGTGGAAGGTCTGCTTCAGCGAGCGGCTGGAGTTGAGGTTCACCAGGTCGGTGATCTCGGCCTCGAACGGGTTCGACTTGCTGTACTCGCGCGCCTCGGTTGCGCCGAAATCGACGTGGATCACGCTCGGGCCGGCATCCGCCTCGGCGCCGCGCAGCTGCGGCAGGGTGGTGGCGAGCCATGCGGCGGCGGGCGCCTCGTAATCGAGGTCGCATTCCAGCAGCGGCGCGGCGCGATGGCCCCCCAAGGCGGCCAGGCGCTCGTCGATGGCGTGCCCCGTCGCGCAGAACTGCGCATAGGCACGGTCGCCCAGCGCCAGCACGGCGAAGTTCAGCTTCTCCATGCGCGGCGCGTCATCGGCCAGCAGTGCTTCCATGAATCCGGTCGCGCGGGCCGGCGCTTCGCCCTCGCCCCAGGTGGCGGCGATCACCAGCAGCCGTTCGGTGCGGGCCAGGTCGGCCGGCTTCGCCTCGGCGGCGTCCAGCACGCGCGGCGCGAAGCCGAGGCGCGCGGCATCCTTGCCGGCCTTGCGGGCCAGCGCCTCGGAGTTGCCGGACTCGGTGGCATACAGGATGGTGAGCGCCGTCTTGGCCACTGGAGCCGCGGCCGTGGCAGTGGCCGGAGCGCCGGCGGCCTCGTACCCCGCCAGGAACCCGGCAAGCCAGCTCCGCTGCGTCGGGCTGGTATGCTCAATTACCCGGTTGAGCGCCGCGATGGCGTCGGGCGGGAATGGTGCGTTGGTGGGCAGCCGGGCCGGGGAGGTCATGGCTGGGCTGCTGGGCGGACGGGCATGCGCGGTAAGTCTCCGGGAAACACTCAGGGCTAAAAGAAGGATTATCTATGCCCGGCGCAACATCTGCGGGGAAATAGGATGCATATGCCAAATCTGGCCGTAAGCGCAGTGCAAGGATGCTCAGTTATATGATGATGGCAGAGTAGAAATCTACGGCTCCAATGCCTTTGCCGCCGCCATGACCTCCGCCGCGTGGCCCGGCACCTTTACCTTGCGCCAGATGCGGGCGACGCGGCCCTTGGCATCGACCAGCACGGTGCTGCGGTCGATGCCCATATAGTTCTTGCCATACATCGACTTCTCGACCCATGCGCCATAGGCCTCCACGACGCCGCCGGAGTCGGACGCCAGCGGGAACGTCAGGGCATACTTCTCGGCAAAACGCTCGATCGGCTTCATCGCGTCCTTCGACACGCCGATCACCTCGACGCCGATGCCGCCGAGCTCCGGCAGCGCCTCCTGGAATGCCTGCGCCTCCTTGGTGCAGCCGGGCGTGTCGGCCTTGGGATAGAAATACAGCACGAACGGCCGGCCGGCCTGAGCGGCCAGGCTGACGGTACGGCCGCCGCTGGCCGGCATCTCGAAAGGCGGGGCAGCGTCGCCTTTGCTTATGCTCATGCTGGGTCTCCGATGAGAGTGATGAATGCCTCGCGCACGTCCTGCGCCGTCCGGTCCAGCGTGGCACGAAGCTCGGGCAGCGCAAGCCCCGGCGCGCCGGCCACGCGCAGCAACGCCTCCGCGGCGGCTGCGGGCAGCTCGGCCGGCCCGCGGCCCACCGTGATGCGGACCATGCTCTGCACCGTGCGCCACAGCCGGTCCGCCTCGATCAGCATCGTGGCGGTCGCCGGCGGCAGCCGGCCCTCGTCCGCCAGACAACGCAGCCCGTCGCGCGTGGCCTGATGACCCGGCCGCACTTCATAAATGAGCTGCAAGGTCTGCGCGATGAACTCGACCTCGATTCCGCCGCCCGGCCGCATTTTCACATCCCAAGGCCCCGCCGGCGGCAACTCGCGCAACAGGCGGCCGCGCATCGAGGCCGCGTCGGCGCGGGTCTGCGCCGGGTCCATCGGTGTGGCGAGGGCGGCCGCGATCGCCGCCTCCGTGCGGGCGCGGATCGCCGGCGGGCCGGCCACTACACGGGCGCGGGTCAACGCCATGCGCTCCCAGGTCCAGGCGTCCTGCACATGGTATTGGCGGAAGGCGGGCAGCGACACCGCGACCGGCCCTTTGTTGCCGGAGGGACGCAGCCGCATGTCGACGGCATAGAGCGGCCCCTCGGCCCCGGGCGACGTCAACGCGGCGACATAGGCGTGCGCCGCGCGGATGAACCATTGGCTCGACGCCATCGCCCGGCCGGTCCCATTGGCGCCGCCGCTGCTCTCCGCGACGCCCGGCGGGTGGTTGTAGATCAGCATGAGGTCGAGGTCCGAACCCGCCATCATCTCGCGGCTTCCGGCCTTACCCAGCGCCACGACGGCCATGGCGCCGCCGCGCACCCGGCCATAGCGCGCGGCGTGCGCCTCCAGCACCGGCGGCAGCAATGCCGACAGCGCTGCGTCCGCCAGCGCCGTGCGGGCCAGCCCGGCCTCGTCGACATCGAGCCATCCCTCCATCTGCGCCACGCACAGCCGGAACTCCTCGCCGCGGACATGGCGGCGGATAATGGTGACGGCTTCCTCGACCGTGCGTGCGTCGACCAGGCGGCGGCCGAGCGTGCGGGCCGGGTCCGGGTCGGCGCCGGCAGGGGCCAGCAGGCCCTCGAGCGCCGCCGGCACCTGCGCCAGATGGTCGGCGAGCGACGGGGACGCGCCGAGCACGGCAGCGATGCGGTCCAGTAGGGCCGGGTTGCGCTGGACCATGGACAGCAGGCCGACGCCGGCCGGCAGGCGCGAAAGCAGCGCGTCGAACCGGTTGAACGCCGCATCCGGGTCCGACTGCGCGCCCAGTGCCGCCAGCAGCGCCGGCAGCACCGCGTCCATCAACTCGCGCGACCGCGTGGACCGCAGCGCGCGCAGCCGCCCGGCCTGCCAGCCGCGCAGGGTCGCGATCATGCCGGCCATGTTGCGGAAGCCGAGCGCGCGCAGCGCCTCGACCGTGGCGGGCGGCTCGTCCATGCCGGCGAGGTCAAGCGGCGGCACGGCCATCGGCGGCTCCGGCACAGCTTCGAAGACTTCCGCATAGCGGGCGCGCACCCGGTCCATGTGGGTCAGCAGGTGCCGCGCCAGCGCATCCGTATCCGGGCAGCCCATGAAGACGGCAAAGCGCGCAAGCTCGTCCGCTTTCGCCGGCAGCGCGTGGGTTTGGCGGTCCGCGACCATCTGGAGCCGGTGCTCGGCGCGGCGCAGCGCGCGGTAGGCGACGGTCAGCTCGGCGCAGGCCCGGCGCGGCAGGTGCCCGGCGCGGGCCAAGTGGCGCAGTGCCCCGAGGGTGGTAGGGTCGCGCAGCGCCGGGTCGCGCCCGCCCCAAACGAGCTGCAGCGTCTGCGCGGCGAACTCGATCTCGCGTATGCCGCCCTGGCCAAGCTTCAGGTCATAGCCGGCGAGCCCAGCCGAGCCATCCGGCAAGCCCATGCCGCGGTGCTGGTTGATGCGGCGCTTCATGGCATGGATGTCGGCGATGGCGGCGAAATCCAGGCCACGACGCCAGATGAACGGCCGGATCGCGTCGAGGAACGCGCCGCCCACCGCGAGGTCGCCAGCCACGGGCCGCGCCTTGATCATGGCGGCGCGTTCCCAGTTCTGGCCCATGCTCTCATAATATGCGATGGCCGCGGGCAACGCGACGGCGGGCGGCGTGGCGGCCGGGTCGGGGCGCAGGCGCAGGTCGGTGCGGAACACGTAGCCGTCGGCGTCGCGCGCTTCCATCATGGCAACCAGCGCGCGCGCCACGCGTGTGAATACAAGCCGAAGGTTTTCGTCATGGTCGGGTTGCGCGGCCGGGTCGAACAGCAGCACGAGGTCGATATCGCTCGAATAGTTCAGCTCCCGCGCGCCGAGCTTCCCCATGCCCAGCACGGTCAGGCCGCAGCCATGCCTGGGCTGCGCAGGGTCGGGCAACCTGATCTCGCCGGCCTGGTGCGCGGCGCAGATCAGGTGGTCGACGGCGAGCTGCAGCGTCGCCTCCGCCAGGTCGGACAGCGCGGCGGTGACGCGCGCCTGCCCCCATGCGCCGGCGATGTCGGCGAGGCCCGCCGCGAGCGCCACCCGCCGCTTTGCCTGCCGCATGGCGCCCGCGACGACGGCGCGCGGCATGGTCGGGCGGACTTTTGCCATTGTCGCCAATGCGTCGGCGATCACGACGGCCGGGCCAGCCTCTGCCATCATCAGCACCGCGCCGTGCTCGCGGATCAGCAGGTCGGAGAGATACGGACTGCCGCCGCCGAGCGCCGCCAGCATTGCGCGGCCGTTAGGGTGAGCGGCCAGGGCCTCCTCCGCTGGGCCCAGCGCCGCAAAGCGCTCGGCCAGGCGAAGCGCGGGGCCCGGGTCCGCCGCGGCCGGCCATGAGCGAGCAAGCCAGGGGTCGTAGGTGGCCATGGACCCCTAAGGTGGCGGCGTCGGGCCCGGTTCGTCAAATGCCCGGCTGCCCGATAATCGAGCCGCCCGTCGCGCCCGTGCGCGGCCGGAGCGCGCGAACCTTGCGGGCTTGCACAGGTGCCATGGCCCGGGCGGCCCATGGCCTGGCGGTGGTGCTGGTCGCGGCCGCGGTGCTGACGGGGGCAGGGCTTGCGGGCCTGAGCTGGCGGTTGGCGCAGGGGCCGCTCGACATCGCCTGGGCGCTGCGCTGGATCGTGAACGCGGCCAACCCGGCCGGCGCGCCGACTCGGATCGCCATAGGCGGCGCCGCGATCAAGTGGCAGGGCTTCGACGAGGGCGCCGACCGTGCGCTCGATCTGCAACTGCGGGATGTCAGGATCGTGGACGCCGGCCGTCCGGTGGCGGAGGTGGCACTCGCCGACATGGCGCTCTCGCCGGCGGCGCTGCTACATGGCGAGCTCGTGCCGCGCCGCGTCTTGCTGGACGGCCTGCAGCTCAGCCTGGTGCGCAGCCCCGATGGCGGCGTCCGGGTCAACACGGGCAGTCCAGACGACGGCGCTGCGGACGGCACGGCGCCCACCAGCGTCGCGGCAACCATGGCGGCGCTGAGCCGCCCGGCGCTGACCGACCGCGGCGGCGATGCGGTGCCGGGCCTGCGGCACATCGAGCAGTTGCGGTCCGTGCGCATACGCAACTCGGCGGTGGCGATCGTGGACCAGCAGCTCGCCGCGACGTTCGACGTCACGGACATCGCGCTGAACCTGCAGCGGCGGCCCGGCGGCGGCGTCGTCGGCGGCGGCACCGCGGCGCTGGCGACCGGCGCAGCCAATGCCCGCCTGACCCTCCGCGCCGAGCTGGCGGAGCGCGGCACCCGGGTGGCGGCGTCGCTGTCCCCGGTATCGCTCGCCGCCCTGGCCGCAGCGTTGCCGGCGCTGGCCCCGGCAGCACATGTCGACGCTGCCCTCGAGCTTTCGGCCGTCGCGGAGCTGTCCGCGGCCCTGGCGCCGCGCAGCCTGTCCGTCCATGCGGCCGCCGGCGGCGGGAGCGCCCAGCTCCCGGCGGCGGAGCTGAAATTCGAGAGCCTGGCGCTGGATGCGAACGGCGCGTGGGACGCGGCCGGCTCTGCCGATGCAGGCCCCTGGAGCCTGCCGGACCGCGTTGCGCTGTCGCGGATGCAGGTCGTCGTCGCCTCGCCCGCGGGCGGATGGGATACGACGATCGGTGCGACGGGGCTCGCGACCCGGCGGGCGAGCCGGGTGCATGCGGACCTGGATTTGACCGTCGATCACATGGCCTTCGCCGACCTGCCGAAGCTGTGGCCGGCTGCGTGGGGCGGCCATTCGCGCCCTTGGATCGTGGATAATCTTACCGCCGGGACCGCGCGCGCCGGGCAGATCAAGCTGGGCCTGGAGGCCGACCTGTCGCAGCCGGGCGATCCGTCCAAGCCCGGGAGCCTGCCCAAGGTCGCTGTGGTGGCCGCGGGCGGCACGCTGCAGGGCGATGACGTCACGATCCACTGGCTGCGTCCGGTGCCGCCGATCGAGCAGGCCCAGGCGCTGCTGACGCTGCAGGGACCGGACGTGATCGAGATCGCGGTGCGCAGCGCGCGGCAGGGCCCGGCGCAGCTCTCGAACGGTCTGGTTCGCATCACCGGGCTCTCGGTGAAGGACCAGTTCCTCGCGCTCAATGCCGACGTGGCGGCCACGGTGCCCGACCTGCTGACGCTGTTGCGCCATCCCCGGCTACAGCTGCTGGACCGGCATCCCATCCCGATGCGCAACCCCGCCGGAACGCTCGCGGGCAAGCTGAGCGTCAACCTGCCGTTGGAAGACCACCTCACGTTCGACCAGGTGGCGATCCATGCGTCCGGGCAAATGAGCGGGTTGCGGCTCGGCGGCGTGGTGGCCGGGCGCGACCTGGAACGCGGCGAGGTGGCGATCGACGTGACAGCCGAGGCGCTCAAGGCGTCGGGGCGGGCGGCAATCGCGGGCATCCCGGCGGCGATCACGCTCGACATGGATTTCAAGCCGGGACCGCCGTCGCAGGTGACGCAACGGGCAACGGCGACGGGGCCTGTGACGGCGCAGCAGCTGGCGGCGGCGGGTCTGGATCCGGGCACGGTGATCGGCACGGGCGCCGGCAATTTCACCGCAGCCTACCAAACCCGGCGCGACGGCCAGGGCGAGGTGCGCGTGCAGGCCGACCTGCAGGATGCGGCGCTGGCGCTGGCGGGATGGCGTAAGCCGCCGGGCCGGGCGGCGTCGGCCAGTGTGCGGCTGGTGCTGGCCTCCGACCGGTTGCAAGCGATCAGCGAGATGCAGGCGCAGGGGCCGGGCATGCAGGTGCGCGGACGGCTCGACATGGTGGGGGACAAGCCGGCGCTGCTGGTGCTCGATCCCATCGTGCTGGGCCCGACCCGGGCGCATGGCGAGATCCGGCTGCCGACGGCGGCGGGCGAGCCGATCCGGGCGACCCTTGCCGGCGCGATGCTGGACCTGTCGAGCGGCCTGTTGCGCAAGCCTGCCCAGGGCGCCGCCGTGAAGGAAAGCCCGGCTCGGGACGCGGCACCCTGGGTGGCCGACATCAGCTTCGATCAGGTGCTGCTGGCCGAGGGGCGCAGCATGGCCGGCGTGTCCGCCCATGCGGAGTATGACGGCCGGCGCCTGCGCACGCTGCAGGCGCAGTCGTCCGGGGCGGAGCGGGTGCAGGCCACGATCAAGCCGCAAGGCAATGGCCGGCAACTCAGCGTGCGCGCGGCCGATGGCGGGGCGCTGCTGCGGGCGATGGGCGTGTTGCAGACGGTCGAGGGCGGGCAGCTCATCATCGACGGGCATTACGACGACAGCGCCGCGGTCTCCGTGCTGTCGGGAACCGCGGACCTGCGGCAGTTCCACCTCCGCGACGCCCCGGCGGTGGGCAAGCTGCTGCAGGGGCTCACGCTGTATGGGATCGGCGATGCGGTGAGCGGGCCTGGCCTGGCGTTCTCGCAGGCCAACTCGCCGTTCCGCTGGGATGGGACCATGCTGGAGGTCTTGGAGGCGCAGGCGTTCAGCTCCTCCCTGGGCCTGACGGCGCAGGGACGGATCGACACGGCGAAGACGACGCTCGACCTCAACGGGACGGTCGTGCCGGCCTATGCGCTGAACTCCGCGCTGGGGCGCATTCCGCTGCTGGGCGGGCTGTTCAGCGCGGAGCGGGGCGGCGGGCTGTTCGCGGTCAACTACTCGGTCCATGGCCCATTCGACAACCCGGCCGTCACGGTGAACCCGCTTTCGGCCCTGACGCCGGGTTTCCTCCGCCGGCTGTTCCGGATATTCGACTAGCGGGCCTGATAGGGATGGTTGAGATGGACGTGCGCGCGATCCTGTTCGACGTGTTCGGCACCGTGGTGGACTGGCGCGGCAGCCTGATCAACGAGCTGCAGGCCTGGGGCGCGGAGCGGCGGCTCACCGTCGATTGGCCCGGCCTGGTGGACGCCTGGCGCGGCGCCTATTCGCCCTCCATGGACCGGGTGCGGCGCGGCGAGCTGCCCTGGACCAACCTCGACGCGCTGCACCGCGCCAGCCTCGCCGAGCTCGCCCCGCAATTCGGCCTGACTGGCCAGAGCCCCGAGGATATGGAGTGGGTGAACCTGGGCTGGCACCGGCTGCATCCCTGGCCGGACAGCGTGCCGGGCCTGGTCCGGTTGCGGAAGCAGTATGTGCTGAGTCCGTTGTCCAACGCGAACGTCGCGCTGCTGGTCGACATGGCCCGGCGCGCCGGGCTGCCATGGGACCTCGTGCTGTCCGCCGAGGTGTTCCAGCACTACAAGCCGGACCCCGAGACCTACCTCGGCGCCTGCCGCCTGCTGGCGCTCGAACCGGCGCAGGTCATGCTGTGCGCTGCCCATAACGGCGACCTCGCAGCGGCGCAGCGCCATGGCCTCCGCACCGGCTTCCTGACGCGGGCGAACGAGTATGGCCCGCATCAGGCGCGGGATTTCGGGCCGGAGGGAGCGTGGGACGTGGTGGCGGCCGATATGGAGGACTTCGCCGGTAAGATGTCGGCGTAACGGAGTCTGGGCCCGGGCAGCAGCCCATCTAGGACGGTATATCGGAGTCCCCACGGCCCAGCGCGCGCTGCATGTACACGGTGTCGATCCAATGGCCGAATTTCAGCCCCGATGCCCGCAGCAGCCCGGCGCGCTGGAAACCAAGCGAAGCGTGCACGCCGATCGAGCCCACGTTCTCCGAATCGCCGATGACGGCGATCATCTGCCGGAACCCCGCCGCGGTTGCGTCCGCGAGCAGCCGCTGCACTAACGCCTTACCGACGCCCTGCCCGCGCACGTCCTCGCGGACATAGATGCTATCCTCGGCAGCGTAACGATAGGCCGATCGGGGCCGATACTGGTGATAATACGCGAAGCCGAGAACGCCTGTATCATCGGCCGAAACCAGATATGACCAGCCATGTTCAACGATGGCCTTGTAACGGCCCTCGATTTCTTCGACGGAAGGTGGAACTTCCTCAAACGTCCCGGCCCCGTGCAGCACGTGGTGGGCATAGATTGCCTGGATTTCGGGGATGTCAGCGAGGTGGGCCGGGCGTATTTCCATGAATCCGTTTTAAACGGCTATCGCAGACGGTGCCAGATGCGTTAAGGAGTGCTTGCAAGCCGAAACACTGGCAACGACAGGTTTTGTTGGCGGCGCGGGTTATCCGTGCCAACCATAGGCTGAATGTGTTATGCAGGTCTCACCCGTATGTGGTTCGCTGCATCCTGGCGTGTATGAGACAAGGAATATTTCGTGGATCAACCAGCCCCGAACGCTATCGGCAGCGACGCCGCATCGCCGATCAACACCGGCACGATCAGCCGCGACCGGCCCAATACGGCGGCGCAGGCCCGCCTGGCAGCGGTCATCGCCGTCGCACGCCATCATGGGATAGACCTTCACACCGAGGATTTCCGCGCCGCCGCCAACGAGACGACGCCGTCCGCTGCGTCGCTGGCGGGCTGGGCACGGGATCAGGGTTTGTCCGCCCGGGCCGAGCGGTTCCGCTGGAAACAACTTTTTAAGCTGCAGGGCAAAGAATTGCCGGCGCCTCCCGTCATCCTGCTGTTGCGGGACGGCGGCGCAGCGCTGCTCGTCGGCAGCGACCCGGTCCGTAACGTCGTCTGGATAAGCGATCCCGCCTCGGCCTCGAGCGACGCCGTCGCCGTCGACGAGTTGCGGCTGTCCCAGGCCTGGAACGGCGAAGCGCTGCTGATCCGCCGTATGCGCGGCGAGGCGGAGGGCGAACAGCGCTTCTCGCTGGGCTGGCTCATGGGCCTGGTCGCCAAGGAAAAGCGGTCGCTGCGGGACATCAGCATCGGCTCCATCGTCCTGAGCGCACTGACCATCATCCCGCCGCTGCTGGTCATGACCGTCGTGGACCGGGTGGTGACGCACCATAGCGAGTCGACCCTCGTGCTGCTCAGCACCATCCTGCTGATCACGACCGCGTATGAGATGCTGCTGGGCTACGCGCGGCGCGAACTGGTGCAGGTCGTCTCGACCCGGGTCGACGCCAGGCTGCATCTGCACGTCTTCAACCGGCTGCTGGGCTTGCCGCTCGACTACTTCGAAAAGAACCCGGCCGGGCAAATCAATTACCGCCTGATGCAGATCTGGAAGATCCGTGAGTTCCTGACCGGCAAGCTCATGGGCACGTTCCTCGACATGTTCACCCTCGTCTTCCTGCTGCCGCTGCTTTTCTGGATGGAGCCGACGCTCGCCTGGATCGTGCTGGTCTGCGCGGTGGTGATCGCGCTCGTGATCCTGGCCTTCCTGCCGGCGCTGCGCCGGGTTATCGGCAAGCTGACGGTCGCAGAGTCCGAAAAGGCCAGCACGATGGTCGAGACGGTGCATGGGATTCGCACGGTGAAGTCACTGGCGCTCGAGCCGCAGCGCCGCGCCGAGTGGGACGCGCGCACCGCGCATGCGGGCGAGCTGAAGCTCAAGGCCGGCCGGCTGGCGAACTGGCCGCAGACCATCATCAACCCGATCGAGTCGTTCATCCAGCGCGGCGTCATCATGGTGGGCGCCTATATCGCCATGCAGGACACGACGGGCATCGCGGTCGGCGGGCTGGTCGCGTTCATGATGCTGGGCAGCCGCGTGACGCAGCCGCTCGTCGGCCTGGCGCGGCTGATCGAGGACTTCGAGGACGTGCGCGCCTCCATTGGCCAGGTCGCCACGGTGTTGAACAACCCGAGCGAGACGGCGGCGATGCAGGGCGGCCTGCGCCCGAAGTTCCGCGGCGACGTCACGTTCGAGGGATTGACCTTCACCTATCCCGGCTCGAAGCTGCCGGCGCTCGACAACGTCAGCTTCGACATCCCGGCCGGCACGATGCTGGGCGTGGTCGGCCGCAGCGGCTCGGGCAAGAGCACCATCACCCGGCTGCTGCAGGGCATCAACCGCGAGTATAGTGGGTTCCTCAAGATCGACGGCGTCGAGCTGCGGGAGATCAACCTTACCCATTTGCGCCGCAGCTTCGGCGTCGTGCTGCAGGACAATTTCCTGTTTCGCGGCACCGTGCAGGACAACATCACCGCCGGGCGTCCGGGGCTGACGTTGGAGGATGTGATCAAGGCCTCACGCCTCGCCGGCGCCGAGGAGTTCATCGAGCGGCTGCCGAACGGCTACGAAACCTGGATCGAGGAGGGCTCGGCCAACCTGTCCGGCGGGCAGCGGCAGCGCTTGGCGATCGCGCGCGCGGTGATCGCCGATCCCCGCCTCATGATCCTGGACGAGGCGACGAGCGCGCTCGACCCCGAGAGCGAGGCGCTGGTGAACGCCAACCTGACCCGGCTGGGCAAGGGGCGCACGATGGTCATCGTGTCGCACCGGCTGTCGTCGCTGATCGACTGCAACCTGATCCTGGTGATGGACAAGGGCACCGTGGTCGACATCGCGCCGCACCGCGTGCTGCTGGAGCGCTGCGCGATTTATAAGATGCTGTGGTCGCAGCAGAATCGGCATCTGGACGGCGGAATGGGCCGGCAAGCGCCGCTCGTGCCGATGCTTGCCCAGGGTGATTGAATTCGTATGACCGAGGCGGGCGTCTGACTGCATACTGCCCGGCTACGAAGTAAACTGACGACGAAATAGCGATGGGCCGTGGTGCCCGCCGACGGAGGTTTCGATGGCTCAACTGACCCTGCGCAATTCTTCCCGCGCCGACGCCGCAGCGCTTCCGGGCCTGCTC
Source organism: uncultured Acetobacteraceae bacterium (assembly GCA_964657765.1). Classification (GTDB taxonomy): domain Bacteria; phylum Pseudomonadota; class Alphaproteobacteria; order Acetobacterales; family Acetobacteraceae; genus CAHJXG01. Next base: position 12,179 of record CAZZWN010000004.1, read on the forward strand.
GAGTTCTACTCGCCGACGGCAGCGCTTGCGGTGACCCCGGTGCTGCACGCCGCGCGCGGCACTATCTGGGTCGTGGGTTCCTTGGCTGCCGCCTGCATCGCCGCCGCCGCGCTGATCCCGATCGACAAGGTCGTCACCACGCAGGGCAAGGTGGTGGCGCAGTCGGCGACCAGCGTCGTGCAGCCGCTCGAGACGGCGATCGTCCGGTCGATCGACGTGCGGGAGGGCCAGATCGTGCAGAAGGGCGACATGCTGGCCCGGCTCGACCCGACCTTCGCCACCGCCGACGCCGG
>CAZZWN010000004.1:12571-19085 GCA_964657765.1 uncultured Acetobacteraceae bacterium
GAGGTGAAGCGTGGCCTCGGCAACGCGACGGGGCAGGTGATCCAGGCCGCGCGCGATCTGCAAGCTATGGAGGCGGAGCGCGACGGCTATAATCAGCAATGGCGCGGCCAGGTCAGCCAGGATCTGACCGAGCAGGGCCGTAAGCTGAGCGACGCGCGGGAGAACCTGAACAAGGCCATCCTGCGCCGCCAACTGGTCGAGCTGCGCGCGCCGCAGGACAGCACCGTGCTGAGCATTTCCAGGGTCTCGCCGGGCTCGGTGCTGCAGTCGGGCGAGCAGCTGATGACGCTCGTGCCCATCGATGCGCCGCTGGAGGTCGAGGCCAATATTCCTGGCATGGATGCGGGCTTCGTGCGCGCCGGCAACCCGGTGACGGTGAAGTTCGACGCATTTTCGTTCACGCAGTACGGCGCCGCCGTGGGCAAGGTGCGCATCGTCAGCCCCGACAGCTTCGCCAAGGATCCGGACGAGAAGCAGCGCGGGGTGCAGCAGAACGCCTCGGCCAGCAGTGCCGCGTTCTACCGCACCCGGATCACGCTCGACGAGATCAAGCTGCACGACACCCCCGAGGGCTTCCGGCTGACTCCGGGCATGCCGGTCAATGCGGACATCAAGGTCGGCACGCGTACGGTCGTCGGCTACCTTCTGAGCCGCGTGCTGCCAGTTGCAATGAGCGGGATGCGGGAGCCGTGAGGCCGATGCCAGGCTGGCGCGTCGCGTGACCAAGCTGTTCGAGCGCCTCCGCTCCGCCGTCTCCTCCAAGGCGCGCCTGGAGCTCGCCTATCGGCAGATGGAGGGCGAGCAGCGGCAGGCGGGCTTTGCCGTGATCGCCAAGGCCGCCCAGCGCGGCGACGTCGAGGCGCAATATCGCGTCGGTCGCGCCTATCTGGACGGCAGCGGCGTGCCGCCCAGCCGGGCGATGGCGGCGCAATGGCTGGAGCGGGCCGCCGAGAGCGGCAAGATCGAGGCGCAGTCGACGCTTGCGGCCCTGTATCTGACCGGTGCCGGTGGGGGGCAGGCAAACAGCCAGGGCCATGGCCTGTTCGCCGAGGCGCTGCACGGCGAGCCCGATTTCACCCAGGCCGTCCGTTGGGCAAAGCCGGCGGCGGAGGCGGGCTCGGCGGAAGCGCAGGCGCTGCTGGCGTATGTCCTGACCTCGGGGCCCGACGAGCTGCGCGACCTGCCCACGGCGGATGAGTGGTATCAGAAGTCCGCCGCCGCCGGGTGCGCGCAGGGGTCGCTCGGCCATGGCCTCGCGCTGCTGCGGCATGCGGCCACCGATGAGGATCGGCAGGCCGGAGCCGCCGAGATCGCCAAGGCGGCCGCGGCCAAGCTGCCGCTCGGGCTGTATCTGCTCGGCGTTATGACGGCGTCGGGCACTGGCGTCACCCCGGACCAGGCGGCTGCGTCACAGCTGTATCGGCAGGCGGCCGAACGCGGCGTGCGGTCCGGCCAGGCACGATGGGGCCTGGCGTTGCTGGAGGGCCGCGGCGTCGACCGCGATCCCGTGAGCGGCGAGAGCTGGCTGCGCCGGGCTGCGCTCGCCGGCGATTCGGAGGCTGCCGCCATGGTGGGCGATCTGTATGCCAAGGGCGGGGACCTGCCGCCGAACTATGCCGAGGCCGCCGGATGGTTTCACCGCGCGGCCGAGCAGGGCCATGGCGGCGCCGCGCGGGCGCTCGGCATGCTGTATCTCACGGGCGCCGGCGTGTCGCGCGACCCGAACGAGGCCGCCCGGTGGCTACGTATCGCCGGGGAGAAGGGCGACAAGTCCTCGCAGGCGGACCTCGCCAACATCGCCCTCACCGGCGGCGGCAGCCCGGACGACAGGGTGCGCACCCGCGAGTGGTTCGAGGCGGCGGCGGGCTCCGGCGACCTGGTGGCGGCGTTCAACTTCGGCGTCTGCCTGGCCGAGGGCGTCGGCGTGGAGCGGGACGACGCCAAGGCCGCACAGTGGCTGCGGCGGGCGGCGGACGGCGTGGTGAACGCGCAATATTGGTATGGCCGCATGCTGGTCGAGGGGCGGGGCGTCGACGCCGACCTGCACGAAGGGCGGGCGTGGATGCAGCGCGCGGCGGATGGCGGCATGGTCGACGCACAGGTGGCGCTGGCCGAGATGCTGGTGAACGGCCGGGGCGGCCCGCGCAACCACGCGGCGGCGCAGGCACTGTTCCAGGCTGCGGCAGACAAGGGCCATGTCGGCGCGCAGTTCGCGATGGGCGCGATGCTCGGCGGCGGTCACGACGTGCCGCCGGACCGCGTGGCCGCCCAGGGCTGGTTCCGCAAGGCGGCGGAGAAGAACCATCCCTATGCGCTGCTGATGCTCGGCCGCTACCTTGCGCGGGGACTGGTTGGGCCAGCCGACCCGGCGCAGGCGCGCATCATGCTGCAGCACGCGCACAAGGCCGGCGTCGCCGAGGCCGCGCAGGACCTCGCGGAGCTGGACCGCGCCACGTCCGCGCCGGCCGCAACGGACATGGCGCTGCAGCCGCAGGGACGATCCGTCGCCGCCCAATGAACCGGCGGCCGCGTCCGTGAGCAACGCGCTGCTCTCGGACGTGCAGGTCCGTGCCGAGGCACGGCGCATGCAGACGCGCGACCAGCGCTGGCAGGACCTGGTGCAGGACGCCTGGCGCCGCAGCATGGCCGCGACCGCTGAGGGTGATGCGCCAGGGGCGTTGCGGTGGCTGGAGCGCGCCCATCGCATGCTGCCGAGGGACTGCACGGTCATGTTCGCCCTCGCCGCCGGGCTGATGCAGGCCGGCGAACTGGCCCGGGCAGCGGAGTTATTCCAAAAATTGGCCGGCCGCGCCGCCTTTGCCGAGGGGTGGGCTGGGCTTGCGGCCTGCGCCCGGCTGCTTGGCGACGATGCACGCGCCGCGTCGGCCACGGCGGCGGCCCTGCGGTCGAGCGTGCCGACCGCCACGCTGCGGTTGCTGGCGGCTGCGGTGGCGGCTTCGGCCGGGCTGCCCGGATGGTGCGGGCTGGACGGCGACGGCGTCGTGCATATCGGCGCCGATTGCAGTGTCGACATCAGCCTGGACGATGCCCGGGTGCGATCGGCCTGGTCCGGCCGCAACCTCCTGTTGCAGGAGGGCTGGCGGACCTCGCATTCATTGCGCGTCGAGTGTGACGGCGTGGCCTGCCTGGGCAGCCCCATCGGCATCGCCGCCATCATCGCGGTCGAGGGCGTCGTGCAAGCCAAGGACGGCGGCTTGTCGGGCTGGGCCTGGCATCCGGCCGATCCCGCGCGGGACCCGGTGCTGACCGTGCAGGGCCGTGCAATCACCTTGACGGAGGCGGCCGACGATATCGCGCTCGACCACCCGTTGGCGCGGCCCCGCCGCCTTGTTCTGTCGGCTGCCGGCATCGACGGCGACGGCGCACTGTCGGTGCTCGACGCCGATGGCCGGCATCTGCTGGGCAGTCCCGTCGACCCCGGCCTGGAGTGGCGCACCGCGGCGGCACTGGCGCGGGCCGTGCGGCATCCGGGTCCGGCGCCCACCCATGCCCCCGTCCTGGCCGACATCGCGAGGCCGGGCGCACCGCGGCTTGCCCGGCTGCCTGGCGCAGTGGACGTCGTCATTCCCGTCTATCGCGGCTGCTCCCAGACGTTGGCGTGCCTCGATTCCGTTCTTGCCGCCCTGCCGCGCGGCGCCCGCGTCTGGGTGGTCGACGACGCGTCGCCGGAGCCCGACCTCGTAGCGGCGCTGGCGTCGCTCGCGAGGCGCCGGCGCATCCGCCTGATCCGTCTGACGGAGAACCGCGGCTTCCCTGCCGCCGCCAATGCCGGGTTGCGGGCCTGCACGCCGCGGGACGCGGTGCTGCTCAACAGCGATACGCTGGTTGCGCCGGGCTGGCTCGAACGGCTGCAGGCGGCGGCATACTCGGCGCCCGACATCGGCACGGCCACCCCGCTGTCGAACGACGGCACCATCGTCAGCTACCCCGACATCGCCGGCGGCAACGCCGTGCCCGACCTCGCCGCCTGCGTCGCGACGGACGCCTCGGCGTGGCAGGCGAACGCGGGCGCGGTCATCGACATCCCGACCGGCGTCGGCTTCTGCCTCTACCTGCGGCGGGACTGCCTGGACGAGGCCGGGCTGCTGCGGGAGGACAGCTTCGCCCAGGGCTATGGTGAGGAGAACGACCTGTGCCTCCGCGCCCGGCACCTCGGATGGCGCAGCGTGGCGGCACTTGGCGTGTTCGTGGCGCATGTCGGCGGGCAATCGTTCGGCTCTGCGCGCAGCCACCTGCTTCGGCGCAACCACACGGTGCTGAACCGCCTGCATCCGGGCTACGACACGCTGATCGCGGCCCATGTCGCGGCCGACCCGCTCGCCCCCGCCCGCCGCCGCATCGATGCGCTCCGCTGGGCGGCCGGGCGCGTGCGCGCAGGTGCTGCGATCCTGATCACCCATGGCGGCGGCGGCGGCGTCGACCGGGTGGTGGCCCAGCGGGTCGCGGCGCTGGAGGCGGCCGGGCTTCGCCCGATCATTCTGCGCCCCGGCGGCCCCGGCGTCCCGAACCGCACCCGATGCAGCGTCGGCGATGGAGCCTTTCCCAACCTGACCTATGCCGTCCCAGAGGAGCTGCCGGACTTGGCCCGGCTGCTCCGCCCCGACCGGGCGCAGAACGTGGAGGTGCATCACCTGCTCGGCCACAGCCACGCGATCCTCGACCTCGCGCGGCTGCTCCGCCTGCCGTTCGACATGTTCATCCACGACTACGCCTGGTTCTGCCCTCGGATCGCCCTCGTCAGCGTCGACCGGCGCTATTGCGGGGAGCCCGATGCCGCGGGCTGCGAGGCCTGCATCGCCGACCTCGGCAGCAGCCTGCACGAGGACATCGCCGTAACGGCGTTGGTAGCGCGGTCGGCCGCAGACATGGCGTCGGCCCGCCGCATCGTCGCCCCGAGCGCCGACGCGGCAGCGCGCATCCGCCGGCACTTCCCGGAAACAAGGCCCGTCGCCCAGGCGTGGGAGGACGACCGGCTGTTGCCCAATGTCACGCCGGCCCCAAACGGCCCACTGCGCCGCGTGTGCATCGTGGGGGCGATCGGGGTGGAGAAGGGCTACGAAATCCTGCTCGCCTGCGCGCGGGATGCCCGGGCCCGCGCGTTGCCGCTGGAGTTCGTCGTCGTCGGCTTCACCATCGACGACACACGGCTGATGGAGGCCGGCCCGGTGTTCGTCACCGGCGAGTATGCCGACGCCACCGCCGCCGAGTTGATCCAGGCGCAGCGGGCGCACCTCGCGTTCATTCCGTCGGTGTGGCCGGAGACGTGGTGCTTCGCCCTGAGCCGCGCCTGGCAAGCCGGCCTGGCAGCGGCGGCGTTCGACTTGGGCGCGCAGGCGGAGCGGATACGCGCGACCGGCCGCGGCTGGCTGCTGCCGCTGGGCCTGCCGGCGCGGGCGGTGAACGACGCGCTGCTGACGCTGCAGGGCTCGCCGGCCCCCGGTTAATCTGGTTCGGCAGCGCCTGATACAGCGGAATCTACTCCGAAACGGCTTGCGTCCACATGCGCGCTATTGCAATGTCTTTATAAGCAGCAAGTCTGTTCAGTTGCCGGTCCAGAAACGTGAGAGAGATCGATGTCCAGCACTGCCGTCGCCAAGACCATTACTGAGTTGAAGGTGTCCGCGCATCTCATGACCCTGGATGCCGGCTTGTTCTGTGTTTTCAACAACCCGGGCGCCGTGCCGCCCAATACGGCGACCGGGCTGCCCGGCGTCCGGCTGTCCGCAGCGCCCGCGCCCGCCGGATTTGGCGGCAAGGTCGGCATCAGCGGCTTCAACGCCAATGGCTGGCTGGGCGGCGAGGACGGCGCTGCGCTGGTCCGGGTGTCCGGCGGTCCGGCCCAGGTGCTCGTCACGGTCTATCAGGACCCCGATGCCCAGCAGGACGCCCCGAAACTGCAGGTGATCCGGCTGACTGAGGACGCCGGGGAGATTGCGCCGCAGCCAGCCGCGGACCCGAAGCCGGCCGGAATGGCACCCGCAGCGAAACCCGACGCGCCGGTCGAGGTGGCGGCGCACATCTATGGCCGCGGCGATGTCGGCGGCCGGCTCGGCGAGTGGATGGGCGAGCGCGGCAGCAAGCGCTGGATCGAGGGCTTCGGCCTGGCTCCCGGCAACGGTCTCGCTCCGGCAGACCTTGAATATCAGGCGGTGCTGGGGCGCGGCTGGCTCTCGCCATGGGCCGAGGGCGGACAGTTCTGCGGCAGCCGCGGAATGTCGCTGCCGATCCTCGGGCTGCGTGTGCGGCTGCGCGGCGCGGGGACGGAGACCCACAGCTTGGCCGTCTCGGCCGTGTTCGTGGACGGGACCGAGGTCGGCCCGATGGCGGATGGCGAGACCTGCGAGGCGCCCAGCCTTGCGCCGCTCGAAGCCTTCCGCGTGACCCTGCGTTCGCTGACGAAGGCCGGCGACCCGGCCCCGGCCGCCGTCGCCCATGCCAATCCGGCAAAGGCCAAGAAGACAGCGCCGCCCAAGCCCAGCCGCCAGCCCGCCGC
>CAZZWN010000004.1:19185-32057 GCA_964657765.1 uncultured Acetobacteraceae bacterium
CTGGTGTTCATCACCCAGGAGAACGCCAACTTCATCCCGGGCGTGCGCAAGGCGACCTATCGCGGACCCGGCGAGCTGAACCCCTCCACCCATCGGGACGCGCAGGAGTTCGACCATGCCATGGCCCGCGCGCAGGCGGTCGCACAGGTCGCCGCAAGCCTCAAAGCGCTGGGCTTCAACCCGGATATCATCATCGGCCATCACGGCTGGGGCGAAATGCTGAACCTCGGCGATATATGGCCCGGTGTCCCGACGCTCGGTTATTACGAATTCTACTACAACACCAATGGCTTCGACGTTAACTTTGATCCGGAATTCCCGACCCGCGCCGATGCGCTGCCGCGGGTACGGTCCAAGAACGCCGTCAACATGCTGGCGCTCGCCAACCCCGGCCACGGCATAACGCCGACGCGCTTCCAACGGTCGACCTATCCGGATTGGGCGCAGGACCGGATCGACATCCTGTCCGAAGGGGCCGACCTCGACGTGTGCAGCCCCGACGTCCACGCGGCGGACCGAGTGTTCCAACTCGGCGGCCTGGTCGTGCAGCCGGGCGAAAAGCTCGTCACCTACGTCGCCCGCGACCTCGAGCCCTATCGCGGCTTCCACATCGTCATGCGCGCCCTGCCGTCATTGCTGCAGGCCCGGCCCGACCTGAAGGTGGCTCTGGTAGGCGGCGACGGCGTGAGCTACGGCGCGCGGCTGCAGGAGGGCAGCTGGCGGGAGCACATGCTGCAGCAGGTCGGCCCGCTCGATATGGGCCGGGTGCAGTTCTGCGGCCGTATCGGCTATGCCGACTACGTGCGCCTGCTGAAGCGGTCGGACGCGCATGTCTACCTCACCTACCCGTTCGTGGCGTCGTGGTCGCTGCGGGAGGCGCTGGCCATCGGCTGCGCCATCGTCGCCAGCGACACCGTTCCGGTGCAGGAGTTCGTCACGCACGGGCAGACCGGCCTGCTCACGCCGTTCCTCGACCCGGCCGCCCTGTCGCTCCGCATCCAGGAACTGCTGGAGGACACCAGCCTCGCCGCCCGTCTCCGCACCAGCGCCCGCAGCTACGCCGAGCGGCACCTGCGGATGCAGGACCATATCGCAAGCTATACGCGTCTGATCGACAGCCTGGCGGGGTAGCGCCTCCGCGGGTGGAGTTTGTGCTTTCGGCTTCGCTCGGGCACGCTGGCGGAGCGAGACGGAGAACCACCATGATCGAGAACATCACCCCAACGCAGGTTTGGCAGGCGCTCGGGACCGACAGCGAGGCGCAGCTCGTCGACGTGCGCACCGACGCCGAGTGGAGCTATGTCGGCCTGCCGGACCTGAGCGAGGCCGGCAAGCAGCCTCTGCTGATCCCGTGGCAGATGTTCCCCTCGGGGCAGCTCAACGCGGGCTTTGTCGACCAGATGAAGCAGGCCGGGCTCACCCCGTCGCACAAGGTGTATTTCCTATGCCGCAGCGGGGCGCGCAGCCTTGCGGCGGCCCAGGCGGCGCAGGCGGCGGGCTTCCCGAACGCCTACAACATCGCGGACGGCTTCGAGGGGCCGCCGGACGAGGAGGGCCACCGCGGCACCGTCGCCGGCTGGAAGGCGGACGCGCTGCCCTGGCGGCAGCGTTGACGCCCTAATTGTCATACAGCACGCGCAGGACGACGAACCAGCCGTAGCGGGTGTCGACGACCTGTCCGTCTGCGCTCGACAGCATGCCGGTCAGCGTGGTCGGGACGTGCTTCATGGTCACGCCGCCGTCCACGTTGCCGCCCACGACCGAAAGCTGGCCCGGCTGTGCAGTCACGACGAGGTCGCAATGGCCGTAGAACCTAGGCGCGGGCAAATCCTCGAACCGCATGGCGTGCGAGCTGCTGCGGCTCATGCAGATCAGGTCGCCGGGCTGCGGCGCATAGGCCTCGGGCCGCTCGGTCCGCAGCGCAAGCGTGCCCTGGGCGGCCGCATTGATGTAGTCGGCGTGCAGCGGCGAATACAGGAAACGGTCCCGCGCCCCAGCCGAGCGCATGACATACGAGATGAACGCCGCCGACCAAGCCGGAGCGTCGCCTTGGTAGGCCTGGCCGAACTCGTCGTATTTGCTGGTCCATCCGCTTTCCTGCGATCCCGCCGCCTGGCTCAGCCACCAGTATTCGCCGACCCTTTGCCATAGGCCTGGCTGCTTGTCCGGGCGCAGGCTGCGGGGCAGGGGATGGCTGTCCGGCAGGTCGTCGTCGACGGCACTGCCGAAGCCGCGCCATTCCCGCAACGCGATGCCGACTGCGTTCGCCCGGGAGAACGGCTCGAACGGGCGTTTGGCGAAATCAGGCACGTGCTGATCAAGCAGGACCGCTGTGGCGACGGGGACAGGCTGCACCGGCGGAGCCGCGCAGGCGGCGATCAGCATAAGGAACGGCAGGGAGCGAAGTGCCATATATACGCTCATACGCCATAACGGCGAAATAAGCGCAGTTTTGCAATGACCCTCCGCTAGCCTCGTTCTGGAAACAACCCCTGCAGTCCCGCCGTCGTCGCTTCGCAGCGGCCGCGTTCGGTGATCAACCCAGTCAGCAGCCGCGCCGGCGTCACGTCGAACGCCGGGTTGGCGGCCGGGCTGCTGGTCGGCGTCACTCGTACGGTCGTCACCTTGCCGTCCAGCCCGCGCCCGGTCACGGTCGTGACCTCGGACGCGTCGCGCTCCTCGATCGGGATCTCGCGCACCCCGTCCGCGACCGTCCAGTCGATGGTGCTCGACGGAACTGCCACCCAGAACGGCACCTGGTTGTCATGCGCCGCCAGCGCCTTCAGATAGGTGCCGATCTTGTTCGCCGCGTCGCCGGTGCGCGTCACCCGGTCCGCGCCCACGATCGCCAGGTCCACCCGGCCGTGCTGCATCAAATGCCCGCCGGCATTGTCCGAAATGACGGTATGCGGCACGCCGTGCTTGCCCAGCTCCCACGCCGTCAGCGCGGCGCCCTGGTTGCGCGGGCGGGTCTCGTCCACCCACACGTGCACCGGTAGCCCCGCGTCATGCGCCATATAGATCGGCGCCAGTGCCGTGCCCCAATCGACCGTCGCCAGCCAGCCGGCGTTGCAGTGCGTCAGGATATTCACCGGCTTGCCCCGGTTCGCTCCATCCTTCGTGCCCGCCGCCTGCTGGATCAGCTCCTGGCCGTGCCGTCCGATCGCGGCATTCTGCGCCACGTCCTCGTCGGCGATATCGGCAGCCTCGGCATAGGCAGCGGCCACGCGCTGCCCGGCGGCGGTGTTGCGCAGCCGGGTCAACATGCGGCCAAGCGCCCAGCGCAGGTTGATCGCCGTCGGCCGCGTCGCCGCGAGCTGCTCCGCCGCGCGCTCCATGGCGTCGGTGCCGGGATCATCGCGCAACGCCAGCGCCAGCCCGTAGGCCGCGACGGCGCCGATCAGCGGCGCGCCGCGTATCTGCATGCTGGTGATGGCGAACGCCGCCTCTCGCATGGTGGTGAGCCGCAGGAACTCGAGCGTCCAGGGCAGCTTCGTTTGGTCGATGACGCGGACGGACCATCCGTCGCCCTCGTCCACCCAAACGGCGCGGTAGGGAGTGCCGTCGATCTTCATGTTGGGTCCCTAGATTCGTTGATGCAGCACGCACACCAGGGTGAACAGGCGGCGCGCCGTCTCATGGTCGATGCTGGCCTTGTTCTCCAGCCGCTCGCGCAGCAGCGTCGCGCCCTCGTTGTGCAGGCCGCGGCGGCCCATGTCGATCGCCTGGATGCGCTGCTCGCGCCCCTCCTCGACCGCCGTCATGTGGCTGTCGACGAGCATCTGGTAGTCCTTGATCAGTCCGCGGAACGGGCCGAGCGCCAGCACCAGCATCTGCAGCGGCGAGTCGGCAGCGTTGCGCACGTCGAACACGAGCCGCCCCTCCTGCACCGACAGATGCAAGATATAGGGCCCTGGCACCGGAGGCCGCTCGGCCGTGCCGCATAACGCGAAATGGTTCTCGGCCTCGAGGTCGGCGACCGCCTGCGCCCGGTCGGCGTCGAGCAGCGGGTTGAGCCGGGTCAGCGCCTCGCCCGCCAGCACGACACGCTCGAGGCCCTGGGACGCGGGTGGGGCCTCGCTCATTCGTCGTCCGACTTGGCCATGCCGAGCTTCAGCATCAATCCAAGCGTGGCGCCCTTGACCGGGCGCAGCAACGCCAATGTCAGCACCACGCTGAGCGGCAGGAATATCGCGGCATGGATCCAAAGCGCCGGCTTGTAGGCGCCGTCCACTGCGAACATCAGGCCCACGATGATGTGACCGACGATGAAGATGGTGAAGTAGGGCGGCGCGTCGTCGGCGCGGAACTTGCCCAGTGGCGCGCCGCAGGCGACGCATGTCGGCACGACCTTCAAATAGCCGTTGAAGCAATGGGTCTGCCCACACGCCGGGCAGCGGCCCATCAAGCCGCGGCCCATCGCCGTGAACAGCGGCGGCACCGGCCAGGGCGGCGATTGCGGGCTGCGGTCCGGCTGCCAACGCACGGGCGGGGTCTGGTCGGGCAACGTGGGCCTCTCGTGCCAGGGGTGATCGGGCAAGGTCGATGTCGGCAAGGTCGATCCTGGCGCGCGCAGCGTCAACAGTGAGATGATGCCGCGCAGGCATATGATCAACCTTGTCGCACTGCCACGCTGCAAGGCGACGTTGGGGCCGCGTGCCCCATTCCGCGCGGTGCGCTTGCCGAGTTGGCTGGCCGCTCCTATGACCGCCGCCAACGACGACCGTCATGGCAGTAAAGTCAACAGGGAACAACGCACTATGCAAACGCACAATGTCCGGGTCCATCCGTCCAAGTCGAAGCTGCTGCGTGAGGACCAGCTTGCCTGGAAGATCGCCGCCGTCGCCGCGGACGCGGTCGCCGTGCCGAACGATACCGCGGAGATGATCGTGAACCGGGTCATCGACAACGCCGCGGTCGCGATCGCCAGCGTGAACCGCCACTCCTGCACCAGCGCGCGCGACATGGCGCTGGGGCACATGCGGCCCGGCGGCGCCACGGTGTTCGGCATGCCGGACAGCACGCGCGTCAGCCCGGAATGGGCCGCGTGGGCCAACGGCACGGCGGTGCGCGAACTCGATATGCACGACACCTTCCTCGCCGCCGACTACAGCCATCCCGGCGACAATATTCCACCCATCCTCGCGGTGGCGCAGACTTGCAACAAGTCCGGCGCGGAGCTGCTGCGCGGCCTCGCCACGGGCTATGAAATCCAGATCGACCTCGTTCGCGCCATCTGTCTGCACGAGCACAAGATCGACCACATCGCGCATCTGTGCCCGGCCCAGGCCGCCGGGCTCGGCACGCTGCTGGGCCTCGACACCGCCACCATCTACCAGGCCGTGCAGCAGGCCGTGCACGTGAGCTTCACCACGCGCCAGAGCCGCAAGGGCGAGATCAGCTCCTGGAAGGCCTACGCCCCCGCGCACGCCGGCAAGCTGGCAATCGAGGCGGTCGACCGGGTGATGCGCGGCGAGGGCGCGCCGAGCCCGATCTACGAGGGCGAGGACAGCGTCATCGCCTGGATGCTGAACGGCCCGGAGGCGCTGTATCAGGTGCCCTTGCCGGGTACAGGCGAGCCGAAACGCGCCATCATGGACAGCTACACGAAGCAGCACTCGGCGGAATACCAGAGCCAGGCGCTGATCGACCTCGCCTTCCGCATGGGCAAACGGGTCAAGGATTGGAACGATGTCAAAGAGGTGGTGATCGAGACGAGCCACCACACCCACTACGTCATCGGCACCGGCGCCAACGACCCGCAGAAGATGGACCCGCACGCGAGCCGCGAGACCCTGGACCACTCGATCATGTTCATCGTCGCGGTGGCGCTGCAGGACGGCGAGTGGCACCATGTGCGGTCCTATGCGCCGGAGCGGGCGCAGCGGGCGGACACGGTGGCGCTTTGGCACAAGATACGCACCCTCGAGGACCCGAAGTGGACCGAGCGCTACCATGCGCGCCGGCACGAGGACCTGGCGTTCGGCGGCCGGATCGAGATCAGGATGCAGGATGGCAGCGTGATCGCCGACGAGATGGCGGTGGCCAACGCGCACCCCAACGGCGCGACACCGTGGAAGCGCCCGGACTACATCAACAAGTTCCGCATCATGACCGAGGGCCTTATTACCGACGATGAGGCGAAACGCTTCCTGCAGGCGTGCGAGCAGTTGCCGGATTTGGCGGCAGGCGAGCTGCATCGCCTGAACGTCGCGATGCCGGAAGGCACCGTGCGCGCCGGCAAGCCCGGTATTTTCTAATAAAGGAACGCATCATGTCCGAGACCGCACCGAAGCCGAAAAAGTCCGTCGCCCTTTCGGGCATCACCGCGGGCAACACCGCACTTTGCACCGTCGGCCGCACCGGCAACGACCTGCATTACCGCGGCTACGACATCCTCGACATCGCCGAGACCAGCGAGTTCGAGGAGATCGCGCATCTGCTGGTCCATGGCTGGCTACCGAACCCGGCCGAACTGCGCGCCTATAAGACGAAGCTGCGCGCACTTCGCGGCATCCCCGCCGCAGTCCGCACGGTGCTGGAGGCGCTGCCGGCGGCTGTGCACCCGATGGACGTGATGCGTACGGCCGTGAGCGCGCTCGGCTGCGCCCTGCCGGAAAAGGACGACCACAACCCGCCCGGCGCGCGGGAGATCGCCGACCGGCTGATGGCGAGCCTCGGCTCCATGCTGCTGTATTGGCACCACTGGACGCAGAACGGCCGCCGCATCGAGGTCGAGACCGATGACGAAAGCATCGGCGGGCACTTCCTGCATCTGCTGCACGGCAAGCCCTGCAGCCCCGAGTGGGAGCGGGCGATGCACACCTCGCTGATCCTGTATGCCGAGCACGAGTTCAACGCGAGCACGTTCGCCGCCCGCGTCGTGGCTGGCACCGGGTCCGATATGCACTCCGCCATCGTGGCCGGCATCGGCGCGCTGCGCGGCCCGAAGCACGGCGGCGCCAATGAGGTCGCGCTCGAAATCCAGCAGCGCTACAGCTCACCGGACGCGGCGGAGCAGGACATCCGGAGCCGCGTGGCGGCGAAGGAGGTGGTGATCGGCTTCGGCCATCCGGTCTACACCATCTCCGACCCACGCAACGTCGTGATCAAGGGTGTTGCCCGGCGGTTGAGCGAGGCGTCCGGCAGCATGATCGGCTACGAGGTGGCGGAGCGGATCGAGTCGGTAATGATGGACACGAAGCGGATGTTCGCCAATCTCGACTGGTTCAGCGCCGTTTCTTATTTCCAGATGGGCGTGCCGACTGCGATGTTTACGCCGGTGTTCGTCATTGCCCGCACCAGCGGCTGGGCGGCGCACGTGATCGAGCAACGCGTCGACAACAAGATCATCCGGCCGGCTGCGAACTACGTTGGCCCGGAGGATTTAAAGTTTGTACCGTTATCAGAACGGTAGGTCACGTTCTGTTGCGGGCCAAAACCATGAATTAGCATCAAAAACATTACTTTGAGTGCTGGTTTTCATTGACACGGGCCACCCTGCCGCGTGACGTCATTCCGGTTGATACGTCCACGATTCGCGCGGCACGGGCCGCTGATCGGCGTACCTCCGCGATGCATGATGCAACCCGGTTAAGGAAGGCTTTTTACATGAGTGACGACAGCACGACGAAGCGCCCGCGGGCACAGGCCATGGCGGTCCGCGCCGCTGCCAAGACCACCAAAGCGGCGGTGAAGCCGGCGACCGCAGCGAAACCCGCCACGAAGGCGGCCGCTCCGAAAAAAGCGGCCGCTGCTTCGAAGCCGGCTGCGAAGGCACCTGCCAAACAAGCCGCGCCCGCTGCGGCTGCAAAAGCCGCGGTCAAGAAGACGACCGCCCCGAAGGCCGCTGCAGCGACGGCAGCCGCCCCGAAGGCCACGGCGCCCGAGACAAAGAGCAAGGCTGCCAAAGCGATGAAGACGGCGAAGAGTCCCGCCGAACGTAGCGCCGCCGCCAAGACGTTGAGTGCCACCAGCCCGGCCACAAAGAAGAAGTCAAAGTCAGCGAGCGCCGCGACCTAGCCGCCACCGCACGCCGGGGCATCGCGCCTGACCGTCGCTGGCCATGCCTGGTTCATTCCAGGCATGGCTGCGGCGGCCTGCTACGGCGGGAATGCTGCAAGATTGCCAGGACGGCGCCTAGTCCTGGGAGTAGCGCTGCTCAGCCCATGGATCGCCACGGTTGTGATAGCCGCGTACCTCCCAGAAGCCCGGCCGGTCGTCGGCGCGGAACTCGATCCGCTGCAGCCACTTGGCGCTCTTCCAGAAATATAGCCGCGGCACCACCAGCCGCACCGGTCCGCCATGCGCCTGCGTCAAAGGCGCGCCCTCCCAGCTATGCGCTAGCAGCACGCCCTCGGCCATGAAATCCTCGATCGAGAGGTTCGTGGTGTAGCCGTCATAGCTCTGCAGCACGACATGGCGCGCCTCGGGTTTCGGATGCACCGCCTGCAGCAGGTCGCGGGTCAGAACGCCGTCCCAGGCATTGTCGTAGCGCGACCAAGTCGTGACGCAGTGGATGTCAGAAACCTCGCGGCTCTGCGGCAGCGATTGCAATCCGGCCCAGTCCCAAATCAACGGCCGCTCGACCGCCCCATACACCTCCAGCCGCCAGCGCGAGGCCGGCACGTCCGGATGCATGCCGAGGTCCAGCACCGGCCAATCGGTCACGAGATGCTGGCCCGGCGGCAGGCGTTCCGCCTCGGGCCGGGCGGTATGGCCAGTCAGGAACCGTCCCTCCTGCGCCCAGCGCTGTTTTGTCGTCGTGAGCTTCGTCGACACGCCCACGTCTGTCTTGGGTTGCCGCGTCGACGCGTTATCCGTCATGCGGCGACAAGGTCCGGGCTCAGGGCCAGCTGCGCCGCGGCTAGGATCTCATACGACCGCTTGCGCGCGCCGTGGTCCCAGATTGCCGAGGCGACCATCAACTCGTCGGCGCCGGTCTCCTCCAGGAACTCCGCCAGGCCGCGCCGGACCGTATCCGGGCCGCCGACGATGGAACAGCGCAGCATGCCGCCGGCCTGCATCTTCTCGACCGGGGTCCAGTACGTCTCGATATCGTCGATCGGCGGCAGCAGCTTGCCGCGGGTGCCGCGGAACATGTTCACGAAGCTCTGCTGCGCCGAGGTGAACAGCCGGCGCGCCTCGGCGTCGGTGTCGGCCGCGATCACGTTGACCCCGACCATGGCGTGCGGCTGCTGGATCTGGCCGGGCGCGAAACGGGCACGATATGCCGCAAGCGCCTGGTGCAGCGCATCGGGCGCGAAGTGCGACGCGAACGCGTAGGGCAGGCCGAGCATCGCGGCGAGCTGTGCGCCATAGGTACTGGACCCCAAAATCCAGAGCGGCACGTTGGTGTCGGTGCCGGGCACCGCCTGCACCACCTGGCCCGGCTGCAATGGGCCGAGCAGCGCCTGCAACTCCAGCACGTCCTGCGGGAACTCGTCGGCGCTTGACGGGCTGCGCCGCAGCGCCCGCAGCGTGCGCTGATCCGTGCCGGGCGCGCGCCCGAGCCCGAGGTCGATGCGCCCGGGATAGAGTGAAGCCAGGGTCCCGAACTGCTCGGCGATGACCATCGGCGAGTGGTTCGGCAGCATGACGCCTCCGGAACCGACGCGGATCGTGCTGGTGCCGCCGGCAACGAAGCCGATGGCGACCGCCGTCGCGGCGCTGGCGATGCCGACCATGTTGTGGTGCTCGGCGAGCCAATAGCGGCGATAGCCCAGACGCTCGGCATGTTGCGCGAGGTCGCGTGCGTTGCGCAGCGCGTCGCCGGGAGTAGAGCCCTGCGGAACGGGGGCTAGGTCCAGGATCGAAAGTGCCGGCATGCGGTTGCTCCGTAGTGAGGTCTTGTTCGTGGGCTTCTGGATATGCACATCAGCATTCTCGACATGCGGCGCAAGCCTCCGTATCCCGCTCTGCGCTTGGCGCACGCCGCAGGATGATCCGCTTCGCTGCCGCGCCCTTGTGTCTCAAAATTACGAGAACATTTACGTTACAACCGGGCGAACCCAGGCAAACCATGTAGAGAGTGTTTGTGGAATCATTTTCAACCCTCGGGCTTCGCCTGTGACGCTGCCGGCATTGGCGCAGCGCCGTCAGACGTCGGCTTGGCGCAGTGGCGCGTCGGCGTCCGGCGACCGGATGGTGCCCGAGGAGACGGCGATCGCCTTTTCCTATAATCGCATCTCCCATGCGATCATGATGGCGACGCCGGGCGACCTCGATGATTTCGCCATCGGCTTCAGCATCACCGAGGGCGTGGTGACCCGCCCCGCCGAGATCGAAGAGCTCGAGATCGTGCCGGCCGCGAATGGCGTCGAGCTGCGGATGTGGATTTCGCCCTCCGCCATGCACGCCGTCGAGGCGCGGCGGCGGCAGATGGCTGGCCCTACCGGATGCGGCATGTGCGGGCTCGAAAGCCTGGACCAGGCGATGCGCGGGGCGCCGCAGGTCGCCGCTGGGCAGACATTCTCGCCTGAACAGGTGCAGGACGCCGTTGCCGCGCTGTTTCCGGCCCAGGCGCTCAACCGCTTGACCCGCGCCGTCCATGCGGCCGGATTTGTGCAGCCGGGGCAGGCGCCGCTGGTCCGCGAGGATGTCGGCCGGCACAACGCGCTGGACAAGCTCGGCGGCGCCATGGCCCGCGCCGGCATGGACCCGGCGTCGGGCCTGCTGGTCATGACCAGCCGCGTGTCCGTCGAGCTCGTGCAGAAGGCCGCGCGCATCGGCATCCCCGTGTTGGTCGCGGTATCGGCACCGACGGCTTTGGCGCTTCGGGTGGCGGAGCAAGCCGGCATAACGGTCGCCGGCATCGCGCGCGACGACGGCTTCGAGGTGTTCACCCACCCCGGCCGGATTGGACCAAAGTCTATGCACACCGCCGCTTGACGGCATTTTGCAACGCTGCGGCAGGCGCCATCCAACGGCGTCGCCGATCGGAAGGGAACGTATCGAATGGATGGTTGGACGGAAACGCGGCCGAGCAGCCCGCAAGACGGCCTGCTCGACCGTAGCCGCACGGTCGCCAAGCCTGGATTCAACCGATGGCTGGTGCCTCCGGCTGCATTGGCGATCCATCTGTGTATCGGGATGGCCTATGGCTTCTCGGTGTTCTGGCTGCCGCTGACGCGGGTGCTGGGCGTGACCAACGCGGTCACCTGCTCCGCCGACACGTCGTTGCTGCAGGCGCTGGTGACGACGGCCTGCGACTGGCGGGTCTCCGACGTGAGCGTCATGTATACGCTGTTCTTCGTGTTCCTGGGCTCCTCGGCTGCGATCTGGGGCGGCTGGCTCGAGCGCGCCGGCCCGCGCAAGGCGGCGTTCGTGGCGACGCTGTGCTGGTGCGGCGGCCTCGTGGTCTCGGCGGTCGGCGTCTATGTGCACCAGCTCTGGATGCTCTGGCTCGGCTCGGGCGTGATCGGCGGCATTGGCTTGGGGCTCGGCTACATCTCGCCGGTGTCGACATTGATAAAATGGTTTCCGGACCGCCGCGGCATGGCGACCGGGATGGCGATCATGGGCTTCGGCGGCGGCGCGCTGATCGGAGCGCCGCTCGCCGACATCCTGATGAACTACTTCCGCGGGCCGGGCCCCAACTTCACGACGGTCGGCGTCTGGCAGTGCTTCCTGGTGATGGCGGCAGTTTATGGCGTGTTCATGCTCGCGGGCACGTTCGGTTACCGCGTGCCGCCGGCGAACTGGGCGCCGGAGGGCTGGACCGGCCCTGCCGCACGGCGCGGCATGATCACCCACGCCAACGTCGCCCTCGAGGACGCGCACAAGACGCCGCAGTTCTGGCTGATCTGGGCGTGCCTGTGCCTCAACGTATCGGCAGGCATCGGCGTGCTCGGGCTGGCGTCGCCGATGCTGCAGGAGATCTTCGGCGGCTCGCTGCTCGGCCATCCCGACCTCCGTTTCGGCGCGCTGGATCCGGGCCAGAAGGCGGCGATCGCGACGATCGCGGCCGGGTTCGTGGGGTTGCTGTCGCTGTTCAACATCGGCGGACGGTTCTTCTGGGCCTCGTTCTCCGACAAGATCGGGCGAAAGCTCACCTATGCGACGTTCTTCGCCCTCGGCATCGCGCTGTATGCGCTGGCGCCATGGGCGGCGCATCATGGGCAGCAGGCGCTGTTCGTGGCGATGATCTGCGTCGCACTTTCGATGTATGGCGGCGGTTTCGCGACCGTGCCGGCCTATTTGGCTGACATGTTCGGCACCCGGTTCGTCGGCGCGATCCATGGACGCCTGCTGACGGCATGGTCCACCGCCGGCGTGATCGGCCCGATCGTCATCACCCAGATCCGCGAGGCGCAGATCGCCGCCGGGGTGCCGCGGGAGCAGGTGTATGACCGCACGCTGCTGATCCTGGCCGGGTTCCTGGCGATCGGGTTCATCGCCAACCTGCTGATCCGCCCGGTTTCGGAGCGCTGGCACATGCGGGACGACCCGGCCCCGCAGCAGGCGACGGCCGTCGTGGGCGGATCGTTCGGTATTGGCCGCGGTGGATTGACTGCGGCATCCGGGCTCGCCTGGGCTTGCGTGGGCATCCCGCTGCTCTGGGGTGTTTATGTCACCCTCACCAAAGCGCTAGTCTTGTTCTCTTAGATAGGAGCAGGCCATGGCGGAGATCGGGTTCATTGGGTTGGGCAACATGGGTGGTCCGATGGCGGCCAACCTCGTCCGCGCCGGGCACGGCGTCCGCGGCTATGACCGGGTCGACGCGGCCCGGGCGGAGCTGGCGACGGCCGGCGGCACGGCGGTGGGCTCCGTCGCCGAAGCCGCCGAGGGCGCCGAAATCGTCGTCACCATGCTGCCGGCCGGGCAGCATGTGCGGGAGGTCTACAAGTCCGCGGACGGCGTGTTCGCGCGCG
>CAZZWN010000005.1:0-27973 GCA_964657765.1 uncultured Acetobacteraceae bacterium
CGCGATGTCCGGCTGCGCCATCCTGAGACGGATGACGCCCTTCACCTCGGCGGGTTCTACGACCTTACCCTTGCGGAGTATGTCGATGCGCCCGGCCGCTGCCAGCCGGCACGCCACCCGGCGCACCTCGGTCAGCAGCGTCTGCCAATCAGGACGCAGCGCGCGGGCGACCTCGCTTGGGCAGATGGACTTGGCCGGGCCACGTTGGGCGGTCAGCGCGAGGATCGTCGTCTCGATCTCGGCGGTGGGCATTGCAGCATTTGGGGTCATGCGTCAAAGCTGGCGTAGGTTGCGCCGCGCCGCAAGCGGTATAGGCGATCAGGGTGGGTTGAGGCCGAGCTTCAGGCGCAGTTGATCGGCCGGGAGCGGGTGGCTGAACAGATAGCCCTGGCCCTCGTCGCAGCCGATGCCCGACAGGAACGCGCGCTGGGCCTCGGTCTCGATCCCCTCCGCCACGACCACGAGGCGCATGGCGTGGCCGGTCCCGATCACGGCCCGCACGATGGCGGCGTCCTCGCGGTTGGACGGCAGGTCGCGCACCAACGAACGATCCAGCTTCATGACCGTAAGCGGCAGGCGCTTCAGCATGGACAGGCTGGCGAAGCCGGTGCCGAAGTCGTCCAGTGCCAGGCCGACACCCAGGTCGCGGATCGCCGACAGCGCCAGCAGCGTATCGGTGCTGCCATCGACCAGCATCGACTCCGTCAGTTCCAGCTCGAGATGGTCGGGCGGCAGCCCGGACTGCTCCAACGCGATTGCCAACTGGACCGGTAAGACGCCCGACTTCAACTGCCGGGCCGAGACGTTCACCGACACATGGTGCTGCCCCCAGCCTGTTGCCTCGGTGCAGGCCTTGAGCAGGACCCAGGCGCCGATAAGGTTAATGAGGTCACTCTGCTCGGCGATGGGAATGAAGCTGCCTGGCGGGATCAGGCCGCGCTTCCGGTCGGGCCAGCGGATGAGCGCCTCGTTGGTTGCGATCGCCCCGGTCGTCAGCGACAGCCGGGGCTGGTAGTGCAGGACGAATGCGCCGGCAGCCGTTGCAGCGTGCAAGCCACGCTCCATGCGGCGGCGGTCGGTAGCATTGCCCAGGCCGTCGACCAGCGAGAGGCAAATAGGCAGCTTCGGCCTTGGCCGGCTGTTGATATGGTTCGCAACGATCATAACCGTCTCACTCTGTCCCACTTAATCGCATTTTCCACGACAAAGCTTTACAGCGGGTTAACGGCGCGCTCGTGCCTAATTAATCTTTGGCCAACTATGATCCGACGGCTGCAGCGGCATCCTGCGAAGCGGCACTGCAGCAGGACGTCAGTCCGATGCCTATTAGAAGCCAAAACTACTTGATCTTGGCTTCCTTGAACGGCACATGCTTGCGCGCAACCGGGTCGTACTTCTTCAGTTCGAGCTTGCCGGTCGTCGTGCGGGCATTCTTCTTCGTCACGTAAAAATAGCCGGTGTCCGCGGTCGACACGAGCTTGATCTGAACGGTGTTGTTCTTGGCCACAGCCTGATCCCTAAAACGAGATGCGCCCGAACCGGGCGGCATAGGCCGGGAACATGCTCATGCGCACTCTCGCGGTCAAGCCTCGCATGCACAGGTCAGGGTCGAGCACCAAGCCTCGCGGGTGGCAGGCGCGCGGTGGCGTAGGCTGCCGGATGGTCCAGCAGATAGCGCGCCGCGACCAGGTCGATGTCGCGGCCGGCCGCGGCGGGGCAGGCTTTGCGTAAAGCGATGATCTCGGCGCTGGGCAGCGGCGCGCGGGCGGCGCGATGCTGTGCCAGTGCCTCCGTCATGCGCTGCTTGCCGCGATCCAGGCTAACGAGCTGCTGCATCGTCGCATCCGGGCCCTGGCTGGTGCAAACCTGCGGCAACACGCCCAGGCCCTGGATCGGCCAACCCAGCGGCGCCAGCACGCGGCTCCAAGTGACGAACAGCTCGCCGCCGTCGGGCAAGGTCGCAATGGTCTGCACCAATCCTTTGCCGAGGGTGGAACTGCCGACAACGACCGCGCGGCCCTGATCTGCGAGTGCCGCCGCCATGATCTCTGCCGAACTCGCCGAGCGGCCGTCGACCAGTACCACCACCGGCGCGCCATTGATCACGTCGCGCGCGCCGGCCTGCCATTCGTGGTTCGAGCCCGGATTGCGCCCAGACGTGGTCGCGACGATCCCGGTGTCCAGTATCAGGTCGGTCGCCGCGACCGCCTGCCGCAGCAGGCCGCCGCGGTTGCCGCGCAGGTCGAGCACGACGCCGTGCGGACGCCGCATCGCGATGCCCGCCCCCACGAAACGCTCGAGCTCCCGTGCAAGGCGCTGATCGGTGTCCTGGCTGAAGGCGGCGATGCGGACCGTCAGCGCATCGCCGCTCCGTTGCGCGAACACCGTCTCGGGCGGGATCACCGCGCGCTCGACCGCGACGACGCGGGTCCTGCCGTTCCGTCCGCGCAGGCTGATGCTGACGTCGGTGCCCTCCAGCCCGGCGATCTGCGCCAGAACCGTCGCCAGGTCGGCACCGCGCGTCGGCTGCTCGTCCACGGCAAGGATGCGGTCGCCTTGGACGATGCCGGCGTCCGCGCCGGGCCCATCGGCGTTGACGGTCTGCACGACGAAGGCCTCGCCGATCTTCGCGATCACCAGGCCGGCGCCGGCCTCGCCGGAGCGGCGGGCGCGGTCGATGTCGGCAGCACCCGGCGGGACATAGCGGGAGTAGGGATCGAGATGGTTGAACAGCTCGTCGAAGAAGTTCGTGAGCAGCCCCTGGGTTCCCGCGTCCCGCACGATGTCCGACGCGTCCCAAGCCGCGGCCATCAAATCCGACCCGACGTCGCCCCATGCCTCGGCGGTGGACGCGGGCGGAATGGCGCGCTGGTAGACGCTGCGGTTGGCCTGGCGCAAATCGAGGACAGCGCCGCGCTCCTCGATCGTGAGGCCAGCGTCGAGCGTCGTGACGCCGCGCAGCCCCCAAAGCGCGAACTGCTGCACGGACGCCGGCTCCAGGGTGCGCGGGACCAGGAACTCGAACGAGGCGGTCAGCACGGCGGCGGTAAGCTTGGCCTCGAAGCGTTTCGGCTCGAAATCGGGCCGCATGGATGTGCCCGGCTGAGCCCCGGCGCCGCCGGCCAGCAGCATCAGAACGAATGCAAGTGCCAGCCTCATCCGCGCCGGGACCGGCGTCCCTTGCCGGCCGCTTGGCGCCCAGCAGCTTGACCCGCAACTTGCCCCGGGGATGCTGACGCAGTGGCGGCGCGGGCGGGCGAGACCATCTGGAACAGCAGCCCGCCGGTGACCGGGCTCGCCTCCGACAGCCGCACCTCCACATCCATGGCGAGGTGGTAGGTCATACGGGTGCGGCGGCCCGACAGCGACTGGGTGGCCTCCTCGTACAGCCAATAATCGTCGGGCAGCGCCGACATGGGGATCAGCCCGCTGGCGCCGGACTCCGCGAGCGTCACGAACAGGCCAAAGCGCTGGACGCCCGATACGCGCGCCGCGAACACCGCGCCGACCTTGTCGGCCATGTAGGCGGCGAGGTAGCGGTCGATCGCCTCGCGCTCCGCGAGTGCCGCGCGGCGTTCTGTGGCGCTGATGTGCTCGGCGGTTTCGGGAAAGCGCGCTGCCTCGTCCGGCGCCAGGCCGCCGAGGCCGAGCTTGAGCCCGCTGACCAGCGCCCGGTGCACCAGCAGGTCGGCATAGCGGCGGATCGGGCTGGTGAAGTGGGCGTATCGCGGCAGGCTGAGGCCGAAATGGCCGATGTTGTCGGGGCTGTAGGCCGCCTGCGACTGGCTGCGGAGGATCACCTCGTTCACCAGCGGCGCCTGCTCGGTGCCGGCGACCTTCTGCAGCACGCGGTCGAGGTCGCGCGGATGGAGGTCGTTGCCGGGTGCCAAGCTGATGCCGAGGCCGTGCAGGAACACCCGCAGCGCCGCGAGCTTCTCCTCCGACGGCGGCGCGTGGACCCGATACATGCAGGGGAGGTGGCGGTGTTCCAGCTCCTCGGCTGCGGCGACGTTGGCGAGGACCATGAACTCCTCGATGAGCTTATGGCTGTCGAGGCGCGGGCGGGGCGCGACGGAGACGACCTTGCCCGCCTCGAGCACCACCTTGCGCTCCGGCAAATCGAGGTCGAGCGTGCCGCGGGCCTGGCGCGCGCCCAGCAGCGCCCTGAACGCGGCAAACAGCGGCGCGATGACGCCGGGCAGGCCGAGGTCCGACCCGGCATCATGCGCCTCCTGCACCTGGGTATAGGTGAGGCGGGCGGCGCTGCGCATCAGGCCGCGGCCGAAACGGTGCGCCGTCTTGCGCCCGGCGGCGTCGATCCGCATCTCGGTGAACAGGCAGCCGCGCTCCTCATTTGGCCGCAGGCTGCACCAGCCGTTCGACAGCGCCTCCGGCAGCATCGGCACAACGCGGTCCGGGAAATAAACGCTGTTGCCGCGGGTCCAGGCGGCGCGGTCGAGCGGTGCGCCCGGCCGGACGTAATGCGCGACGTCGGCGATCGCGACGATCAAGCGGAACCCGTCGCCGTCCGGCTCGGCGAACACCGCGTCGTCGAAGTCGCGCGCGTCCTCGCCGTCGATGGTGACGAGCGGCACCTCGCGCAGGTCCTCGCGCTTGCCCAGCCGCACGGCGCGGGCGCGGGCTGCGTCCTGCAGCGCGTCCTCCGGGAAGTCCTGCGGGATATCGTGGCCGTGGATGCAGATCAGGCTGACGGCGCGGGCGTCGCCCATGCGGCCCAGCCGCTCGGTGATGCGTGCGGGCTTGAGGCCCAGCCCGGCGTGCGGCAGCGGGGTCGCGACGACGATCTCGCCGGTCTCGGCGTCGCCGGCCTCGCCGGGCGGGACGAGCCATTCGGCCTTCGAGCGGCGATCCGTCGGTTCGATGCGGCCCGGCGCGCGGAACACGCCGAGGATGCGGCCGGGCTCGTCCGAAAGCCGCTTGAGGGTGCGTCCCTCGTACTTGCCCTCGCCGATCGGGCTGAGCCGGGCCAGCACGCGCTCGCCGGGCGCCAGCGCCGCCGTGCCGCGGCGTTCGGGCGCCATGAGCACCATGGGCGGCGGGCCGTCGCCGGTCCAATCCACCGGGCGCGCCACCGCGTCGCCGTCGCGGTCGGTGCCGGTGATGCGCACCACCATCTGGTCCGGCAAGCGGCCCGGCGGCATGAAGCGGCGATGTCCGGCTGGTGCGATGGCGCCCTCCTTGGCGATTTCACGCAACAAAGCGCGCAATGGTGCGCGCAGTTCGAGGCCGATGCCGAACTCGCGCGAGATCTCGCGTTTGCCGACGCGGCCGTTCGCGGCACGGACGAACTCACGGATGGCGTCCCGCGAGGGCAGCGCGCCCGGTCCAGGAACGGCCTGAGGACGCCGCGCCACCCTAACCCGCCTCGCGGGCGGTCCCCGTCCGGGCCGCCGGTTTAGCGCCCGGCTTCTTCGCAGCGGGTTTCTTGACGCCGGTCTTTTTAGCAGCAGCCTTTGGTTTCGCGACAGCCTTCCTGGCCGCCGGTTTCGCTGCAGCATCCACGGTCTTGGCAGCCTTGGCCGGCGCAGCCTTTTTCTTCTGCCCCGGCTTCGCCTTCAGCACCTTGCCTTTCTCGGCCAGCAGCGCGACGGCGCTCTCCAGAGTCATCTCCTCCATTGCGGCGTCGCGCGGCAGGTTGGCGACGCGCAGCCCATGCTGGGCATAGGGACCGAACCGCCCCTTGCGCACCATCACCGGCTCCTGGTCCGCAGGATGCGGGCCGAGCGACCGCACGCTATCGAGCTTTTTCGCCATCACGTCGACGGCCCGGTTGAGCCCGACCGACAGCACGTCGTCGTCCTTGTCGAGCGACGCATAGATGCTGCCCATGCGGATGAAAGGGCCGAACCGGCCGATGCCGGCTTCCAGTGGCTCCAGCCGGTCGGGATGGATGCCGACCAGCCGCGGCAGAGACAGCAGCGCAAGCGCATGCTCCAGGGTCAACTGGTCGCCCTCGACGCCCTTGGGCAGCGAAGTCCGGCGCGGCTTGTACTTTTTATCTTCCGGATTCGCCTCGCCCTTCTGCACGTAGATACCGTAGGGGCCGCGCCGGACGGTCACCATCTCCCCGGTGTCGGGATGCTGGCCCAATTCGCGCTTGCCCTCCTTCAGGGTCTCGCTGCCTTCTTCCCCGGAGTCGATCGCGAGCCGCCTGGTATACTGGCATTCCGGATAGTTGGCGCAGCCGATGAAGCTGCCGTGCCGCCCGAGCTTCAGCCCCAGCCGGCCCTCGTGGCACGCCGGGCACAGCCGCGGGTCGCTCCCGTCCGCTTTCGCCGGAAAGAAATGCTGGCCCAGGTCGTGGTCAAGCGCGTCGATCACGTCGCTGATCTTCAAGTCGCGCGTCTGCTCGACGGCGCGGGAGAAGTGCTCCCAGAACGCCTGCATCACCGCGCGCCAGTCGGCCCGGCCACCGGAGATGTCGTCCAGCTGCTCCTCGAGCGACGCGGTGAAGTTGCTGTCGACGTAGCGCTCGAAGAAGCTGGTGAGGAACGCGGTCACCAGCCGGCCGCGGTCCTCGGGCAGGAAGCGCTTATTCTCCAGGCGCACATAGTTCCGGTCCCGCAGCACCGACAGGATCGAGGCATAGGTCGACGGCCGGCCGATCCCCAGCTCCTCCATCTTCTTGACCAGGCTCGCCTCCGAGTAGCGCGGCGGCGGCTGGGTGAAGTGCTGCTCGGCGTCGACCTCGCCGCGGGCCAGCGGATCCTGCTCGTGCATCGGCGGCAGCATGCGGCTCTCGTCGACCGCGGCGGCGCCCTCCGGCGCGTCGTCGACGCCCTCGCGATACAGCTTCAGGAAGCCGTCGAAGGCAATGATGGAGCCGGTGGCGCGCAGCCGGGTCCGCCCGCCGGCAATGTCCACCGCGACCTGGTCCAGCTCGGCCGACTGCATCTGCGAGGCGACGGCACGCTTCCAGATCAGCTCATAAAGCCGGCGCTGCTCGGGATCGAGGTAGCGGGCGACGCTGTCCGGCGTGCGCGCGACGTCGGTCGGACGCACCGCCTCGTGCGCCTCCTGCGCGTTCTTCGCCTTGCTGGTGTATTCGCGCGGCACCGCCGGCACATAGGCGGGGCCATACGCCTCACCGAGGTGCTTGCGGATCGCCATCATCGCCTCGCGCGCCATCTGCACGCCATCGGTCCGCATATAGGTAATCAGCCCAGTCGTCTCGCCGTCCAGCTCGACGCCCTCATACAGTTGCTGGGCGCAGCGCATGATCGCCTGCGCGCCCATGCCGAGCTTGCGGCTGGCTTCCTGCTGCAATGTGGATGTCGTGAACGGCGCTGGCGGGTTGCGCTTCACCCGCTTGCGCTCGACGCTGGATACGGTGAACAGGTCGGCCTCGACGGCGGCCTTGGCGCGGTGGGCCAGCGCCTCGGTGTTGAGGTCGAACTGGTCCAGCCGCTTGCCGTCGAGATGCGTCAGGCGTGCCGTGAACGGTGCGCCGGCCGGCGTCAGGAAATGCGCCTCGACCGACCAGTACTCGCGTGGGCGGAAGTCCTCGATCTCGGCTTCGCGCTCGCAGACCAGGCGCAGCGCCACCGACTGCACCCGCCCGGCGCTGCGGCTGCCCGGCAGCTTGCGCCACAGCACCGGCGAAAGGGTGAAGCCGACGAGATAGTCCAACGCGCGCCGGGCCAGATAGGCCTCGATCAGCGGCTGGTCCAGCTCGCGCGGATGCTCCATCGCGAACTCGATGGCGCTGCGGGTGATCTCGTTGAAGGTGATGCGACGGACATTCACCCCGCGAAGCGCCTTTTTGTCCTCGAGCATCGCGCGGACGTGCCAGCTGATGGCCTCGCCCTCGCGGTCCGGGTCGGTGGCGAGATAGAGCGTATGCGCGCCCTTCAGCGCCTTGGCGATGGCCGAGACCTGCCGGTTGCCGCGCTCGTCGGCGGCCCAGTCCATCGCGAAGTTCTCCTCGGGCCGTACGCTACCGTCCTTCGGCGGCAGGTCGCGGACATGGCCGAAGCTCGCGAGCACGGTGAACCCGTCGCCGAGGTATTTGTTTATTGTCTTAGCCTTAGCGGGTGATTCGACGACGACAACGTCAGTCATGGCATCCTTTATGGCGGCGTAGGACACGAGGTTGCTGATATGGGCACGCGCCCTATCCGACCAACACGACCTGGTTGCCCGGCAGCATCTCTACCCGTTCAGCCAGTTCGAGTTCTAGCAATGCCGTTACCACAGCGGATGCCGACAACTGGCAGCGCCGTATCAAATCGTCAACCGCCGTGGGTGAATAACTCAG
This sequence comes from uncultured Acetobacteraceae bacterium, assembly GCA_964657765.1. Lineage (GTDB taxonomy): Bacteria > Pseudomonadota > Alphaproteobacteria > Acetobacterales > Acetobacteraceae > CAHJXG01. The sequence goes on from CAZZWN010000005.1 coordinate 8,279, forward strand.
CAACTCTATCACCCGGCTCCGGACCGCGTCGGGGTTTGGCGCCGGGGTGATCGGCTCGGGCGGCGGCTCGGCAAGGCCGCGAACCGGGCCGTGCGCGAACATGGGCGACCTCGCGAGGCCCTCACGGCTCGGATGGTCCGGCAGGTCGGCCAGCACATCCGCCGCCGTTTCGGTCAGGTGCGCGCCCGAGCGGATCAAGTCGTTCGACCCCCGGCAGCGCGGGTCCAGCGGCGAGCCCGGCACCGCGAACAACTCCCGGCCCTCGTCCTGCGCCATGCGCGCGGTGATCAGGCTGCCGGACTGCGGGGCGGCCTCGACCACCACGACGCCGAGCGACAGCCCGGCGATCACGCGGTTGCGCCGGGGAAAATGCCGGGCCTGGGGCGCGGTGCCGAACGGCGCCTCCGCGACCACGGCGCCGCCCGCGGCGACGCGCCGCTGCAGGTCCGCGTTCTCCAGCGGATAGGCGATGTCGATGCCACTGGCGATGGCCGCCACGGTTCGGCCGGTGCTCAACGCACCCGTATGGGCGGCGGCGTCGATCCCGCGCGCCATGCCGGACACGACGACGATGCCGGCGAGCGCCAGGTCGGCGGCGAGCATCTCGGCCACGCGCTGGCCGTTGGCCGAAGCGTTGCGCGCGCCGACCATGGCGACGGCGCGGGCGGCGAGTGCGCCCACGTCGCCCAATACAGTCAGTACTGGTGGCGCCACATCCAACAACGCCAGCAACGGCGGGTAGTCCGGGCCGCCCAGCACCAGCATGCGCCCGCCTAGCTTGGCGACGCTGTCCAGTTCGCGCTGTATGACGCTGGCCGCTGGCACGGTCGGCGGCGTGGCGCGGCCACCCGATCTGGCGAGGCCGGGCAGTGCGTCCAGCGCCTCCGCCGCGGTCGCGTAGCGGCTGAGCAGCCGGCGGTAGGTGACGGGTCCGACTCCGTCGGTGCGGGCAAGGCGCAGCCGGTCGAGCAGCTCCGGCTCGGTCATCGGCCTTGGCCAATGCGCGGCTCGGTGCCGGCGATCAGGCGGCGAATGTTGCCGGAATGGCGGTAAAATATGATCGCACCGACGGCCACGGTCGCCAACGCCGAGTCCGCGTTGCGCCAGGCCAGCATCAGCACGGGTGCCAGCGCGAACGCCGCGAGGGAGCTGGCGGAGGAGCGCCGGCTCAGTTGCGCCACCGCGAGCCACGCGGCGCAGCATGCGAGGCCCACCGGCCATGCGGTCGCGAGTACGACCCCAAGTCCGGTCGCGACGCCCTTGCCGCCCTGTCCGCGCATCCAGATCGACGTGCAATGCCCGGCGACAGCGACGACGCCGGCAGCCAGCGCCCAGCCCGGGCCGGCCAGGCTCCATGCCGCCAGCACCGCAGCCGCCCCCTTGGCGGCGTCGAGCGCCAAGGTCAGCGCCGCAATATCCTTCCGCCCGGTCCGCAGCACGTTGGTCGCGCCAATGTTGCCCGATCCGATGGCGCGTATATCGCCAAGCCCGGCTGCACGCGCGAGCAGCCAGCCAAACGGAATCGACCCGAGCAAGTAGGCGAACGCCACGACCGCAACCGTCGTTGCGCCGTCCGTCATCCGAACACCCGCCGCCCGGCTTTCCAGGTGCCGACGACCCGGCCCTCCAGCGCGCGGCCGTCGAACGGGGTGTTCGGCGCCTTGCCCGGCAACGAGCCGGCCTCGACCTTCCAAATGCGTTCGAGGTCGAACAGGCACAGGTCGGCCACAGCACCCTTAATAAGCCGGCCGGCGTCGATGCCCAGCACTCGCGCCGGCTGCGCGGTAAGCAGGTCGAGCGCCTGCAGCAGTGGCAGGCCGTTGCCGTGCACCTGCGCCAGCGTCACGCCGAGCAGGGTCGCGAGCCCGGCGCCGCCCGGGGACGCCAGGGCGAAAGGCAGCCGCTTGTCGTCGGCGTCGCGCGGCTGATGGTCCGAGGCGATGGCGTCGATCGTGCCGTCCGCCAGACCCTCGCAAACCGCAACCCGATCGGACTCGGGCCGCAGCGGGGGCGACAATTTGGCGTACGTACGGAAATCACCGATCGCAGTCTCGTTCAGGTCGAAGTATGGCGGGGCGGTGTCGCAGGTCACGTCGAGCCCATCCCGCTTCGCTCCCCGGATGATCGCAAGCGCCTCTGCAGTGGATACATGGGCGAAATGCAGCGCGCCGCCAGTTAGCTGCGCCAGCCGGATGTCGCGCGCAACGAGGATGGCCTCCGCCGCTGCCGGGATGGCCGGCAGGCCCAGGCGGGTCGCGAGCTCGCCCTCGGTCGCAGCGCCACCGTCGGCGAGGGCCGGGTCCTCGGGATGCTGGACGATGCGGGCGCCGAAGCCGCGGGCGTACGACAGCGCCTGCCGCATCATCCTGGAGTCGGCAATCGCGCGGCGGCCGTCGGTGAAGGCGACCGCCCCGGCCTCGCGCAGCAGGCCGATCTCGGCCATCTCCTTGCCCTGGCAGCCGCGGGTCACGGCGGCGTAGGGCACGATGGCGAGGCTGCCGGTTTCCTCTCCGCGGGCGCGCAGCAGGCGGACGAGCGCCGGGTCGTCGATGGCGGGCAGGCTGTCGGGCAGCGCGGCGAGGGTGGTAATGCCGCTCGATGCGGCGGCGGCGGCGGCCGAGGCGATGGTTTCGCGGTATTCGTAGCCGGGTTCGCCAAGCGCCGCCCGCATGTCGACGAGGCCGGGGCAGAGGATGGCGCCGTCGCCGTCGATGGTGGGCACATCGGGCCGTCCCAGCGCAGGTCCGAAATCGGCAATGCGGCCGGCCTGCACCAGCAGTTCGCCGAACTGGTCGAGGCCGCTGGCGGGGTCGATCAGACGGACGTTGGTGAAGATCACATCACGCATTGCGGCGGCCACTGCGGGAGAGCACGTCGAGCACCGCCATGCGCACGGCGACGCCCATCTCGACCTGCTCGGCGATGACGCTGTGGGTGGGATCGTCGGCAACGGCGCTGTCGATCTCGACGCCGCGGTTCATCGGGCCCGGGTGCATCACCAGCGCGTCGGGCTTGGCCCAGGCAAGCTTTTCCGCGTCGAGGCCGAAGAAGCGGAAATACTCGCGGGCACTCGGCACCAGGCCGCGCGACATGCGCTCGCGCTGCAGGCGCAGCATCATGACGACGTCCACGCCTTGCAGCCCGGCCTCCATCTCATGGAACACCTCGACGCCGAGGCTCGCCGCCGCGGCGGGGATCAATGTCCGCGGGCCGATGACGCGAACCCGGCATCCCATGGTGCCCAACAAATGAATGTTCGACCGCGCGACCCGGCTGTGCATCACGTCGCCGCAGATCGCCACCAGCAGCCCCTCCAGCGTGCCCCGGCGGCGGCGCAGCGTCAGTGCATCCAGCAGCGCCTGGGTCGGATGCTCATGGGTGCCGTCGCCGGCGTTGATCACGGCGGAGGATACCTTCTGCGCCAGCAGGTTCGGCGCGCCGGACTGATCGTGCCGAACCACCAGCAGGTCGCAGCGCATGGCGTTCAGGGTGGCCGCGGTGTCGAGCAGGGTCTCGCCCTTGTTCACGCTGCTGGTCGAGACCGACATGTTGATCACGTCGGCGCCCAGCCGCTTGCCCGCCAACTCGAAGCTGGTGCGGGTGCGGGTGCTGTCCTCATAGAACAGGTTGATCAGGGTGCGGCCGCGCAGCAGGTCGCGCTGCGTCTTGCCGGAGCGGTTCAACAGCACGTAGCTTTCGGCGAGGTCGAGCAGGTAGGTGATCTCGGGCGGATGCATGCCCTCGATCGCGAGCAGATGGCGGTGCGGATAGCGCATCATGAGCCGGTCACTGGCGCGATCACTGGGGCGATCACTGGGCGGCAAGGGCGATGCGGGCGAGCGCCTCGTCGCGGCCCAAAGCGGCGAGCGTCGCGTCGATGCCAGGGCTCATAGTGCTGCCGGTCAATGCGGCGCGGAGCGGCTGCGCGACCTGGCCCAACTTGCGGCCGGCGGCTTCGGCGAACTGCCGGAGCGCAGCGTCGAGCGCCTCCGCGCTGAAGTCGGTCGCGGCGAGCGCCGGGGCGACCTGCCGCAGCGTCGCCTTCGCCTCCGTGGTCAGCAGGGCCAGCGCCTTCGGCTCGAATGCCAAGGGTGTTGGGCGAAGTAAAAACGCTGCACTTTCAGCGAGATCGACCAACGTCTTCGCACGCTCTTTCAAGCCTGGCATAAGGTTTCGGATGCGTGCCGCGCCGACGTCGTCCGCGTGCAGGTTGTGGCTTGTCGCCAGCCGCTGCACCACCTCATGCGTCAGGCGGTTGTCGTCGGCCTGCCGCAGCCAGACGCCGTTGATGTGCGTCAGCTTGGAGAAGTCCATCCGGCTCGCCGCCTTGCCGACACCGTCCAGGTCGAACAGGCCGATGGCCTCCTTGCGGTTCAGCACCTCCGCGTCGCCATGGCCCCAGCCGAGACGGAGCAAATAGTTGCATAACGCCTCGGGCAGGAAACCCTGCTCGCGGTATTCCAGCACGCTAACGGCCCCATGGCGTTTCGAGAGCTTCGCGCCATCCGGCCCATGGATCATCGGCAGGTGGGCGAACCGCGGCAGCTCCCAGCCCATGCCCTGGTAGATCTGGATCTGCCGGAAGGTGTTGGTCAGGTGGTCGTCGCCGCGGATCACATGCGTGATGTCCATGTCATGGTCGTCGACGACGACGGCGTGCAGATAGGTCGGCGAGCCGTCGCTGCGCAGGATGATCATGTCGTCGAGCTCGCCGTTGGCCACGCGGACGCTGCCCTGCACCAGGTCGTCCACCACCGTCTCCCCCGCCTGCGGCGCGCGGAGGCGGATGACCGGCCTTACGCCCGGCGGCGCATCGGCCGGATCGCGGTCCCGCCAGCGTCCGTCGTAGCGGGGTGGGCGGCCCTCCGCCGCGGCACGCTCCCGCATCTCCCGCAGCTCGTCGGGCGTGCAGTAGCATAAGTAGGCATGCCCGCTGGCCAACATTTGTTGGGCCACCTCGACGTGGCGGGCCTGCCGGGTGGACTGGAACACCGGGGGCTGGTCGGGTGACAGGCCCAGCCAATCCAGCGCGTCCAAGATGACCTGCGTATTGGCCTCGGTGCTGCGCTCGCGGTCGGTGTCCTCGATGCGCAGCAGGTATTCGCCGCCGTGATGCCGGCTGAACAGGAAGTTGAACAGCGCCGCACGGGCGCCGCCGATGTGGAGCTGGCCGGTTGGGCTGGGGGCGAAACGAGTGCGGACGGGCATCTGCGCTGTCTAACACGCCGGTCGATGGCGTCGAGAGCGCAACCTCTATACGATACCGTAAGGAGGATCGGTGCAGCAGGCGATTGCAGCCTTTGGCGCGCCCTGGGCGACGTGGCTGCTCGTCCGGTGGCAGGACTGGATCGAGGCGGAGCGTGGCCGCTTCGTCCCGTGGCTGTCCGTATTCATGGCCGCGGGGGTGGTCGCGTATTTCGAGCAGCGGGCCGAGCCGAACGCCTGGGCAGGGGCGGCGGCGGTGCTCATCGCATTGCTGGCCTGCATCGCGGCCTGGCGCGCGCCGGTGGGGCGGGCCGTGGCGCTGGCCGGCTTCGCGGCGGCGCTCGGCTTCCTATCCGGACAGGCTGCCACCTGGCGCGCCTTGCCGGTCGAGGCGCTGCCGACTCGGGCCGTCATACTTACCGGGACGATACGCGGGCTCGACCTGCTGCCCGAGGGCCGGCGCGTGACCCTTGCGGACGTGCGGCTCGATCCGGAACAGCCGCCCTTGGCCCGTGCGATACGTATCCGCCTGCACCGGGCGGATTTCGGCGCGATGGTGGCCGGTGACCGGTTGCGGGTGCGGGCACTGATCAGGCCGCCGGCACCGCCTGCCTACCCCGGCGGCTGGGACCTGCAGCGGGACTCGTTCTTTGCTGGGCTTGGTGGGTCCGGCTATGCGCTGAACCCCGGCGACGTGCTGGAGCGCGCGCCACCGCGCGGCGCGTCCGCCGCGTTGCAGGGGGTGCGCGACTGGATCGCGGGCCGGGCGATAACGGGCTTGTCGGGTCCAGCGGGCGCCATCGCGGCCACATTGCTGACCGGCACGACCGCGGCGATCCCGCAGCACGACCGCGAGGCGTTCCGCGACTCCGGCCTTGCGCATCTGCTGGCGGTGGCCGGGCTGCATATCGGAATCGTCATGGGCCTGGTCATGGGCGCCACCCGGTTCGCGCTGGCGCTGTCCGAGCGCGCGGCGCTGCACTGGCCGACCAAGGCCATCGCCGCCGGGGCGGCACTCGCGGCGGGCGGGGCCTATCTGCTGCTGACCGGGGCGCATCTGCCGATCATGCGCAGCTTCGCCATGGCGTCGCTCGTGACGTTGGGGCTGCTGCTCGGACGCCGCGCGCTCTCGCTGCGCGGCCTGGCGCTGGCGGCGGCCGTGCTGATGCTGCTGGCACCCAACGAGGTCGTCGGCGTGAGCTTCGCCATGAGCTTCTCCGCCGTCCTCGCGCTGATCGCGGGATACGAGGCGCTGCGCCCGCTGCTGGCCCGGCTGCAAGGCCAAGGCTGGGGCCGGCGGCTATTGTCGCACGTTGTTGCGCTCGCGCTGACGAGCGTGCTCGCGGGCAGCGCCTCCGCCCCGTTCGGCGCATATTACTTCGGCCATTTCCAGCTCTATTTCATCGTGGCCAACGTCGCCGCGGTGCCACTTACGGCGTTCTGGGTAATGCCGCTCGGCCTGGTCGCACTGGCGTTGATGCCGATCGGCCTCGAGTCGGTGGCGCTGACGCCGATGGGATGGGGGATCGAGGCCATCCTTTGGATCGGACACACGGTTTCCGCGTGGCCGGCCGCGACCATGGCCGTGCCGCACATGCCGGCGTGGGGGCTGTGCGTATTCAGCGTCGGGCTCGCGTGGCTTGGCCTTTGGCGCTCACGCCTGCGGCTGGCCGGGGTTCCGGTCATGCTGCTCGGCCTCCTGTCGCCGGCCGTGGCGCCCGCGCCGGATATCCTGGTGTCGCCGGATGCGCGGCTTATCGCGGTGTGGGACGGGCACTACTACCTGCAGTCCCGCACAGGTGCGCCCAGGTTCGTCCGCGACGCCTGGGAGAGCCACCTTGCATCCGGGCCGCTGCTGCCGATGCGGACGGGCGAGCCTCCGTCCTGCAGCCTCGATGCCTGCCGCATCCTGCATGGCGAGGATCAGATCCTTGTCCTGCGCAGCAACAAACAACCGGATTGCGCCGAGGTCACGCTGCTGATTTCTGCCGAGCCTGCACGGGGGGACTGTCCGGCGACCGTACCCTTCATCGACCGATTCAGCGTCTGGCGCGACGGCGCCCAGGCAGTTTGGCTGACGCGGTCCGGCCCGTTCGTGCTATCCGACCGGGCCGAGCGCGGCAACCGGCCCTGGGTTCCCGGGCCGCCAATGCCAAGAAGTGCCGCACCCAACCTGCCGATGGCGACGCCGGACGAGCTGCCGCCAGCCTTGGCGGAATAGTCAGTAACGCCGCAGCAATGCCACCAAACAACCCTGCACCTTGACCCGGTCGGCCGGGAAGATGCGTATCTCATGCCGCTTGTTGGCAGGTTCCAGCGCGACCGAGTTGCCGCGACGCCGCAGCCGCTTCAGCGTCACCTCGGCGTCGTCGATCAGCGCCACGATGATCTGACCGTTGTCGGCAGTGTCGCCCTTGCGGATCACGACGGTATCGCCGTCCAGAATCCCAGCCTCGATCATCGAGTCGCCGGCAACCTCCAGCGCGTAGTGCTCGCCGTTGCCCAGCAGTGCCAACGGGACCTCGATCTGCGCACCCTGGTCCCTCAACGCCTCGATCGGCAGCCCGGCGGCGATGCGGCCATAGAGCGGCAGATGCACGGCAGCCGCCTCGTTCGCGGCGCGCACGCCGGGGAAACGTCCGGAGAAGTCGCCACGGATAACGTTCGGGGCGAACGGCGCGGGCGCCGCGGACGCCACGATCTCAAGGCCGTTCTCATTAGGCAGCCGCATGATCTCCAGCGCCCGGGCGCGGTGATGCCGCCGGCGCAGGAATCCGCGCTCCTCGAGCGCAGAGATCAACCGGTGGATCCCCGACTTCGACCGAAGCTGCAGCGCCTCCTTCATCTCCTCGAAGCTAGGCGAAAATCCGGTCGACTTCAGGTGGCCGTCAATATAGGTCAGCAACTCGTGCTGTTTACGCGTCAACATGGCAATTCTCTTTCGGACCCGATTGGCGGACCACCAATTCAGTAAAACACATCTGGAACAAAGCGGCAACTGCACGCGTTCTAGATTGGTTCACATTGTCGCGTCAACAACGCCTCCAGCTAAAGCCCCAACGCATCGAGGCGAACCACCGCGACCGTCGTGCCGGCCTGTAGCGCCGGCGCGTGCGGCGACCGAAGGATGATGCACCCGGCGCCGGTCAGCAGCCGCAGCAGCGACGAATCCTGGCGGTCGAACGGCGTCGCGACCAACCCGCCGGCCTCATCGACAACGAGTGTCGCGCGCAGGTGATCCGCCCGGTGATCGTTCGCCGCCACGGACGCCCCAAGCGTCGCTGCGGTCGTCGGCAGGCCACCATCGGCCAGGCCGCCAAGCCGGGCGAGGGCGGGCAACAGGAACAGGACCGAGCAGATAAAAGCGGAAACCGGGTTACCGGGCACACCCAAGACCGGAACGCCGCCCAGCCGGCCGAAGAGCAGCGGCTTGCCGGGCCGCATGGCGATGCGCCAGAAATCCAAGTCGAATCCACGCGTTGCTAGGCTGGACTGCACCAGATCATGGTCGCCAACGCTGGCCCCGCCCGTCGTCACCAACATGTCGATGCCTCCGAGCCGGTCGGCAACGCCGGCGATGGCAGCCGGGTCGTCCGGCGCGATCGGCAGCACCACGGGCGCCCCTCCTCCAGCGCGCACCAGCGCGGCAATCGCATGCGCGTTGGAGCTGACGATGCCGCCGATGCCCACCGGCTCGCCCGGCAGCACAATCTCGTCCCCAGTCGCGAGAATGCCGATTCGGGGCAGCCGATGCACATGGACCCATGGATGGTTGCCGGCCGCGATCAGCCCGATCGCCCGAGCTCCGAGCCGCGTACCGCCAGGGACCAGGCCGTCGCCCTGACGGAAATCCTGCCCCGCGCGGCGGATGTGCCGGCCGGGCTGCGCGGCCTCCCGGATGGCGATTCGATCATCCGTCCGGTCCACATCCTCCTGCGGCAGCACGGAGTCGGCGCCATCGGGCACGACGCTGCCCGTGAACAGCCGGACCGCTTCACCGGCCAAGATGTGGCCAGCGAACGGACGGCCTGCGGGCGCATCCCCGATTACTCTCAGCCGCGCGCCCGTAGTTCCGTCCGCCGCGCGTAAGGCGTAGCCGTCCATGGCGGACATATCGGCTGGCGGCTGGGTCAGCCGGGCGACGACCGAGGCGGCTAGCACGCGGCCCCAAGCCTCAGGCAGCGCGACCACCTCGGCCGGCGTGGGGCGGAGCGGCGCAAGGATGCGCGCACGGGCCTCGTCGACCGAGATCATCGCCTCAATCCTGCCGGAAATCGCCGGACTTGCCGCCCGCCTTGTGCACGACGCGCAGGCCGTCGATGCGCATGCCGCGGTCGATCGCCTTGCACATGTCGTATACCGTCAACGCGGCGACACTTGCTGCCATCAACGCCTCCATCTCCACCCCGGTGCGGCCCGTGGTGCGGACGGTGGCAGCGATCTCGACGCCATCGCCGGACGCCGAGGGTCCGAGATCGAGCGTGACCGCCGCAATCGGCAGGGGATGGCAAAGCGGGATCAGCTCCGCCGTGCGCTTCGCCGCCATGATCCCGGCGAGCCGGGCCGTGCCCAGTACGTCGCCCTTCGCCGCCGTTCCGGCGATGATGACCTGCAGCGTCTCCGGCCCCATATGGACGCTGGCGCGGGCGGTTGCGGTCCGGGCCGTCTCGGCCTTGTTCGATATATCCACCATGGCCGCGCGGCCCTCGGCGTCGAAATGCGTCAGCCCAGTCATGCCGCCGTGCCCAGCAGGGCATGCGTGGCGGCGCCCACGTCCGCCTGCCGCAGCAGGCTCTCGCCGACCAGGAAGCAGTTCGCTCCGGCCTCGGCGAGGCGGCGCACGTCGGCATGGGTGCGGATGCCGCTCTCGGCAATCAGGAACCGGTCCGACGGCACATGCGGCGCAAGTTCGGCCGTTGTCTGCAAGTCGGTCCGCAACGTCTTCAAATTCCGGTTGTTTATGCCAATCAATGACGTCTGCAAACCCAAGGCGCGGTCCAGCTCGGCCCGGTTATGCACCTCGACCAAAACATCCATGTCGAGCGCGCGCGACAGCTCCTCGAGTTCGCGCGCCTGCTGGTTGGTGAGCGCCGCCATGATCAGCAGGATGCAGTCCGCCCCCATCAAGCGGCTCTCATAAACCTGCCAGGCGTCGAGCATGAAATCCTTGCGCAGCACCGGCAGCGACACCGCGGCGCGGGCCTGTTTCAAATGCTCGGGCGAGCCCTGGAAATACGGGCCGTCGGTCAGCACGGAGAGGCAGACCGCCCCCGCATCGGCATAAGCGCGGGCAAGGGTTGCAGGGTCGAAATCCAACCGGATCAGCCCGGCCGACGGCGACGCGCGCTTGATTTCGGCAATCAGGCCATAGCCGCCCTTGGCCACGGCAGATTTCAGGGCATGGCCGAAATTGCGCGGAGGATTGCGCTCGATCCGCAAACGCTTGGCGAGCGTCGCCAGCGGCGTTTCCGCCCGGCGCCGCTCCACCTCGGTCAGCGTTTCCGCACAGATCTGCGCCAATGCATCGGGAAGGGCGACGTCCATCACACTGCTGCTCCAATCGGACTCAACCGGTAGCCTGCCGCAACTTGACCAGCGATGCATCGGCTGCGCCACTATCGATCGCTGCCGCTGCCAGCGCCACGCCCGATCGCAAATCGTCAGCGAGACCGGCAATTATAAGCGCTGCCGCAGCGTTCAGCAGCACGGTATCGCGATATGGACCGATTTCCCCGCGCAGCAACGCTGTCAGCGCGGCTGCATTCACGGCAGCGTCGCCTCCGCGGATGGCCGCGACCGGCGAGCGCTGCAGCCCGGCGTCCTCGGGCGTCACGACGAACTCACGAAAGTCGCCGTCGTACAGGGCGACGACCTGGCTTTCGCCGGCGACGGTCAACTCGTCGAGACCCTGTCCGTGCACCAGCCAGGCGCGCTCGGTGCCGAGCGCATGCAGGGTTTCGGCCATGGGGCGCAGCCAGGCCGGGTCATAGACGCCGGTGAGTTGCCGGCGCACCTGGGCCGGATTGGCGAGCGGGCCCAGCAGGTTGAAGATCGTGCGCGTGCCGAGCTCCACCCGCGGCCCGGCGGCGTGGCGCAGCGCCGCATGGTGCCGAGGCGCGAACAGGAACACGCAGCCGGCAGCGGCCAGCACGGCCGTCAAGCGGTCGAGCGGAACATCGACGTCGACGCCCAGCGCCGCCAGCACGTCCGCCCCGCCGGTGCGGGACGACAGCGCGCGGTTGCCGTGCTTGGCGACCGGGACGCCGCAACCCGCCAGCACGAAGGTCACCGCAGTCGACACGTTCAGCGTGCCGGAGCTGTCGCCGCCGGTGCCGCAGACGTCGATGGCCCCTGGCGGCGCCTGCATCCCTGTCATGCGGGACCGCATCGCCCGGACCGCCCCGGTCAGCTCCGCCACCGTCTCCCGCCGCACCCGCAGCGCCATCAGCAGACCGGCGATCTGCGCCGGCGTCGCGTCGCCCGACATGATGACGCCGAATGCGTCCTCGGCCTCATCGGCCGACAGCGTGCGGCCCGATGCGAGCTGGGCCAGGACCGGTTTTAGGGACGACATTCGCGGTGGAGTTCAGGCCGGCACAAAATTACGCGGCCTGGGCTGGCATGTTGGATCCCCGCGCCAGGGCCAGGAAGTTCGCCAACATCTCGTGGCCGTACTCGGAGGCGATGCTCTCCGGGTGGAACTGCACGCCGAACAGCGGCAGCGTGCGGTGGCGCAGGCCCATGATCACGCCGTCCTCGGTCCAGGCGGTTGGAACCAGCGCATTGGGCAATGTGCCGGGCTCGACGACCAGGCTGTGGTAGCGCGTTGCCTGGAACGGGCTCGGCAGGCCGGCAAACAGGTCCGTTCCGTCATGCCGCACGGCGCTGAGCTTGCCATGCATCGGTTTGTCGCCGCGCACGACCTGGCCGCCGAAGGCCTGGCCGATCGCCTGATGCCCCAGGCAGACGCCCAGCAGGGGAACGCGCCCGGCGGCGGCGGCGATCAAGTCGAGGCAGATGCCGGCCTCGTCCGGAGTGCAGGGGCCCGGCGAGAGCACGATCGCCTCGGGCGCCAGCGCCAGCGCGTCCTCGACCGTGAGCGCGTCGTTGCGCCGAACGGTGCAGCGCACGCCGAGGTCGCCCAGGAAATGCACCAGGTTGAAGGTGAAGCTGTCGTAGTTGTCGATCAGCAGGATCATGGCAACAGGATCATGGGATGAAGCTTTCGGGGGGATCAGGCCTTCAGCGCGGCGAAGCGGACCGCCTCGTCGGCGGCGCGGAACAAGGCGCGGGATTTCTGCCGGGTTTCCTCGTACTCGCCGGCGGGTGTGCTATCGGCCACGACGCCGCCGCCAGCCTGCACATACATGGTGCCGTCCTTCACGACGGCGGTGCGCAGGCCGATGCAGGTGTCCATGGTGCCGTTGGCGGCAAAATAGCCGATGCAGCCGGCGTAGATGCCGCGCCGGGTCGGCTCCAGCTCCTCGATGATCTCCATGGCGCGAATTTTCGGCGCTCCGGTGAGCGTGCCGGCCGGGAAGCCGGCGATCAGGGCGTCGAGCGCGTCGAGCCCCGGCTGCAGCCGGCCTTCGACGGTCGAGGACATGTGCATCACGTGGCTGAACCGCTCGACCGCGAACGATTCGGTGACGCGCACGCTGCCGAGCTCGGCGACCCGGCCCACGTCGTTGCGACCGAGGTCGAGCAGCATCAGGTGCTCGGCGCGCTCCTTGGGATCGCCCACCAGGTCGGCCTCGAACTGCAGGTCCTCGGTGCGGGTCGCGCCGCGTGGCCGGGTGCCGGCGAGCGGGCGTATGGTCACGATGCCATCGCGCAGGCGGACCAGGACCTCCGGGCTGCTGCCGACGATGGCGAAGCCGCCGAAGTCGAGGAAGAACAGGAACGGCGCCGGGCTGATGCGACGCAGCGCGCGATACAGCGAGAACGGCGGCAGCGCGAACGGCACGGAGAAGCGCTGGCTCGGCACGACCTGAAAGGCGTCGCCGGCGGCGATGTACTCCTTCATGCGGTCCACGACGCCCATGAACTCGTCGCGAGTCATGTTGGACGCCGGCTCCGGCTGCGGCGGCAACGCCACGGGAGGTGCCGCGTGGGGCAGGGGGCGCAGCAGCGCCGCGTCGGCCTGGGCCAGAGCGGACTGCGCGAGGCTCCATGCCTGCGCTGCGGTAACGCCGGGCTGCGGGTAGATCGGCGCCGCGAGCGTCAGTTCGTCCAACACATTGTCGAATACGGCGAACAGCGTCGGCCTGATGAGGATGGCCTCCGGCAGGCCGAGGGCGTCGGTATTCTTCTCCGGCAGCCGCTCCATGAGCCGGACCATGTCGTAGCCGAGATAGCCGACCAGCCCGCCCAGCATCGGCGGCAGGTGGTCCGGCAGGTCGAGCTGCGTCTCGCCGATGAGCGCGCGCAGGCTGTCGATCGCCGGGCGTTCGTCGGGGACAAAGGCGTGCGGCGCGGAGCGGGCGTGGCGGTTCACCTCCGCCCGTCCGGCCCGGCAGCGCCAAACAAGGTCCGGTTCCATGCCGATGATCGAGTAGCGGCTGCGGGCCGACCCGCCCTCGATGCTTTCCAGCAGGAAGGCGTTGGCGCGGCCGGCAGCGAGCTTCAGGAAGGCGCCGACCGGCGTTTCGAGGTCCGCGACCCCGGTGGTCCACACCAGCGTGCCGCGACCGGCGTCATAGGCGGCGCTGAAGGCGAGCTGCGACGGCGAGGCGGAGGCGTTCATCTGGGTTCGCTCAAGGTTGCGTCATGCTTTCGAACACGGTGCGGTTCACCTGCGGCTTGGCCTGGTCGCGCAATACGGCGGCGAAGGTCATCTCGATATCCTGCCCGATCGCCTGGGTCAGCGCCGTGCGGAGTTGCGCCGTGCCGGCCGGATCGGCGGCAGGGTCGGGCTCTTTGATCTCCGAGAGCGCCAGCACATAGAAAGCGTCGGGCGTCTCGATCATGGTCGTCCCGTTCAGCTTGAGGCCGAACAGCGGCTCGATCATCTGCGTTGGCACGCCGGGGGTCGGCGCGGCCTGCGTTGGCTGCGCCCGCAGGACCGGCGGCGTCGTTTGCAGCCGCTGCCCGGCGACCGTCGCGGCATCGTCGAGGCTCGAGCCGGCCTGCGTCGCCGTCAGCAGGCTGGCAGCGGCACGCTCCTGCTCCTTGCGCCGCGCGTCGTGCTCCCAATCCTCGCGCACCTGCGCCTCGACGTCGGCGAACGGCTTGAGCGCGGCCGGGGTGGCATCCTCGACCGTCACGGCGAAGTAGGACTGGTCGGGCCCCTCGACCATACGCGGCGGATCATTCTTTTGCGCCGCGAAGGCGGCCGCCACCAGAGCCTGGCGCAGCGCCGGAGAGCCTGGGATCGGCGCGGGCTCGTTGGCCTGGGTGTTGCCCTGCGCGTTCAGCGTGCCGGTCACGGCGGCGACGCCGAGGTCCGCCGGCAGATCGTCCAGGCTGGCGCTGGCCGACAGCGCGTCCTCGAGCTTATTGGCGCGGGTATAGACCTGGTCCACTGCACGCTCGCGGGCGAGCTTCGTGTGGATCTCGTCGGTCGCCTGGGCCAGCGTGCGCTCGGACCCTGCCGTCACCTTGGTGACCCGGAACACCTGCCAGCCGAGCGCCGACTGGATGGGTCCGGTCACCACCTGGGCTGGCGCTGCGAACACCGCCTGCGCGAGTTCGGGCGATGGGAGTTCGGCCGCGGTCGCGTCGTCCAGCGCCGCCGCGGATGCCCCGGCTGCGGCGGCGACCTTCTGCACCGCGTCCCAGTCGGCGATGGCGCTCCAGGTCGTCGCGATCTCCTTGGCGCGCGCCTCGTCCTGCGCCACGACGACCTCGACCGAACGCTTCTCCGGCACGACGTATTCGGGTTTGTGCTGCTCGTAATAGGCGCCGATGTCGGCGTCCGGGACTTCGATATCGCGCGCCACGGTCTCGGGCGACAGGATCACGGCCTTGATGCGGCGGAACTCGGGCGCGCTGTAGCGGTCGCCGTTGTTGTCGTAGAAACGCTGCAGGTCGGCCGCGGCGGGTGCGGGCGGCTCGGCGGCAGCGACGAATGGCAGCTCGACATACTGCGCCACCCGGGTCTCGTGCTGGAAGGCGAAGACCTGCCGGGTCACGATCTCCGGCGGAGTCGCGCCGACCTGGATCGCCTCCATGAGTTGGCGCTGGCCGAGGTCGGAGCGCATCAGATCGACGAAGCGCGGCTCGGTGAGGTTGTTGTTGCGCAGCACGGTCTCGAACCGCTGGCGGTCGAATGCGCCATTCGCGCCGCGGAAGGCCGGGATGTCGAACACCGCCGCCCGAATTGCGTCGTCCGGCGCCGCGAGGCCGAGGCGGGCGACCTCGTTCTCGATGGCGGCCTGCACGACGAGCCGGTCGAGCACCTGGCCGGCAACGGCCTGGCGGATGGCCGGGGTGGGTTCGGTCTTGCCGCCCAGCATGCGGGTGACCTGCGCCATTTGCGTCCGCAGCGCTTCCTGGAACTGCGGCACCTCGATCTTGCGGCCGCCGACGGTCGCGACCGCGTTGTCCTGGCCGGCATTGCGCACGACGTCGGCAACACCCCAGAGCCCGAACGAGCCGACCAGCACGAGGAAGAACGCCCGGGCGGCCCAGGTGCCGAGGAAGCTGCGGATCAAGGAAAGCATGCGTCAGGTGTCCAGTGAACGAACCGGCAGCATAGGGTTGCCCCAAGCATTTTGCCAGATGGGTAGTGGGTTGATTTGGAAGACCCTTCCTGCCGTCATTGTCCGGCGAACCCCTTGGTTCGACGCGAGCCGGCTTCGGCGCGGCAATCCAGGGCGACAAGGGCTAAAATTTTGGCATGGCATCTCTGGATTGCCGCGTCGCAAGCGCTCCGTTCAACGACGACGCTTCGTAGCGGAGGTTGGTCACGTGGTCCCGAATTTCGCACGGCAGCGCCGTAGCCTTTGCCTGAAGCCATCGCTGGGAGCTAAGGGATAGAGCGGGCATCAACGAGAGGGAACGCATTGCAGCAGCTGATCGCCGGGAACTGGAAGATGAACGGCTTGCGGGCGGCGGCGCAGGCACTCGCGGCGGCATTGCGGCAGGGTGCGGCGTGCGACCTGCTGGTTTGCCCGCCCGCCACAGTGCTGGCCGCGGTGGCCGAGGTCCTGGCCGGAACCCCGGTCATGGTCGGCGGGCAGGATTGCCACTGCGACGCCTCCGGAGCGCATACCGGCGACATCTCGGCCCCCATGCTGCGGGATGCCGGGGCGGGATGGGTAATCCTGGGCCACTCCGAACGCCGGCAGGACCACCACGAGACGGACGCGCAGGTGCGCAGCAAGGTCATCGCGGCGCAGGTGGCCGGGCTGCAGACCATCGTATGCGTCGGGGAAACCGAGCAGGAGCATTCGGCCGGCGACGCCAAGACGGTGGTCGCCCGGCAGTTGGCCGGCAGCCTGCCGGCGGACTACGCGGGCGTCGTGGCCTATGAGCCGATCTGGGCCATCGGCAGCGGCCGGACGGCGACGGAGGCCGACGTCGTCGAGATGCACGCGGCCATACGGGCCGACCTTTTGCAGCGCCACGGCACCGGCGGCGCCGTCCGCATCCTGTATGGCGGGTCCGTCAAGCCGGACAACGCGGCCTCGCTGCTGGCGCTTCCCGAGGTCGGCGGCGTGCTGGTCGGCGGCGCGAGCCTGGTCGCCGCCGACTTCCTGGCGATCGCCGCCGCGGCCGTGCGTTCCAAGGCAGTCCTTTCCAAGGCTGGCCAGGGCAGCTAGACACTGCGCAGTCCACCGGAAACCGAGCCCATGGCCACTGTCCTGCTGATCATCCACCTGTTCGTCACGCTGGCGCTGATCGGCGTCGTGCTGATCCAGCGCAGCGAGGGCGGCGGCCTGGGCATCGGCACGTCACAGGGCATGGGCGGCTTCATGTCGGGGCGCGGCACGACGAACCTGCTGACCCGCACCACCGCGATCCTCGGCACCGCGTTCTTTGCCATCTCGTTGACGTTGGCGCTGCTCAACCGCGGCACGGGCGGGGGCGGGCGGTCATTGCTCGACAGCCCGCCGATCAGCGCGCCTGCGACATCGGGCACGACGCCGGGGCCGTCGACGCCCGGCGATGCCGCACCAGCGCCGGCGCCAAAGGGCCCCGCGGTCCCAACGAACTGACCTGCCGAGCTGACCTGCGCATGAGGGGGTTCCCGGCCGGGCCGCTTCCGCGGTATCACGAACTCCCATGACGCGGTTCGTATTCATCACCGGCGGCGTGGTTTCCTCATTGGGCAAGGGCGTGGCCTCGGCGGCGCTCGGCGCGTTGCTGCAGGCGCGCGGCTACTCGGTGCGTTTGCGCAAGCTCGACCCGTATTTGAACGTCGATCCCGGGACCATGAGCCCGTATCAGCACGGCGAGGTGTTCGTCACCGACGACGGCGCGGAGACCGACCTCGACCTTGGGCACTACGAGCGGTTCACCGGCGTCCATGCCGCCCGGACCGACAACGCGACGACCGGGCGCATCTACTCCGACGTGATCGCCAAGGAGCGGCGCGGCGACTATCTCGGCGCGACCGTGCAGGTCATCCCGCACATCACCGACGCGATCAAGGAGGCCATCACCCGCGACACCGAGGGCCTGGATTTCGCCTTGATCGAGATCGGCGGCACGGTGGGCGACATCGAGGGCTTGCCGTTCCTAGAGGCGATCCGGCAGCTCGGAAACGACCTCGGGCCGGAGCGGACGATGTTCGTGCACCTGACGCTCGTGCCCTACATATCGTCGGCCGGCGAGCTGAAGACCAAGCCGACGCAGCACTCGGTGAAGGAACTGCTGAACGTCGGCATCCAGCCGCAGATGCTGCTGTGCCGCTGCGACCGGCAGATCCCCGACGCCGAGCGCCGCAAGATCGCGAGCTTCTGCAACGTGCGGGCGCAGGCGGTGATCGCCGCACTCGATGTGGACACGATCTACGCAGTGCCCATCAGCTACCACGCCGAGGGCATGGACCGCGAGGTGCTGCGCCACTTCGACCTGCCGTTCGAGACCGCACCCGACCTTTCGGCCTGGCAGCGCATCGTCGATATCGTGCGCGGCCCAGACGGCGAGGTGCGGATCGCGATCGTCGGCAAGTACACCAACCTGCTCGACAGCTACAAAAGCCTGGGCGAGGCGCTGATCCACGGCGGCATCAAGAACCGCGTCAGGGTGCATCTCGACTGGGTGGACAGCGAGATCTTCGAGGCGCCCGACGCCGTGCTCCGGCTCGAGGGCGTGCACGGCATCCTGGTGCCCGGCGGCTTCGGCGAGCGCGGCACCGAGGGCAAGATCGCCGCGGTCCGCTTCGCCAGGGAGCGCCGGGTGCCGTTCCTCGGCATCTGCTTCGGCATGCAGATGGCGGTGATAGAGTGCGCGCGGAACCTGGCGGGGCTGCCGGACGCCTCCTCGACCGAGTTCGGGCCGTGCGGCAACCCGGTCGTCGGCCTATTGACCGAATGGGCGCGCGGCAACGAGATCGAGCGCCGGGCCGTGGGCGGCGACCTTGGCGGCACCATGCGGCTCGGCGCCTATCCCGCGCGGCTTGAGCCGAATTCCCTCGTCAGCCGGGTTTATGGGGGCGCCGCCATGATCCAGGAACGCCACCGCCACCGCTGGGAGGTCAATGTGCACTACCGCGAGCGGCTCGAGGCGGCCGGGTTGCGATTCTCCGGCATGTCACCCGACGGCATCCTGCCCGAGATCGTGGAATTGCCCGCGCATCCATGGTTCATCGGGGTGCAATACCATCCCGAACTGAAGTCGAAGCCGCTCGACCCGCATCCGCTGTTTTCGGGTTTCATAGCGGCGGCGGTGAAGCAGGCCCGTCTTGTCTGACTCCGTTCTGTTCGAGGATAAAGCCGCCGTGCCAGAGTCCATGCCAGAGACCGTCTTGCCGGAAAGCCGCATCGTGCGCGTGCTCGACATCGAAATCGGCAACGAGCTGCCGTTCGTGCTGATTGCCGGGCCGTGCCAGATCGAGTCGGAGGCGCACGCGTTCGAGACGGCCGAGGCATTGCGCGACATGGCGCAGGCGGCCGGCGTGCCGCTGGTGTATAAATCGAGCTTCGACAAGGCCAACCGCACCAGCGCCCGTGCCGCGCGCGGCGTCGGCATCATGCGCGGGCTCACGATCCTGGCCGGGGTACGCGAGCGGTTCCGCATCCCCGTCCTGACCGACGTCCACAGCCCCGACCAGTGCGACCCGGCCGCCGAGGCCGTCGACATCCTGCAGATCCCCGCCTTCCTGTGCCGCCAAACCGACCTGCTGATCGCCGCCGGCGAGACCGGACGCGCGGTCAACGTGAAGAAGGGCCAGTTCCTGGCGCCCTGGGACATGGCGTACGTGGCCGCCAAGATCGCCGAGACCGGCAACGAGAGCATCCTGCTGACGGAACGCGGCGTGAGCTTCGGCTACAACACCCTCGTCAACGATTTCCGCGCGCTGCCGGTACTGGCGCGGACCGG
>CAZZWN010000006.1:0-1971 GCA_964657765.1 uncultured Acetobacteraceae bacterium
ATCGGCTCGTTCCAGCGCTTCGCCTACCTTAAACAGCCGGACAACATCGCCCGGCTGCTCGACTACGCCATCCGCACCTACTTGCCCGAGGCATGGCGCGACGACCCGGCCGAGCGCGCCGCCGCATTCCTGGCCGACGTCGCGGCCCGCGTCGCGCGGCTCGGCGCGGAGTGGATGGCGGCCGGCTTCGTGCACGGCGTGCTGAACACCGACAACATCAACATCACCGGCGAGAGCTTCGACTACGGCCCCTGGCGCTTCGTGCCGACCTATGATCCCGAGTTCACCGCCGCCTATTTCGATTATAACGGCCTTTACGCCTATGGACGCCAACCCGACACGCTGCTTTGGAACCTGGTGCGGCTGGCCGAGTGCCTGCTGCCGCTGTCCAGCAAAGCCGCGCTGGAGACGGTGCTGGAGGCCTTCGCGCCGCAGTTCCAGCGGGCGCTCGACCTCGCCGTGTTGCGCCGCCTCGGCCTCGGTCCGGCCAGCGCGGAGCAGGATGCTTGGCTCGCCGCGCATTGGTGGGCCTTCCTGGACGCCAGCCGCATCGGTTTCGAGCGGGCGTTCTTCGATTGGCACGGCGGCCTGGCCAGCGCCGCCCGCGCCGACGCCGGGCCGGCGGGCGAGCACTACGCGCACCCCACCTTCGCCGAGGTCCGCACCGCGTTGGCGGACTATGCGCCCGCCCCAGGCGTCAAGCTGGACCATCCCTATTTCGCCGGTCCCAGCCCCTGCACCATGCTGGTCGAGGAGGTCGAGGCGATCTGGGCGCCGATCGCCGAGCATGACGACTGGTCGCTGTTCGCCGCCAAGCTCGAGGCGATCGAGGCGATGTCGGACGCCTATGGGACGCTCCTGCCACCGGCATAGCGGTCGGCGATCAAACCCTTCTAGACGACCCTGATCCGCCGCAGCTCGATCCACTGGAATACCAGCAAGATCGGCAGCCCCAGCGCCAGGTCGCGAGCGCGCCGCAGCAACGAGACGCTGAGCGCCATGTCGGGCGGCACGCCGAACGCGGCGCCGAGGCCGACATAGCCGGCCTCCTGCACCCCCACGGCGCCGGGCACGACGAAGGCGGCGGCGACCAGCGCGTCCAGCAGCGCCTCCAGCGCCAGAATCGGCAGCATCGCGGCCTCGAACCCCAGCAGGCGCAGGCTGATCCAGGTGCCGACGCCTGTGAGGAACCAGCCCAGCAGGTGCACGATGCTGGCCAGCAGCAGCCGGCGCGGATTGCCGTACAGCCGGGCCATCTCGGTCCGCACCCGGTCGAGGCCGCCCTGTCCGCGAAACCATTCGCCCAGCAGCCGCTGACCCAGACCGCGCAGCCCACGCCCGATCGCCCGGCGGAAACGCACCGCCACCGCCGCCAACGCCGCCGCCAAGGCAAGGGTGATGCCGGCCGGCGCCAGCAGCGGCGAGCCCGGGCGCAGCAGCACCAACGCCAGCACCCCGAACAGGCTGAACATGAACTGGCCCATGATCTCCGCCGTCACGTCGACGACGGTCCCCGCCGCCGCGGTCGGCCAGGCGACGCCGCGCACCGTGATCGCCCGCGCGCCCAGCACGTAGCCGCCCACGGGCGAGAACGGCAGGCATGTGGTCGCGGAATCCCGCACCATGCGTCCCCAGATCAGCACGCCCGGCCGCACGCCCGGCAGCGTCGTCGTCCACGCCAGCCCCAGCACCACGAACAGCCCCGCCTGCCACAGCGACAGCACCGCGAAACCCTGCCATCCGACCGACAGGGCCACGCCCAGCACCTGCCCCGCATCGAACCATGCCACCAGCAGCGCGGACACGGCCAGTCCCGCAAGGGCCAGCACAATCGAAATGCGTTTCATGCTAGCGGGGCCTGCGTATAAGGGCCGGGCACCATACCAGCCCATCCCGTGCAACCATAGACCGCCCATGAGGAGCGCCCTTGCCTGCCATCCAGCCCACACTCGTCACCGGCGCAACCGGCTT
>CAZZWN010000006.1:2071-27771 GCA_964657765.1 uncultured Acetobacteraceae bacterium
GAGGAGCGCCCTTGCCTGCCATCCAGCCCACACTCGTCACCGGCGCAACCGGCTTCGTCGGGTCCGCCGTCGCCCGAGCCCTGCTCGCCCGCGGCCACTCCCTGCGCCTATTGGTGCGGCCCGGCGGCGACCGGCGCAACATCGCGGACCTGCCGGCGGAGCTCGCGGAGGGCGACCTGCGCGACACGCCGTCACTCGCCGCCGCGGTCGCGGGATGCCGGTATGTCGTGCACGTCGCCGCCGATTACCGGCTGTGGGTGCCCGAGCCGGGCCCCATGCTGGCCGCCAACGTCGAGGGCACCCGCGCGCTGCTGCTGGCCGCCGCCGCCGCCGGGGCGGAGCGCATCGTCTACTGCAGCAGCGTCGCGGCGCTCGGCCTGATCGGCGACGGCACGCCGGGGACCGAGGACACGCCGGTGCACCCGGACGGCATCGTCGGCGTCTACAAGCGGTCGAAGTACCTGGCCGAGCAGGCCGTGCGGGACCTGGTGCGCGACCATGCGGTCCCGGCGGTGATCGTGAACCCCTCCACCCCGGTCGGCCCTCGCGACATCAAGCCGACGCCGACCGGCAAGATGGTGCTGGACGCCGCGGCCGGGCGCATGCCGGCCTATGTCGATACCGGGCTCAATATCGTCCATGTCGACGACGTCGCCGAGGGCCATGCGCTGGCGCTGGAGCGTGGACGGATCGGCCAGTCCTATATACTGGGCGGGCATGACCTCGACATGCCGGACCTGCTCGCGATGGTGGACGACGTGATGGGCCGGCGCACCCCACGCCGCGTTCGGCTGCCGCATGGCGTGCTCTGGCCGGTGGCGCTCGGCATGGAGGGCGCCGCGCGGGCGTTCGGCATCGAGCCGCTGGTGACGCGGGAGATGCTGGCGATGGCCAAGAAGCGCATGTATTTCAGTCCGGCCAAGGCGGTCGCGGAACTCGGCTACGCCCCGCGTCCGGCGCGGCAGGCGGTGGCGGACGCCGTTGCATGGTTCCGCGCCGCCGGGTTGCTGCCGGCATGACGGCGCTAGGGGTCGTGGCGCTGCTGGCCTGGGCCTATCTGCTGGCGCTGCATGGCCGGTTCTGGCAAGCGGGCCCATCGTTGGCGCCGGCGCGGCCCTTTGTCGACGCCCCTGCCGTGGATATCGTCGTCCCCGCCCGGGACGAGGCCGAGGGCATTCGCGACGCGCTGCGCTCGTTGCTGATCCAGGACTACGCCGGGCGGCTGCGCATCATTCTGGTCGACGACGGCAGCACCGACGGGACGGGCGCGATCGCACGCGCCTTCGACGACCCGCGCCTGGTCGTGCTCGACGGCAATCCGCGTCCGCCGGGGTGGAGCGGCAAGCTCTGGGCGGTGTCGCAGGGCGTTGCCCACACGACGGCCGGGCTGATCCTGCTGGCCGACGCCGACATCCTGCACGATCCCGCCCACGTCTCGACCCTGGTCGCGAAGGCGGAGCGGGACGGCCTCGACCTCGTGTCCGAGATGGTCGAGCTGCGCTGCGCCACGCTGGCGGAGCGCGCGCTGGTGCCGGCCTTCGTGTTCTTCTTTCAGCTCCTGTATCCGTTCGCTTGGGTGAACGATCCGACGCGCGCCACCGCGGCGGCGGCGGGTGGCACCATGCTGCTGCGCCGCCGTGCCCTGGACCGCATCGGCGGCATCGAGGCCGTCCGCGGCGCGTTGATCGACGACGTGGCGCTCGCGGCCGCGGTGAAGCGAGGCGGCCGCATCTGGCTTGGCCACAGCCGGCTGGCGCGCAGCGTGCGGCCCTACCCCGGCGCCGCCGACATCTGGCGCATGGTCGCGCGGACCGCCTACGTACAGTTGCGGTTCTCGCCGCCGATCCTGCTTGGCACCGTGCTCGGCCTGGCGTTGGTGTGGCTGGCGCCGCCGTTGCTGGCGCTGTTCGGGCATGGTGCGGCGCGGGCCATGGGTGCGCTCGCCTGGCTCGGGTCGGCGGCGTCGTTCCTGCCGACGCTGCGGCGGTTCCGGCAGTCGCCGCTCTGGGCGCTCGCCCTGCCCGGCATCGCCTGCTTCTATCTGGCGGCGACGGTCGGCTCCGCCGTCGACCACCATCGCGGCCGCGGCGTCGTGTGGAAACGCCGCGCCTACCAGGGGATCGGCGCATGAGCAGCGCGCTCGACTCCGTCGAGACCTGGTCCGGCAAGGACCGCGGCGACGAGAACTTTCCGGTCGGCTCCGCCCTGATCCGCCCAGCCCTGCGCCCGCATGTGCACGCCTTCTATGCCTTCGCCCGCAACGCCGACGACATCGCCGACAGCCCCGCGTTGGATGCTAGCGACAAGATCGCCCGCCTTGACCGCATGGAGGCCGTGCTGCTCGGCCACGCCGACGGCGGCTCCCCGAGCGGCACGGCACTGCGCGCAAGCCTGGCGGAAACCGGTGTGACGCCGCGGCATGCGCAGGACCTGCTGGCCGCATTCCGCCAGGACGCCACCAAGCGCCGCTACGCCAGTTGGGCCGAGCTGCACGACTACTGCCGCCTGTCCGCAATGCCGGTCGGCCGTCACGTGCTGGATCTGCACGGCGAAGATCCGGCGACCCACGCCCCGTCCGACCCATTATGCGCCGCGTTGCAGGTGCTGAACCATCTGCAGGACGGGGCCAAGGACCTGGCTGCGCTCGACCGTTGCTACTTGCCCGGCGACATGCTGGCCGCCGCCGGGGCAAGCGTTGCCGAACTCGCCGGCCCAGCCGAGACGCCGGGATTGCGCGCCGTGTTCATGCAGTTGCTTGATCAGGTGGACCAACTGCATGACGAAGCCGCCGGCCTGCCCCGCAGCACCCGGGACCGCCGCCTGCGTATGGAGGTCGCGGTCATCCTGGGGCTGTCGCGCCGGCTGGCGCAGCGGCTCCGCCATGGCGACCCGGTCGCCACCCGGGTCAAGCTGCGGAAACCCGACGTTGCCGGCAGCCTGCTTGCCGCATTGCGATGGCTGGCATGACCCCGCTCGGCGCGGCGGCGGCGGACCTGCAGGAGGTCGAGGCGCTGGTGCGGCGCGCCGGCACCTCGTTCTATCGGGGCATGAAGGTGCTCGCGGCGGACCGGCGCGCAGCGATGTATGCGATCTACGCCTTTTGCCGCATCGTCGACGACGTCGCGGACGAGCCCGGCCCACTGCCCGATAAGCTCGCCGGCCTCGCCGCCTGGCGCACCCGCATCGCCGGGCTGTATGCCGGCCATACCGACGACGCCGTGACCCGCGTATTGTTGCCGGCCATCCGGCTCTATGCGCTGCGCCAGGACGACTTCATCGCCGTGATCGACGGCATGCAGATGGACGCGGAGACCGTCATCGTCGCGCCGACCCTGGCCGAGCTCGACCTGTATTGCGACCGGGTCGCCGCCGCAGTCGGCCGCCTCTCGGTGCGCGCCTTCGGCGACGCCTCGGCCGAGGCCGACACCGTGGCCTGGCATCTCGGCCGGGCGCTGCAGCTCACGAACATCCTGCGCGACGTGGCGGAGGACGCCGCACGCGGCCGGCTGTATCTGCCGCGGGAGTGGCTGCGTGACGCCGGGGTGCCCGCCGACCCCGCCGCGGCGCTCGGTCATCCAGGCCTCGCCGCCGTCTGCGCCCGTGTGGCGCTCGACGCGCACCGGCATTTTACCGAGGCCGACGCCGCCATGCGCCGCTGCAATCCCGCCGCCATGCGCCCGGCCCGGCTGATGGGCGCGTCCTACAATGCCCTGTTGCGCCGGCTGGACCGTCGCGGATGGGCAACACTCAATAAGCCTGTACGCGTACCGAAGTGGCAGAAAGCACTGATCGCCCTCAAGTACGCTGTATGATCCCTGCCTCCGCGCATGTCCCCGCGCACGTTCACATCATAGGTGCTGGCCTTGCCGGCCTTTCCGCCGCCATGGAGCTGGTCGCGCGCGGCGTCCGCGTGACCGTGCACGAGGCCGGGCCCGCCGCTGGGGGCCGCTGCCGGTCCTATTTCGACCGCGAACTCGGCTGCAGGCTCGATAACGGCAACCATTTGCTGCTGTCCGGCAACCGCGACGCCTACGCCTTCCTCGACCGTATCGGCGCCCGCGACACCATGGCCGGACCCGGTGCGCCGGTGTTCCCCTTCATGGACGTCGCCAGCGGCGAGCGCTGGACCGTGCGCCCGAACCGCGGCCGCATGCCATGGTGGCTGTTCCGCCGCGGCCGCCGCGTGCCAGGTGCGAGGCTGCGTGAGTTCCTGCCCGTGCTGATGCTGCGACACCGTGGCCCAGATGCCACAGTCGCCGGTATTCTACATGCGGGCGAGCTGTATCGCCGCCTGCTGGAGCCTCTCGCGGTCGCTGCCCTGAACACCCCACCGGAAACCGCAAGCGCCGAGCTGCTGGGCGCCGTTATGGACGAAAGCCTGGCGCTGGGCGGCGCTGCCTGCATCCCGGCCTACCCGCGCGACGGGCTGTCCGAGAGCTTCATAGACCCGGCCGTCGCCTGGTTAATCGCGCACGGCGCCGACGTGCTGCTGAGCCATCGGGTCGGCAGCCTGGGGTTCGTCGCCGGCCGGGTCGTCGCGATCGGCGACCGCCCGGTGGCCAATGACGAGGCCGTCATCGTTGCCACTCCGGCGCCCGTCGCCGCGACGCTGGTGCCGGATTTGCTGGTGCCGGACCGGTTCGAGGCCATCCTGAACGTGCATTTTCGCTGCGACGCCGACCCGGGCGAGGCGGGGTTCACCGGGCTGATCGGCGGCACGGCCGAGTGGGTGTTCGTAAAGCCGGGCGTGGTCAGCACCACAATCAGCGCCGGCAACCGCCGGGTGGACGCACCCGCCGCCGAGCTCGCCGCCGAAGTCTGGCGCGACGTCCGCACCGTCTTGCGCCTGCCGGACGCGATGCCGGCCTGGCGCGTGGTGAAGGAAAAGCGCGCGACATTTGCTGCGACCCCGGACCAGGACCGCAGGCGCCCCCCGGCACGGACGCGCTGGCCGAACCTGGCGCTGGCCGGCGACTGGACCGCCACCGGCTTGCCCGCGACGATTGAAGGTGCCATCAGATCAGGTTGCACTGCAGCATCAACCCTCCTGACCGTGTGACAAAAGTAGATTGCACATCCATGCCAAGTGAGATCCTGACCCACATCGGCAGCGTCCAATTCGACGACGATGTCCTCGAACACGCTATCGCCCGCGCTGCCGGGGCGCTCGGCACCCGGCAAAAGCCTGACGGGCATTGGGTCTTCGAGCTTGAGGCCGACGCGACCATCCCCGCGGAGTATGTGCTGCTCGAGCACTACCTCGACCGCATCGACACGTCGCTGCAGGCCAAGATCGGCGTCTATTTGCGCCGGATCCAGGGCGCGCATGGCGGCTGGCCGCTGTTCCACGACGGACCCTTCGACCTATCCGCCAGCGTGAAGGCCTACTACGCGCTGAAGGCCGTCGGGGACCTGCCCAGCGCGCCGCACATGGCCCGTGCCCGCGCCGCCATCCTCGCCGCCGGCGGGGCAGAGCGCACCAACGTGTTCACCCGCATCCAGCTCGCCCTGTTCGAACAGGTGCCATGGCGCGCCGTGCCGGTCATGCCGGTCGAGATCATGCACCTGCCGCAGTGGTTCTTCTTTCATCTCTCCAAGATATCCTACTGGTCGCGCACCGTCCTTGTGCCGCTGCTGGTGCTGATGGCGCTGCGTCCCCGCGCCCGCAACCCACGCAAGGTGACGATACCGGAACTGTTCCGGACCCCGCCGGAGTCGGTGCGCAACTGGATCCGCGGCCCCTACCGCTCGGCCTGGGGTCACGTGTTCAAGGCGGTCGACAGCGTCGTCCGCGTCGTCGAGCCCGCCTTCCCGAACGGCATACGCAACCGCGCCATCGACGACGCCGTCGCCTTCATCACCGAACGCCTGAACGGCGAGGACGGCCTGGGCGCCATCTACCCCGCCATGGCCAACACCGTCATGATGTTCGACGCCTTGGGCCACGGCCTCGACCACACCGAGGCCGCGATCGCCTGGCGCGCGGTGCGGAAGCTGCTGATTGTGACGGACACCGAGGCATACTGCCAGCCGTGCCTATCGCCGATCTGGGATACGAGCCTCGCCGGCCATGCAGTCGCGGAGGCCGACGGCGTGGCGACCCCCGGCATCGACGCCGCCTGCGCCTGGCTGGTGGAGCGGCAAGTGACGGAGCTGCGCGGCGACTGGGCGCTCTCGCGGCCCGACGTGCCGCCCGGAGGCTGGGCGTTCCAGTACGAGAATGCGCATTACCCCGACGTGGACGACACCGCCGTCGTCGGCATGCTGCTGCACCGCAACGGCGACCCGGCCCATGCGCAGAGCGTGGCGCGCGCGCGCGACTGGATCCTGGGCATGCAGAGCAGCAACGGTGGCTGGGGTGCCTTCGACGCCGACAACACGCACGACTTCCTGAACCACATCCCGTTTGCCGACCACGGCGCATTGCTGGACCCGCCGACCGCCGACGTGACTGCGCGCTGCGTGTCGTTCCTGGCGCAGCTCGGCCATGCCGCCGATGAGCCGGCCATGGCCCGCGCCATTGCCTACCTGCGCGCCGACCAGGAGCCGGACGGCAGTTGGTTCGGCCGCTGGGGCACCAACTACATCTATGGCACCTGGTCCGTGCTGTGCGCGCTGAACGCGGCCGGGCTGCCGCACGACGACCCGGCGATCCAGCGCGCCCGCGACTGGCTGCTGGCCCGGCAGCGCGACGACGGCGGCTGGGGCGAGGACGAAGAAAGCTACGCCGCCAGCCCGCCCGGCAAGTATCGCACCAGCACCCCGTCGCAGACCTCCTGGGCGATGCTTGGCCTGATGGCGGCTGGGGAGACCGGCCCCGCCGTCGCCCGCGCCGCCGAATACCTTGCCGCCACCCAGCGGGACGATGGCGAGTGGGACGAGCTGCCCTATACCGCCGTGGGATTCCCGCGGGTGTTCTACCTGCGCTACCACGGCTACCGGCTGTTCTTTCCGTTGCTGGCGCTGGCGCGATTCCGCAACCTGCAGCGGGGCAACAGCCGCCGGGTGACGTTTGGGTTCTGAGTGCCGGACCATGGCCAACTCGGCATCGTTGTCGGCCTAGAGGCTGAGGCGCGGGTCGCCCGGCGGCTCGGGGTTCCGGTCGAGACGGGTGGTGGCAATGCTACGGGCGCCAATTCGGCTGCGGCCCGGCTGGTCGCGCAGGGCGTCGCCGGGCTCATAAGCTTTGGCCTTGCGGGTGGCCTCGACCCGGCGCTGGCCGCCGGCACGATGCTGGTGCCGTCCGTGGTCCTGCTCGACGCCGCGCGGTGGGAGGCCGACCCGGCGCTGATGGCTCGCCTTGGCGGCCCGACCGCAGGCGCGCTTTATGGCGGCGGCGAAATCGTCGCGACCGCCAAGGCCAAGGCAGCGCTGCACGCGCGCACCGGCGCCGTCGCAGTCGACCTCGAAAGCGCCGCCGTGGCCACCGTGGCCCGACAGTACGGATTGCCGTTCGCGGTGCTGCGCGCGGTGTGCGACGTGGCCGCGCGCGATCTGCCGCGGGCCGCGCTGGTCGCGCTCGACTCGGCCGGGCGCATCGGCATGGTGCGCGTGGGCGCGGCGGTGCTGGGCCGGCCCTGGCAGATCCCGGCGCTGATCGGGTTGGCCGGCGACGCCACCCGTGCCCGACATGCGCTCGTCACTCGCGTGCAGGCGCTGGGTCGGCTATAGGCGCTGGCCATGGATGAAATGAAACCCGCCCGCAACTACCCCGCGATGTCGGACCCGCAAAAGCAGCCGCGCTATGTGGGCATCCCGACCTTTTTCCGAACTCCGCACACCCAGGACCTCACGGCCGTCGACATCGGCCTGATCGGCGTCCCGTTCGATGGCGGGGTCACCAACCGCGCCGGCGCCCGGCATGGCCCGCGCGAAGTGCGCAACCAATCGAGCCTGCTGCGCCCCATCAACACCGCGACCGGCGCGCAGCCGTTCCACGACCTACGGATCCGCGACCTCGGCGATTGCTGGATCGAGAACCCGTACGATCTCGCCGCCGCACTGAATGAGATCGAGGCGTTCTATCGCCGGGTCGTTGGCGCCGGGGTGACTCCGGTCAGCGTGGGGGGCGACCATTCGATCGCCTGGCCGATCCTGCGCGCCGTCGCGGCTGATGGCCCCATCGGCATGGTGCACATCGACGCGCATGGCGACACCGGCGACGACTACATGGGATCGCGCATCCACCATGGCACGCCGTTCCGCCGGGCGGTGGAGGACGGGCTGCTCGACCCGGCCCGCGTGATCCAAATCGGCCTGCGCGGCACCAGCACCGTGCCCGGCAGCCTATGGGAATTCAGCGAAAGCAGCGGCATGCGCGTCATGCCGATGGACGAGCTGCACGACCGCGGCTGGCGCTGGGCCGTCGAGGAGGCGCGCCGCGTGGTCGGCGCCGGGCCATGCTATCTGTCGTTCGACATCGACAGCCTCGACCCGGTTTGGGCGCCCGGCACCGGCACGCCCGAGGCGGGCGGCCTGACGATGATCGAGGCGCAGCGCATCGTCCGCGGCCTGATGGGCCTGGATGTGGTTGCTGCCGATGTGGTCGAGGTCTCGCCCCCGTTCGACGTCGGGGGCATGACAGCGTTCCACGGGGCGTCGATGCTGTTCGAGGTCCTCTGCGTGGCCGGCGCCGCCCGGATTGCGCGCGCTCGGTAACGCTGGTCGATAAGACGACTTAAGTTCGCCTTATCGCTCGCAGCATCACCACGGCGCAAAAACCCGGATTCAGTCGGCGGCGTCCGCAACCTGCGGCTTGCCGCGCGGCTTATGCTTCAGCTCGGCCATCTTCTCCTGCACATGCCGGTTGAACATGTACTCGGCCGGACGCTGGTTCGCGAGGTCGATCTCCGGCGCCATCGGGCCAGTCAGCTTCGGGCCGCGCAACGCCGTTACCATCGTCTTCATCGGCGACTTCACGGCGTCCATCACCGCGGTGCTCTCATACCCCGAATGCACCATGCAGTTCGCGCATTTCTCGTAGTTGCCGGTGCCGTATTTGTCCCAATTCGTGCTTTCCATCAGCTCGGTGAACGTCTTCGCATAGCCCTCCCCCAACAAGTAGCAGGGACGCTGCCAGCCGAACACGTTGCGCGTCGGCTTGCCCCAGGGCGAGCACGTGTAGTTCTCGTTCCCAGCCAGGAAGTTCATGAACAGCGGCGACTGGGTGAACTTCCAGTTCTTGCCCTTGCCATAGGTCAGGATGTCGCGAAACAACTGCTTCGTCTTCTGGCGCGATAGGAAATGCGCCTGGTCCGGCGCCCGCTCATACGCATAGCCCGGCGAAGTCATGATCCCGTCCACGCCCATCGCCATCACATCGTCGAAGAACTTGCCGACGCGCTCCGGCTCGGCGCCATCGAACAACGTGCAATTGATGCTGACGCGGAAGCCGCGGCGTTTTGCCTCCTTGATCGCGGCCACCGCCCGGTCGTAGGTCCCCGCCTGGCTGACGGAACGGTCATGCACCTCGCGGTCGCCGTCCAGATGCACGTCCCACGAGAAGTCGGGATGCGGCTTGTATTGGTCCATCTTCTTCTCGAGCAGCAGCGCGTTCGTGCAGAGATAAATGAACTTCTTGCGCGCCAGCAGGCCCTCGACGATCTCGGGCATCTCCTTGTGCAGCAACGGCTCGCCGCCGGCGATCGACACCACCGGCGCGCCGCACTCGTCCGCCGCCGCCAGCGCATCCGCCACCGACAGCCGCTGGTTCAGGATCTCGGCAGGGTAGTCGATCTTGCCGCAGCCGGAGCATGCAAGGTTGCAGCGGAACAACGGCTCCAGCATCAACACCAGCGGGTAGCGTTTACGGCCCAGCATATGCTGCTTGACGACATAGGCACCGACACGCGCTACCTGCCTCATGGGAACGGACATCTATAAACCCCCTCGACCTAGCTCAATTCGGCCGGAAACTTGAACTTCACATCTTCCGCAACGCCCGCCAGGGTGGACACGTTCACCTCGCGAAACCGCCGCAACCCATCCAGCACGCCCTGCACCAGCATCTCCGGCGCGCTGGCCCCCGCCGTAAGCCCGACGGTGTCCACGCCCGTGAACCATTCGCGCTCCAATGCCGACGCGTCGTCGATCAAGTAGCTAGGCTTGCCCAGCTCCTGGCCGATCTCACGCAGGCGGTTGGAATTGGAGCTGTTCTTCGAGCCTACGACCAAAATCAGGTCCACCTGTTTAGCCAAATCATGCACCGCCTGCTGCCGGTTTTGGGTGGCATAGCAGATGTCGCGCACGTCCGGACCCACGATGGATGGGAACCGGCCCTGCAATGCCGCGATGATACCCCGCGTGTCATCGACCGAAAGCGTGGTCTGCGTGATGTAGGCCAGGCGCTCGGCCGAACCGACCTGCAGCGTCGCCACATCCTCGACTGTCTGTACCAGATGCACCTTGCCGGGGATCTGCCCGATCGTGCCCTCGACCTCTGCGTGTCCCGCATGGCCGACAAGCACGATCTCGCGATCCTGCGCCGCATAGCGCCGACCCTCCGCATGGACCTTGGCAACCAGCGGGCAGGTCGCATCGAACACCGGCAAACCACGCTCGGCCGCGAGCTCCTCGACTCGTTTGGCGACTCCATGCGCGCTGAACACCGTCATCGAACCCGGCGGTATCTCGTCGAGCTCGTCGACAAAGATCGCGCCGCGGGTCCGCAGGTCCTCAACCACGTGGCGATTATGCACGATCTCGTGGCGCACGTAGATCGGCGGCCCGAACTTGGCCAGCGCGCGCTCCACGATCTCGATCGCCCGCTCCACTCCGGCGCAAAAACCTCGGGGTTGGGCTAAGACGACACGCATCATCCAGATTTTCTCCGACCGTCATGTGCAGCGTCATCAACCATATCGCACTCACCTAGGTTCGCGGGGCGATCCAAAAGAGTATTGTGTCTGTTATGGCTCAGAACCGTGGCTTATATGCAACAGACCATTGCGTTGGAGCCGGCCGGTCTGGCATGGCAGTTTGGGCTTCGGTAGTGTCTACCCATATTACGTGGACAAGACACCGGGCTCCACCCCGTGTTATCTGATCGAATCGGGACGTGTTTGTGGCGTGCGCCGGACAGTAGGAATGCTTTTCAGAAGTCTCCCCGCTGCAACATGTTGACGTTTATCCGATGTGTTTGAACGAATTAGCCTGAACTAACTGGATTTCGACCGTTTCTGACCCGAGAATCAACAGCCGCCTGGTAAGCCACGCGGGGGGAGCTGAAAGACCAAATGAACGCGAGCATCCCGCTCCCACCCCGTCCCGCAACCCCGACCCTCGATCGCGTCAACGTACCGTCCGACCTGCGCAATTTCTCGGCAGAACAGCTAAAACAGGTTGCCGACGAGTTGCGGGCCGAGACGATCGACGTCGTCAGCACCACGGGCGGGCACCTGGGCGCGTCGCTTGGCGTCGTCGAACTGACGGTCGCGTTGCATGCGGTATTCGACACCCCGCGCGACCGGGTGCTGTGGGACGTTGGGCATCAGGCGTATCCGCATAAGATCCTGACCGGCCGACGCGACCGGATACGCACCCTGCGGCAGCCGGGCGGCCTCTCGGGCTTCACCCGACGCAGCGAGAGCGAATACGACCCTTTCGGCGCGGCGCATAGCAGCACCAGCATTTCCGCCGGGCTCGGCATGGCGGTTGCGCATGACCTGCACGGGCAAACGGACCGCCATGTCGTCGCGGTGATCGGCGACGGCGCGATGAGCGCGGGCATGGCCTATGAGGCGATGAACAACGCCGGCGCCCGCCGGTCCCGGCTGCTGGTCATCCTGAACGACAACGACATGTCGATCGCGCCGCCCGTGGGCGCCATGAGCGCCTATTTGTCGCGACTGATGAGCAGCCGCTCGTTCCTGAACCTGCGCGACCTCGCCTCCCGCATGGCGACGCGGTTCCCGCGCGGCATCCAGCGCACTGCTCGGCGGGCCGAGGAATATGCCCGCGGCATCCTGACGGGCGGCACGCTGTTCGAGGAGCTGGGCTTCTACTACGTCGGGCCGATCGACGGGCACAACCTGGACCACCTGCTGCCGGTGCTGCGCAATGTGCGGGAGGCCGAGGAAAGTGGCCCGATCCTGCTGCATGTCATCACCAAGAAGGGCCACGGCTATGCCCCCGCCGAAGCCAGCCCGGACAAGTATCACGGGGTCAGCAAGTTCAACGTCATCACCGGCGAGCAGGCCAAGGCGCCGCCGGGCCCGCCGCAATACACCCGCGTGTTCGCCGACGCGCTGATCGCCGAGGCCGCCGTCGACGACCGCATCGTCGCCGTCACCGCCGCGATGCCGACCGGCACCGGCCTCGACCGCTTCGCCAAGCGTTTTCCGGAGCGCTGCTTCGACGTCGGCATCGCGGAGCAGCACGCCGTCACCTTCGCCGCCGGCATGGCGACCGAGGGGCTGCGGCCGTTCTGCGCCATCTACAGCACCTTCCTTCAGCGCGCCTACGACCAGGTCGTGCACGACGTCGCCATCCAGGGCCTGCCGGTGCGGTTCGGCATCGACCGCGCAGGGCTGGTCGGCGCGGACGGCGCGACGCACGCCGGCAGCTTCGACCTCGCCTATCTCGGCTGCCTGCCCGGCTTCGTGCTGATGGCGCCGGCGGACGAGCTCGAGCTGATGCACATGGTCGCGACCTCCGCTGGCATCGACGACCGGCCCAGCGCCGTGCGCTATCCCCGCGGCGAGGGCAGCGGGGTCACGCTGCCCGAGCGCGGCACGCCGCTCGCGATCGGCCGCGGCCGCATCCTACGCGAGGGTTCCGCGATCGCAATCCTCAGCCTCGGCACCCGGCTTGCCGACAGCCTGCGGGCGGCGGATGAGCTGGCCGCGCGCGGGCTGTCCACCACCGTCGCCGACGCCCGGTTCGCCAAGCCGTTCGACGTCGCCATGGTCGAGCAATTAGCCCGGCACCACGCCGTGCTGATCATCGTCGAGGAGGGTTCGATTGGCGGTTTCGGCGCGGCGATCCTGCAACACCTTGCTATGCGCGGCCTGCTGGATGGCGGCGTGCGGGTCCGTTCCATGACCTTGCCCGACCGGTTCATCGATCACAACGTGCCGGCTGCGCAGATCATCGAGGCCGGGCTCGGCGCCAAGGACATTGTCGTCACAGCCATGAATGCACTCGGGCAGGACGCGTCCAAGCAGACGTTCATGGCGCCCGCGCGATGAAGGTCAGCCGGCGTCTGATGCTGGCTGGGTCGCTGCTTCCCTGTTTCAGCCGCCTGGCGGTTGCCGCCGATACGGAGGCCGCCTCCCCGATTGCGGCGCTCAACCGCGGCCTGCTCGCTGGCATGCACGCCGGCAAGGCGACGCCGTTTCCGCAGCGTTTCGCAACACTTGCGCCGCTGGTCGAAGGCGCGTTCGATGTTCCGGGCATCCTGCAGGCCTCGGTCGGGCCGCGCTGGTCTGCGCTGCCGCCGGCACAGCAGTCGCAGTTGCTGGATGTGTTCCGCCGCTTCACCGTGGCGAGCTACGTCGCCAACTTCGACAGCTTTGGCGGCGAAAAATTGGAGCTGTTGCCCGAGAGCCGCAGCGTAGGCGCAGACCAGGTCGTGGCGACTCAGATCGTGCCGACAAGCGGCGCGCCGACACGGATCGACTACGTCATGCGCCGCACCCAGGCTGGCTGGCGCGCAGTGGATGTGTTGCTGAATGGCTCCATCAGCCGGGTCGCAGTGCAGCGTTCGGATTTCCGCTCGCTGCTCGGCTCCGGCGACGCCACGCCGCTGATCCAAAGCCTGCAACGCAAGATCGCCGATCTATCGGGCGGCACGCTGGCTTGATAGGACGCAATGCGTGATCGAAGTTTTCACCTTGGGGGCGGCTGCGCTCACGATTGCCGGCGTCCTGCAGTCAACCGCCGGCTGGTTCGCCGTCAACCGGTTCACCAACCGCCGGCCGGCGACACCAAACCGGCGGCCGCCGGTCACGATCCTGAAGCCGCTGCATGGTGCTGAGCCGTTACTCGAGGAAGCGCTCGCCAGCTTCTGCGCGCAGGTCTATCCCGAGT
Source organism: uncultured Acetobacteraceae bacterium (assembly GCA_964657765.1). Classification (GTDB taxonomy): domain Bacteria; phylum Pseudomonadota; class Alphaproteobacteria; order Acetobacterales; family Acetobacteraceae; genus CAHJXG01. Next base: position 16,100 of record CAZZWN010000006.1, read on the forward strand.
TCCAGATCGTCTTCGGCCTGCAGGATCAGTCCGATCCGGCCCTTGGGGTGCTGGACCGGCTGCGCGAGCGCTTTCCGGCGCTGGACATGGCGGTGGTGATGGACTCCACTCCGCATGGCCTGAACCGTAAAGTCGCGAACCTCATCAACATGTGGCCGTATGCGCGTCATGACGTGCTGGTCATCGCCGACAGCGACATGCATGTCATGCCGGACTATCTCGACCGGTTGGTCTCCAGCCTGCAGGCGCCGGGTGTCGGCTTGGTGACGACGCTGTATGCCGGGTTGCCGGTCGGCGCGGCGTTGGCCACCCAACTCGGCGCCGAGCAGATCAACCACGCCTTCCTTCCAGGGGCGTTGATGGCCCGGGCGCTAGGCCGGCAGGACTGCCTCGGCGCCACGATGGCACTGACGCGGGCGGTGCTGGACAGCGTCGGCGGCCTGCACGCGCTGGCCGATCATTTAGCGGACGACGCGGTGCTGGGCCGGCTCGTGAAGGCGCGCGGCCTGTCGATCGCGCTCGCCGCGACCGTGCCCGCGACCACCGTGGCCGAAACCCGCATGCCGGAGCTGTTCGCACACGAGCTGCGCTGGGCGCGCACCATCCAGAGCCTTGAGGCTGTGGGATTCGCGATGTCGTGCGTGCAATATCCGCTATTCTGGGCTGCGCTGTGCGTGGGCGTTTCGGGCGGTGCAGCCTGGGCCTGGGGCGGTTTCGCAATTGCCTGGCTCGTGCGCGCGGCCGTGGGGCTTGGCATCGACCACTCCCTCGGCCTTGCGCGCAGTGCCGGCATCTGGTGCCTGCCCCTCCGCGACCTTATGTCGGTCACCGTCATGCTGGCGAGCTACCGGTCGGACCGGGTTGCCTGGCGTGGGCAGATACTTCGAGCGACACGGCCGAGGCTCGCGCCCGGCGAGTCATACATCCGGCGCGAGTTAGAACCGGTTAGGGATAGATTGGCATGATGAAGACCCTGTTCCTGCAGCCTCCATCGTTTGGCGGCTTCGATGGCGGTGCCGGCTCGCGCTACCAGGCGAAACGGGAGATCAAGTCGTTCTGGTATCCGACGTGGCTTGCGCAGCCGGCGGCGCTGGTGCCCGGCAGCAAGCTGATCGACGCGCCGCCGGCGAATATCGGCATGGAGCCGGTCCTGGCCGCGGCCAAGCAGCACGAGCTGTGCGTGATCCATACCAGCACGCCCTCGTTCGCGTCGGACGTGCAGGTCGCGCAGGCGATGAAGGATGCGAACCCGGCGCTGAAGATCGGCTTCGTCGGCGCGAAGGTCGCGGTGCAACCGGCCGAGAGCCTGCAACAGGGCGTACCGATCGACTTCGTCGCCCGCAACGAGTTCGACTTCACCTGCCTCGAGGTGGCCGAGGGCCGTGACTTCGCCGACATCGACGGCATCTCCTATCGCGATGCAAATGGCCGGCTGGTCCACAACAAGGACCGTGCAATCCTGCAGGACATGGACAAGCTGCCCTTCGTGTCCGACGTCTACAAGCGGGACCTGCGGATCGAGGACTACTTCATTGGCTACCTGATGCACCCATACGTCTCGATCTACACGGGCCGGGGCTGCAAGAGCCGCTGCACATTCTGCCTCTGGCCGCAGACGGTCGGCGGCCACACCTACCGCGTCCGCAGCCCGGGCCATGTCGCTGAGGAGGTCCGGTCGATCCAGCGCGACTTCCCGCAGGTCCGCGAGATATTCTTCGACGACGACACCTTCACCGACAACCTGCCCCGCGCCGAGGCGATCGCCCGCGAGCTGGGCAAGCTCGGCGTCACCTGGTCCTGCAACGCCAAGGCCAATGTGCCGCGGGCGACACTCAAGGTGTTGAAGGACAACGGCCTGCGGCTGTTGCTGGTCGGCTACGAGAGCGGCAACCAGCAGATCCTGCACAACATCAAGAAGGGCATGCGGATCGAGGTGGCGCGGCAGTTCACCAAGGACTGCCACGAGCTGGGCATCAAAATCCATGGCACCTTCATCCTCGGCCTGCCCGGCGAGACGAAGGAGACCATCCAAGAGACGATCCGGTTCGCCACCGAGATCAACCCGCACACCATGCAGGTCAGCCTCGCCGCGCCGTATCCCGGCACGTTCCTGTATAACCAGGCCGTCGAGAACGGCTGGCTGGATGCCGAGCACGCCGAGCTGATCGACGACCGCGGCGTGCAAATTGCGCCGCTGCACTACCCTGGCATCCTGTCGCACACGGAGATCTTCACGAGCGTCGAGGAGTTCTATCGACGCTTCTATTTCCGCGCCCCCAAGATTGCGTCGATCGTCGGCGAGATGGTGCGCAGCCCGCAGATGATGAAGCGTCGGCTGCGCGAGGGCGTGGAGTTCTTCCAGTTCCTGCGGGAGCGCAACAAGGCCGCTTGAGGCCGACGGCAGGACTGGCGCATTTGGCCCGACTCGCCTTCGGCCCGAGGGAAAACGTCATTGCAAGCCGGCTTCGGCGCGGCAATCCAGGGCCACGTGGGCCAAGCATCATGAATGCGGCCTTGGATCGCCGCGTCGCAAGCGCTCCTCGCAATGGCGATGGCGATGGCAACGACGATGAGGGGCGGACACGATTGTCCTAGGGCCGAAGCGGGTCATCCTCTGCGCCGACGATTTCGGCATGTCAGAGGCGGTGAACGAGGCGGTCGAGCGGGCCTGCCGCGACGGAATCCTCAGTACCGCCAGCCTGATGGTCGCAGGCCCCGCCGCAGCCGATGCCATACGCCGCGCGCGACGGCTGCCGCAGTTGCGTGTTGGCCTGCATCTTGTGGTGATCGAGGGTCCTGCTGTCGGCCCCGCGCCGGGTCTGGTTGACGCGGCGGGGCAGTTCCCTTCCGACCAGCTCCGCCTTGGGATCGACTACTTCTTCCGCCCTGACGTTCGCCGGTTCCTAGCAGCCGAGATCAGGGCGCAATTTGCCGTTTTCGCCGCCACTGGGCTGCGTCTCGACCATGCCAACGCTCATAAGCATATGCACCTGCACCCGACGGTCGGCCGGCTGCTGCTCGAAGCCGGGGCCGAGCATGGCCTGCCCGCGATCCGCATCCCCGCAGAGCCGCCCGGCATCATGCGCGCTTGCGGAACCCGGCAGGGCCTCGGTGAACGGGCGCTTTATGCCGGGACGCGCGTCCTGCGTGCCCAGGCACGCCGTGCGGGGGTACGGGCCAACGACTACGCGTTCGGTATCGCCTGGAGCGGCCACATGACGGCCGACCGCATTATCAGGCTAGCGCCGTATTTGCCGCCCGGCCTGAGCGAGCTCTATTTTCACCCGGCTAGCCGACGGGATGCGCCGCTTACTCGCCTGATGCCGGATTACGAACACGAAGCCGAGCTGGCCGCCCTTCTCGACCCGGCCGTTCGCGCCGCCCTCGACGGCGCCGGCGCGGTCCGGACGACCTATGACGCCGCGTGAGGCGCCAACTGCGACAGGGTAGCCTGCTGCGGCAGGCTGTGCGCCGCCGGATGCACACGGACCGCTGCCCAACCCAGCAGCAAAGCGACGATGATCACACCCGTCCGAACGAAAGCCATAGCACTCAAACTCCAACTGCACGCACGATATAAGCAATCGATTACGGCGTCAGTTGGCGTTGTTGTGGCGATATTGCAGCAAGCAGCGCCGGAACGAATAGCAGGCTTGCAACCAGCGTGCAGCCGAGGCTCAGCAGCAGCAATCTGCCCATGCTGGCCGTACCCGGATGGCCGGACAGCGCCAGCGACCCGAATGCGGTCGCGGTGGTGAGCGCCGAGAACATCACGGCGCGGGCCGTCGGCGAGGCCAGCGGCGACCGCAGCCCGGCGCGCCAGTTCATGACGAAATAGATGTTGAACGAAACGCCGACGCCCAGCAGCAGCGGCAAGGCGATGATGTTGGCGAAGTTCAATGGCAGTGGCAGCCATGCCGCCACGATCACCGTCATCAGCGACGACAGCATCAAGGGCGCCAGCACGAGGACCACGTCGAGCCCGCGCCGCAACGCGACGAACAGAATCAGCGTGATTGCCGCCAAGGCACCCAGCGCGGCACGCTCGAATGCGGAGATGATGGTCTGCGACGTCGCAACGATGGTCGGCGCCGGGCCGCCGGCGTCGGGCACGACCGCCTCGACCTGGTCCACGAAGCGGTGCAGCCCCTCGGCGCTGGCGGCGTCCGGCTTCGCGGTGATCTGCACCCGCACCCGGCCATCCGGCAGCAGCCAGTCGCGGGCGAGCTCGGCGGGTATGGTCGCCACCGTGACCGGACCCGCCTGCAGCGCCGTCCGCAGCCGGTCGACCTGCTGCGGCAGGAACCGCGTCAGCGCCGCGTTGGCGCTGAGCAGCACGTCGTCGGGTGCGGCCGCCAGCGCCCCGATGTCGGCGGCGATCACGGCCAGCGGACTGTCTGCGGGCAACCGCGGCAGGACGCGTGTGAGTTGCGCCAGCGCCGTCTGCGCTGCCAGCCGCAGGTCGGCGACGCTGACCGGCGCGGCGGGGGACCTCGGGGCCAAGGTGGGTCCCAGCAGGCTGGCCGCGTCGGCGATCAGGGCGAGCTTCGCCGGCTGATCCTGCGGCACGAAGCTCTGCAGGCTGATGACCTGGGCCACCGGCGGCAGCGCTTGGACCTTCGCCATGATGGCCGCCGCGGCCGCCGCATTGGGCGCCAGCACGTCGATCGTGTAGGGATTGGTCAGCGGGTTGGCCGACAAATCCGCGAGTGTGCGCATGGCCTCGGTCGAGTTGTCTTTCAGATGCAGCGGATCGCTGTCGAATGTGAGCAGCGGCAAGGAGGCGAGGCCGAATGCCGCGACGCCGCCGCTGAATACTAAGATGAGCCGTCGGCGCCGCGCGACCAGGCGGTCCAGCGGCACGGCCCAGGCGAACCCGGTTTCCCGCGCTGCCGACCGCGGGCGGAATACCGTCAACGCGGCGGGCAGGAACACCAGCGTGCAGGCGAACGCGATCAGCATGCCCGCGCCGGCGATCAGGCCGAGCTCGGCCACTCCGTTGAAATCGGTCGGCACGAAGGCGAGGAACCCCGCCGCGGTCGCCGCCGCAGCGACCAGGATCTGCACGCCCGCGCGCCGCCCCGTTATGCCCAGTGCGATACGCAGGTCGCACGCCTGCGTCCGCGCCTCGAGGAACCGCACGCTGAACTGGATCGCGAAGTCGACCGCGATGCCGACGAACAGAATGGCGAACGCGACGGAGATCAAGTTCAGCGGGCTGACGGTCAAGGTCGCGAACGCCGTCGTCAGCAGCAGTCCGAGCGCCAAGGTCAGCAGGATCGGGACGACCATCCGCCAGCTCCGCACCGCGAGCGCCAGCCATACGACGACAAGCGCCGTGCTGCCCACCAGCCCGGCGGCGGCACCGGTCGCGGCCGAGGCGAACTCCTCGTCCGCCAGCGCCACGGCACCCGTCACGCGGACATGCGCCTGGCCATCGCGCACGAACTCCTGCTGGGCGGCGGCTTGGCGCAATGCTTGGGTCGCCGCGCCGCCGGGCTGCACGGCGTCGAAATCCTGCCGCGGCTGCGCCAGTACGAAACGGTATGGCCCGCCGAGCTCCGCCGCCGGTCCGGAAAGCAGGCGCTGCCACGACAGCGGCTGCGGATTGCCGTGCAGGGCAGCAGACAGGACGTTGCCGAAACCCCGCAATGCCGTCTCGAACGGATGCAGGTCGACCCCCTGCTCGACGCCGATCGCCACGAGCGACAGCGCTGCGAACAGGCCGCGCATGCTGGGGTCGACGGCGAGCTGGCCCAGGAACGGCTGGGCGTCGATCGTCTGGTCCAGCAGCGTCGACAGCGTGGCGCGGTCGAGGAACAGCAGCCCGTTGCGGTCGAAGAACGGCGAGGCGTCCGGCCGCCGGGCGAAGTAGAAATGCGCCGTGTCCCGGGCCAGCGCCGCAGCCAGCCCGGCGGCCGTGGCGTCCGCAGCCTCCGGCGTCGACGCGTCCACTACGGCGACAAGCAGGTTCTGCCGCTGCGGGAACAAGCGCTTCAACTCGGCCTCGCGCTGTTTCCAGGGCAGGCTTGGGTTGAACAGGATGTCGATGTCGGTCGTGACGCCGAGCCGGGTGGCGGCAAGCCAGCCGCACAGGATCGCCAGCACGGCACCGGCCACCAGGACGGCGGTGGCCCGCCTGGCGCTCAGGGAGACGACGGCAGCGAGAAACGAGCGTTCAGCCATGCACGGGAGGCTAAAGCGGATGCCGGCTCGTGCCGCAAGTCTGCCGCGGTGCAACGTGGCGGCGATGGGTCTCGAAATCTTGACACAATCCAGGCTGGGCCATACCAGGACGGCACGAAAGCCGCGCATGGTCCGACAGCGGCGCGGCATGGGGGAACACGGCAATGCGTCGTCTGGCGATCATGCTGCTGGCGGCAACGGCGCTCGCTTCGGCCGGAGGCGCGGCCCGGGCGCAGATCAAGATCGGCGTCACCATCTCCACCACCGGGCCGGCCGCGAGCCTCGGGGTGCCCCAGCGCAATTCGATCGCGTTGATGCCGTCCGAGGTGGCGGGGCAAAAGGTGGACTACATCGTGCTGGACGACGCCGCCGACAGCACGAAGGCCGTCGCCAACGCCCGCAAGCTGATCGACGAGAGCAACGTGGACGCCCTGGTCGGCTCCAGCACGACGCCCGCGTCGCTCGCGATGATCGACGTCGCGGCCGAGAAGAAGGTGCCGATGATCTCGCTCGCGGCGTCGGTCCGGCTGATCGGGCCGATGGACGCACAGCGGCATTGGGTATTCAAGACGCCGCAGAACGACAGTCTGATGGCCGACGCGATCGCCGACCACATGGCGCGCAATGGCGTGAAGACCGTGGGGTTCATCGGCTTCAACGACGCCTATGGCGACGGCTGGCTCACGGAGGCGACGCGGGCCTTTGCCGCGCACAACATCGCCCTGGTCGCGACCGAGCGGTTCGCCCGCGCCGACACCAGCGTGACCGGCCAGGTGCTGAAGCTGATTGCGGCCAAGCCCGATGCAGTGCTGATCGCCGGCGCCGGCACCCCCGCTGCGTTGCCGCAAAAGACGCTGCACGAGCGCAACTACGCCGGGAAATACTACCAGACCCACGGCATCGCCAATTCGGACTTCCTGCGCGTGGGCGGGCGCGACGTCGAGGGCACCGTGCTGCCGGCCGGTCCCATCCTGGTCGCCGCCCAGTTGCCGGCCGGCAATCCAATCCGGACAGTGGCGATCGACTATGTCCAACGGTACGAAACCGCGAACGGACCCGGCAGCGTCGCGACCTTCGGCGCCCACGCCTTCGACGCCGGCATGATGCTGCAGGCCGCCATCCCGATCGCGCTGAAATCCGCCCAGCCCGGCACGCCCGAGTTCCGCGCTGCCCTGCGCGACGCGCTCGAGGGCAGCAAGGAGCTGGTGCTCACCCACGGCATCTCGACGATGACGCCGACGGACCATAACGGCTTCGACCAGCGCGCCCGGGTGATGGTCACCATCGCCGGCGGCGCTTGGAAGCTGCTGCCCTGATCCACCTCGTCTGATACAGCTATGGATGCGGACATCGCGCTGATCCTCCTGCAGGACGGCGTCGTGAACGGGGCGATCTATGCGCTGCTGGCCCTTTCGCTGGTGCTGGTGTTCACCGTCACCCGCGTCATCCTCATCCCGCAGGGCGAGCTTGTGGCGTATGGCGCATTGACCTACGCGGCGCTTGGCGACGGCCGGCTGCCCGGCAGCGTGTGGCTGCTCTGCGCATTGGGCGCGGGCGCTTTCCTGGCCGGGCTCGCCGCCGAGTGGCGCCTGCTGTCGACCGGCAGCGTCCTGCGCCTCGCCTTGGAGACGCTCGCGACGCCGGCGGGCATTACGGCACTTGCTTGGTTCCTGGCGCCGCTGCGGCTCGGGGTCGCGGCCGACGCGCTGCTGACGCTCGCCATCGTCACGCCCGTGGCGCCGTACCTCTACCGGCTCGCCTTCCAGCCGCTGGCCGAGGCAACGGTCCTCACTCTCCTGATCGCCAGCATCGGGGTGCATTTGGCGCTGCTCGGCCTCGGCCTCGTGCTGTTCGGGCCGGAGGGCTACCGTACGTCGGGCTTTACGGAGGCGCGCTACGACATCGGCAGCCTGTTGATACCGGGCCAGGCGGTATGGATCGTCGCGACCACCTTGGGGCTGATGGCGGCGCTCTATGGGTTTTTCGGCGCCAGCCTCGCCGGCAAGGCGCTACGGGCGACGGCGGTGAACCGGCTCGGCGCACGGCTGGTTGGAATCGCGACCTCGGTCTCGGGGCGTATCGCGTTCCTGCTGGCCGGGCTGATCGGCGCGCTGTCCGGCATCCTCATCGCCCCGCTCACGACCGTATATTACGACAGCGGCTTCCTGATCGGGCTCAAGGGCTTCGTCGCCGCCATCATCGGCGGCATGGTCAGCTACCCGTTGGCCGCCGCCGCCGCCATCCTCGTCGGCTGCGTCGAGAGCCTGTCGTCGTTCTACGCCAGCGCGTTCAAGGAGGTGATCGTCTTCACCGTCATCATCCCCGTCCTGCTCTGGCGCTCGCTGCGCAGCCCGGCCGAGGAGGAATGAGGCGCCTGGCGACATTCGCGCTGGTCGCGGCTTGGCTGTGCGTGCCGTTCATCCCCGGTGTGCCGAATTTCTGGATCACGCTGGCGAACTATGCGGGGATCGCCGGCATCGTTGCGCTGGGGCTCGTGGTGCTCACCGGGTTCGGCGGCATGACCTCGTTCGGCCAGGCGACGTTCATGGGCTGCGGCGCGTATATCTCGGCGCTGCTGACGACCGGGGCCGGGCTGTCGCCGTGGCTCGCGCTGCCGGTGGCGCTGCTCGGCAGCGGTGTCGCCGCGCTGGCGCTCGGGGCCATCACCTTGCGGCTGTCCGGGCACTATCTAGCGCTCGGCACCATCGCCTGGGCCGTCAGCCTGTATTACCTCGTCGGCAACCTGGACATGCTCGGCCGCAACGACGGCCTGTCCGGCATCCCACCGCTGAGGCTCGGAGCCTTGGCGCTGACCGGCTCGCGCGAGTATTTCGTCGTGGTCTGGATCGCGGTAGCGCTGGCCGTGCTGCTCACGCTGAACCTACTCGACAGCCGGGTGGGCCGGGCGATCCGGGCACTGCGCGGCGGCGCGGGCGCAGCGGCGAGCTTCGGCGTGGACCTGCCGGCGACGCGCATCCTCGCGTTCGTCTATGCGGCCGTGCTCGCCGGGTTGGCCGGGTGGTTGTATGCGCATATGCAGCGCAGCGTGAACCCGACCCCGTTCGGCCTCAACGCCGGCATCGAGTATCTGTTGATGGCCGTGGTCGGGGGCGCGGGCTCGGTCTGGGGCGCGCTGCTCGGCGCGGGGCTCGTGACGGTCGTGCGCGACCAACTACAGGATCTGTTGCCGCGGCTGCTGGGTGCGCAGGGCAACTATGAGGCGATCGTGTTCGGCGTTCTGCTCGTCCTCGTGCTGCAGGTGGCGCCGGATGGGTTATGGCCGCATCTAAGCAGGCTGTTCGGTCCCCGTACGTCGCGCCATGGGGTTCGGCCGGACGCTGCGCCCCTGCCCACCCGCACGCTGCCGCATCCCGGCGCACCGGTGCTGTCCGCGACGGGTCTGCGCAAGACGTTCGGCGGCCTGGTCGCGGTGAAGGACATCGCGCTGCATCTCGACGCCGCGGAGATCGTCGGCCTGATCGGCCCGAACGGCGCTGGCAAGAGCACGACGTTCAACCTGTTGACCGGCGTGGCGCGGTCGAGCGGCGGCCAGATCCGCTTCCTGGGCCGTGACGTTGCAAACCTCCGCCCGCCCCAAATTGCCCGGCTCGGCATCGCCCGCAGCTTCCAGCATGTAAAGCTCGTGCCCGGCATGTCGGTCGTCGAGAACGTGGCGCTCGGGGCGCATCTGCGGGGCTCGGCGGGGCCGTTGGCTGCGCTGTTGCGGCTCGACCGGACGGAGGAGGCCGGGCTGTTTGCCGAGGCGCAGCGCCAACTCGTCCGGGTCGGCTTGGACAGCGTCGCCGACCGTCGTGCCGACAGCCTGGCGCTCGGCCAGCAGCGCCTGGTGGAGATCGCCCGCGCCCTATGTCTCGACCCGATATTGCTGCTGCTGGACGAACCGGCCGCCGGGCTTCGCCATGCGGAAAAATTCGAGCTCGCCGCCCTGCTGCGCCGCCTGCGCGACGACGGCGTGACGGTGCTGCTGGTCGAACACGACATGGATTTCGTCATGAACCTGACCGACCGGCTGGTCGTCATGGAGTTCGGCTCGAAGCTCGCCGAGGGACCCGCTGCCGCCATTCGCGCCAACCCGGCCGTGATCGAAGCGTATCTCGGCTCCGCCGCGTGAACATCCTGGAGGTGTCAGACCTGCACGTGAGCTATGGTGGCATCGGCGGGGTCCATGGCGTTTCGTTGGCCGTCGGCAGCGGCCAGATCGTAACGGTGATCGGCCCGAACGGCGCCGGGAAGACGACGCTGCTGAACGCGGTCATGGGCGTGCAACCGGGCCGAGGCAGCGTAAGGTTCCAGGGCGTGGATGTCGGCCGCCTCAGCATCGAGGGCCGCGTCCGCCTTGGGATGTCCCTTGTCCCGGAAAAACGCGAGCTGTTCTCGACCCTTTCGGTCCAGGACAACCTGCGGCTGGGCGCCTTTCGGCATCGCCGGGACGGGACGGCGGCGGCGCGGCAGTCGATGGACGAGATATTTGCCATGTTCCCGCGCCTGCAGGAGCGACGCCGCCAGCACGCCGGCACCCTCAGCGGCGGCGAGCGGCAGATGCTGGCGATCGGCCGCGCGCTCATGGCGAAACCGGCCTTGCTGATGCTGGACGAGCCTAGCCTTGGCCTGGCGCCGCTGATCGTCGGCGAGATTTTTCGCATCATCGCCGGGCTCCGGGCGCGCGGTTGCGCGATACTACTCGTGGAGCAGAACGCCCGTGCCGCGCTGCAGGTCGCGGACCATGGCTACGTGCTGGAAAATGGGCAAATGGCGCTATCGGGGCCGAGTGCCGCGCTGGCGGAGGACGCCAGGGTGGTCGAGACCTATTTGGGTTTGGGCACGAATAGGGTCGCAGTCGAACCCGGGACGTGAAGTTCAGTTCGTATTCAAAACAAATGTGGACTGGCACTCATGCGCCGGCTTTTACTCGTCCTATCCGCGCTCGGCACCCTCGCCGCCGGTCCGTCGTTCGCGTCTCCAGGCCTGCGGCCGCTGCTTCCGGCACCATCTGCTGCCGACCGAAGCGCTGCCTTGCCGGCACTCCAATATATCTCAAACGGCCGTCGCCAGACCAGCGAGGAGCACAAGTCTAATCTGTGGGCGCATGGTCGCCCCCGGGACGAGGTGCGCGGGCTCGGCATGAGCCATCGCCGCTGGTCGAGCAGGCGCTGACGTCAGCCGAGCAGTTCTGGCTGAGCTTCGGACAGCCAGGCGTAGAACGGCCCGGCAGCGTCATACGGGTCGTCGAATGCCGCGCGGAGATCACGGCTTTCACGGTACAGCAGCCGGACTGCACGCGAAATCGGCACCCCGTTGCTGAAGTTCCCGTAGTGCCAGTGGCCCGAAGGAACCGCCCTCGGCTGCCGGGCAGCGACCTGCCGCCGATACCAGCTCCAAATCTCGAGCACCTCGATGCTGTCGCCTGCATAGCGTTCGATCATGATGTCGCCGACGGAGTTGATCTTGGTGAAGTGCATGAAGCG
>CAZZWN010000007.1:0-10650 GCA_964657765.1 uncultured Acetobacteraceae bacterium
ACGCCCTATCCGCTGATCCGCACGGCGGTGCCGAGCTGGGACAACGACGCGCGGCGGCAGGGCGCCGGGATGATCCTGCATGGCTCGACGCCGGCCGCGTACCAGGCCTGGCTCGAACGGCTGATTACCGCGGCCGTGGCGCAGCCCATCGCGGGGGAGCCGGTCGTCTGCGTGAATGCCTGGAACGAGTGGGCCGAGGGCGCATACCTCGAGCCGGACGTGCATTTCGGGGCCGCCTACCTGAACGCGACCGCGCGCGCCGTGGCTGGTGCCGCTGTCGACACCGGACGCCGCCGGCTGCTGCTCGTCGGGCACGACGCCTGGCAGGGCGGCGCGCAGTTGCTGCTGCTGAGCCTTGGCCGCCATCTGCGCGACGTGCGTGGCATGGAGGTCGCGTTCGTGCTGCTCGGCGGCGGCGCGCTCGCGGCGGAGTACCAGGCGGTCGGGCCGACCGTCATCCTGGCCGGCCTGCACGACCTGCGCCACTACATCCAGGTGGCCGTCGCCCAGGGCTATAGCCGCGCCATCGTCAACACCTCGGCCGCCGCGGTGGCGTGCGAGGAGCTGGTGCGGGCCGGCGTCGCCTGCACCTTGCTGATCCATGAACTGCCGCGGCTGCTGCGCGAGCGCGGCCTGGTGGACGCGGCCGGCCGTGGCGCGGCGCTGTCGGAGCATGTCGTGTTCGCGGCCCCCTATGTCCGGGACCGGTTCCACGAGCTGGCCGCGGTGCCGCCGGGCCGTGCGGTCGTGCTGCCGCAGGGCATCTATCGCCCGGTGAACGTCGCCCCGGCGGATGCGGCGGCGATGCGGGCGCGCCTGGGGCTGCCAGAAGGGGCGCTGCTGGCGGTGGGCATGGGCTATGCCGACCTACGCAAGGGTTTCGATCTGTTTCTACAGGTGTGGCGGCTGGCGCAGGCGGCGGACACAGCGATCCACTTGCTTTGGGCCGGAGCGATCGACCCGCAGGTTCTCGCCTATTTGGGAGGCGAGATGGCGGCGGCGACCACGACCGGCACGTTCCATTACATGCCATTCAGCGCGGATGCCGGAGACTGGCTGGCCTGCGCCGACGTGTTCCTGCTGACCTCGAGGGAGGACCCGTTCCCGAGCGTGGTGCTGGAGGCGATGTCGGCCGGGGTGCCCTGCGTCGCCTTCGAGGAGAGCGGCGGCGCACCCGACCTGTTGCGGGAATATGGCGCCGGCTGTGCCGTGCCGCTCGGCGACGCGGCCGAGATGGTGCGGCAGATGCGCGTCATCATGCTGCAGACCCGCCCCGCAGACCGTGAGCGCCTGGCCCGGTCGGCGCGCCGGCATTTCGGTTGGGAGGCCTATGCGGATGGGCTGCTGCGGCTGGCCGATCCCGAGGCGCTGCAGGTGTCCGTCGTCGTGCCGAACTACAACTACGCCCAATATCTGGCCGGACGGCTCGGGAGCCTGTTTGCGCAAACCTATCCGGTCGCCGAGATCGTCGTGCTCGACGACGCCTCGACCGACAACAGCGCGGCGGTCGTGCGCGACGTGGCCGCGGCGGCGGGGCGCGGCGTGCGCTGGGTGCCGGGCGCCAGCAACTCCGGCTCGGTGTTCAAGCAGTGGCGGCGGGCGGCGGACCTGGCCCGCGGCGATTGGCTGTGGATCGCCGAGGCGGACGATCAGGCGGACCCCGCGTTCCTGGCGACGCTGTGCAGGATGCTCGCGGACACGCCGGACGCAGTGTTCGCGTTCAGCGACAGCCGGGCGGTGGACGCCGCCGGCGCGGCGCTGTGGCCGGACCACCAGGGCTACTATGCCAGCTCCGGCGCGGCGATGCTCGGCGAGGACGGCGTGTTCCAGGCAGACGATTTCCTGCGCAACTGCCTGTCGGCCCGCAACCTGATCCTCAATGCGAGCGCCGTCGTCTGGCGGCGGACGGCGCTGCAGCGGGCGCTGCGGCGCTGCGGTGCGGATTTGGAGGGTTTCACCATGGCGGGCGACTGGCGGATCTATGCCGAGGCGCTGTCGCAAGGCGGCACCGTGGCCTACGTCGCCCGGCCGCTCAACACGCACCGGCGTCACGCGGCGAGCGTTACGCACAGCTTGCCCGCAGCACGGCATTTGGACGAGGTCGGCCGGATGCACCGCCATATGAAATCGGTGCTGGGCGCGGACCCGGCCCTCGTGCGCGGCCAGCGTCAGGCTTTGGAGGAGGCGCGGACGGCGCTGCGCGAGGCTGCGGGCGCGTTATGACCCCAAACGACAGTTCGCATCGGTAAGCCCGGTCAGTCTTTGGCGGGCAACGCAAGCAGCCGTGCGCCGGTCGTGCGGGAGTGGCCGCGGAACTCCGCGACAAGCTCGATCCCGGCAGTAACGCGCACGTCGTAGATGCCGTTGCGGCCGGCACGGTGCCGCTCCTCCGCCGTGGCAACCAGGCGTTCGCCCAGGCGGGCCGGCCGGATGAAGCTGATGCTGCATTGGCTCGCGACCGCCACGTCGCCGGTGGTGTTGCAGGCAAAGGCAAAAGCGCTGTCGGCCAGGGTGAAGATGAAGCCGCCGTGGCAGGTGCCGGTCCCGTTGATCATGCGTGGCTCGACCGTCATCGACAGGCGGGCGGCACCGGGCGCGATGCGTTCAAGCGCGATGTTCAGGCCTTGGCTGGCCTGGTCCGCCTGCCACATCGCGGCGGCGCACGCCTCCGCGGTGTGCTGCGCGCTTTCCGGTTCCGTCATGCGCCTCGCGGGCCGAACTGCGCCGGGCGTTTCTCCAGGAACGCCTGCGTACCCTCACGGAAGTCGGCTGACGCGCCGCAGGTCCGCTGTAGGTCGCGCTCGAAGTCGAGCTGCTGATGGAGCGTGTTGCCTCCCGATGCACCCAGTGCACGTTTGATGAGGGCGATCGCCTGGGCGGGCTGTGTGGCGAGATGCGCTGCGATGCGCCCGGCCTCGGGCAGCAGCTCGTCGTCGGCGACGCAGCGCCAGATCAGGCCCCATGCCTCGGCCTGCGCCGCACCGACCGGCTCGCCGAGCAGCGCCATCCCCCGTGCCCGGGCATCGCCGGCCAAGCGCGGCAGCAAGTAGGTGCCGCCGGCATCCGGGACGAGGCCGATGCGGATGAAGGATTGGATGAACCGGGCGGACTGCGCCGCGAGCACGACATCGCACGCCAGCGCCAAATTGGCCCCGGCGCCGGCGGCCACGCCATGCACCGCGCAGACGACCGGCAGCGGCGACGCCCGTATGGCGCGGATCAGCGGGTTGAAGCGGCGTTCGAGCGTATCGCCCAGGTCCTGTCCCGGCGCGACCTCGCCGAGGTCCTGCCCGGCGCAAAAACCGCGGCCTGCGCCATACAGCAGCACCGCCCGTACCGCGGTGTCGCCCTCCGCGGCTGCGAACGCCTCATTCAAGGCCCCGGCCATCGGTGCCGTAAACGCATTGAGCCGATCGGGACGGTTGAGGGTCAGGACCATCACGCCGCCGCGTCGCTCGACCAATAGGCTATCGTCCATTCCGGCCTCCGAACCCAGCCGGCATCGACGCCCGGCGGACCCGTCAAGTCAAGCCATGCGGCGCGCCGGCTCCTCGATCACCTCGCCCAGGCGTTTGCTCAGGAACCGGGTGACCGCCAACTCCTGCATAGACAGGCCTCCGGCGTCATGCTCGAGCACAGCATCGGCGCGGGCCTTGAGGCCCTCGGCCAGGCTGCCGTCCAGGTAGCCCTCGAACACGGCCGGGTGGATGTAGCACTTGCGGCAGATCGCCGGGGTGTTGCCGAGCTGCTTGGCGACGCTCTCCACCGCCTCGACCAAGGCGCGCTTGGCCTTGGTCTTGGTGTCGTGCACCTCCGCGACGGCCAGGGCCTCGGCCGCCAGGTTGGTCGCCGCCCAGGTCCGGAAGTCCTTCGCGGTGACCTCCTCGCCCGAGATCTCCTGCAGATACTCGTTCACGTCATCGGAGCCGACGCCGTGCGTCTCGTTGTGCTGGTCCACGAACTGGAACAGGTCCTGGCCCGGTAGGTCGCGGCAGCGCTCCACCACGCGGGCGAGGCGGCGGTCATCAAGGTCGATATGGTGCTCGACGCCATGCTTGCCGCGGAAGTCGAACGTCAAACGGCCGCCCTTCACCCGCGCGTGGCGGTTCCGCAGCGTCGTCAGCCCAAAGCTCTTGTTGGTCTTGGCATACTCTTCGTTGCCGACCCGCATCATGGTCTTTTCCAGCAGCGCCACGATGGCGGCCAGGACCTTGCGCTTCGGCAAGCCATGCAGCGCCAGGTCCTTGCGCACCTGCGCGCGGATCGCCGGCAGCACGCGGCCGAAGGTGAGCATCTTGCCGTACTTCGCCTCGTCCCGGACCTCGCGCCAGCGGGCATGGTAGCGATACTGCTTCCGCCCGCGCGCGTCCCGGCCGACGGCCTGCAAGTGCCCTCGCGGGTCGCGGCAGATCCACACGTCGGTATAGGCCGGCGGGATTGCCAGCTTGCGAATGCGGTCGAGATTGCGTTCGTCGGTGATACGGCTGCCGTCGACGTCATGGTATGCGAAGCCGTCCCCATCGCGTACACGGCTGATGCCCGGACGTTTGTCCGAGACATAGCGGAGGCGGGCGGCGCGGGCGGCCGCCACGGGGTCGCTCAGGTTGGGCTCGTCTGTCTCGGCGGCGTCGTTCGGCATCTTCACACCCTCGCTCGCCCGATGAAACGACCGGGCGGGGCAGCAACACGCGCGGACGCCGCGAGTTTCCCTGGTGGCTCCATACACCGTGTCGGAAGGGTCGCGGCCGGCGTTGAACCACGAAATCGAACCCGGCACCGCATCCTACGTTGGTTCCCTTGTCGGAAAGGATCAAGGATGCAGGCGAGTGTGGGGCGAAACTCGGTTCAACGATTTGCAGCGGGCGGCGGCCGTACGACGCTGCTGTGCTTTTCGCACCTGCGCTGGGATTTCGTGTTCCAGCGCCCGCAGCATCTGCTGACCCGCGCGGCACGGACGATGCGGGTGCTGTATTGGCAGGAGCCGATCTGGACCGAGTGCGTCCAGCACAGCATCGAGACGCACAGACCGGCAGAGGGCGTCCTGGTTGTACAACCGCAGCTCCCGCACGGCTGCGACCCCATTTCGGCGCAACGCGAACTGCTCGATGCGCTGGTCCGCGACGAGGCCGTGACCGATCCGATCCTTTGGTACTACACCCCGCAGGCGCTCGAGTTCTCGGACCACCTGCCGGCGCGCGTCACGGTCTACGACTGCATGGACGAGCTGTCGGCGTTTGCCGGCGCGGACCCTGGCCTGCCGGCGCAGGAGCGGGCGCTGCTGCGCCGTGCCGACATCGTGTTCACCGGTGGCCAGAGCCTCTACGACGCGAAAAAACCGCATCATGCCAACGTGCACGCTTTCCAAAGCGGCGTGGACGTGGCGCATTTCCTGCCGGCCCGCGACGGCCTTGCCGACCCGGCCGACCAACGCGGCATCCCGCATCCCCGCGTCGGATTTTACGGCGTGCTCGACGAACGGCTGGACCGCAGCCTGCTGGCTGCCGTCGCCGACCTGCGGCAAAGCGTGCAGTTCGTGCTGATCGGCCCCACTGCCAAGCTCGACCTCGACGAGCTGCCGCGGCGGCCCAACCTCCACTACATCGGCGCGAAGCAGTATGAGGACCTGCCGGCCTACGTCGCGAATTGGCAGGCCGCGCTGCTGCCGTTCGCCAACAATGCGGCGACCCGGTTCATCAGCCCGACCAAAACGCCGGAGTATCTCGCCGCGGGCCTGCCCGTCGTGTCGACGCCCATCACCGACGTGGTGCGGCAATATGGCGAGGTGCCCGGCGTACAGGTCGCGGGCACGCCGGAGCGTTTCGCCGCCTGCATCGACCGGGCAATCATCCAGGCGCGGCAGCCGGAAGGTTGGCGGCCGGGGGTGGACGCCCTGTTGTCCGGCATGTCATGGGACGGCATTTGGGCGAAGATGGCGGCATTGATTACAATGAGAACAACCAGTTGGCGAACCGCAGCGGCACCGGACGGCAAGTTCGACTTCCTGATCGTCGGCGCCGGGTTCGCCGGGGCGGTGCTGGCGGAGCGGCTGGCAGCGGACGCTGGCAAGCGCGTTCTGCTGATCGACCGGCGTCCGCATATCGGCGGCAACGCCTATGACCGGCTGGATGCGGCCGGGGTGCTGATCCACCCCTACGGCCCGCACATCTTCCATACCAATTCCGAGGCGATCGTCGGGTATTTGTCGCGGTTCACGGCGTGGCGGCCCTATGAGCACCGGGTGCTGGCGGCTGTGCGCGGCCGGTTGCTGCCGATGCCGATCAACCGGATGACAATTAACGGGTTTTTCGGGATTGATCTGGCAACGGACGAGGTCGAGGCCTTCCTGCAGTCCAAGGCCGGGCGGCCGGGCGCCATACGCACGTCGGCGGACGTCGTGTTGAGCAAGGTGGGGCGCGAGCTGTACGAAGCGTTTTTCCAGGGCTACACGCGCAAGCAATGGGGGCTGGATCCGAGCGAGCTCGACAAGTCCGTCACGTCCCGCGTGCCCACCCGCACCGACGACGACGACCGGTATTTCACCGACCGGTTCCAGCAGATGCCGCTGCATGGCTATACCAGGATGTTCGAGGCAATGCTGGACCACCCGAACATTACCTGCATGACCGGCACCGAATACACTGCGGTCGACCGGAACGCCTACGACCAGCTGATTTTCACCGGGCCGATCGACGAGTTCTTCGGCCACCGTTACGGCAAGCTGCCTTACCGCTCGCTGCAGTTCAAGCATGAGACGCATGACTTGCCGCGGTTCCAGGACGTGGGCGTGGTCAACTATCCCGCCGAGGACGTGCCGCACACCCGCATCACGGAATTCAAGCATTTGACCGGGCAGGCGCACGCCTCGACCAGCATTTGCTACGAGTTTCCGGCGGCGGAGGGCGATCCTTACTACCCGGTGCCGCGGCCGGAGAATGCAGCGCTGTATCAGCGCTACCAGGTATTGGCCGATGCGACGCCGGGTGTGACCTTCGTGGGGCGGCTGGCGACCTACCGGTATTACAACATGGACCAGGTGGTCGGGCAGGCGCTGGCGACCTACCAGCGGCTGCTGCTCGCCGAACGGGTGGCCGAGGCGGCGGACTGACCTGCTGCGCCCGGCCTAGCCGCGTCCGACGAACGGCATCTGCGTCGCCATCACGGTCACGAACTGGATGTTGGCGTCGGGCGGCAGGCTTGCCATGTGCACCACCATGTCCGCGACGTGCCGGACGTCCATGCGCGGTTCCACCATCATGGTGCCGTTCGCCTGCGGCACGCCGGCCTTCATGCGCTCGGTCATTTCGGTGGCGGCGTTGCCGATGTCGATCTGGCTGCAGGCGATGTCGAACGGGCGGCCGTCCAGCGACAGCGACTTGGTGAGCCCGGTGATGGCGTGCTTGGTGGAGGTATAGGCGATCGAGCCCGGCCGCGGTGCATGGGCGGAAATGGAGCCGTTATTGATGATGCGCCCGCCGCCGGGTGTCTGCCGCCGCATCAGCGCGAAGGCGTTGCGGGCGCAGAGGAACGATCCCGTGAGGTTCACGCCTACGACGGCCATCCACTGCTCGACCGAGAGCTCGTCGATTGGTTTGGCCGGGGTGCCCATGCCGGCGTTGTTGAACAGCAGGTCGAGCCGGCCGTGCTGTTGCTCGACGGCGGCGAAGGCGGCGTCGACCTCGGCGGGCTGCGAGACGTCGGTGGGTAGGACCATCGACTGGCCGGCCTTGCCAGCCGCGGCAGTCGCTTCGAGTGCATCGGCGCGGCGGCCTAGCAATGCGACAGTCCAGCCAGCCTGCATCAATGCTACAGCGGAGGCTCGGCCCACCCCGCTGCCGGCCCCTGTCACGAGGGCAATCTTCTGTGTCATGGCCGAGGCCTCCCTGATGTGCTTGCCGTTAGCTTGTCATGAAGCGGGAGGGTCGGCCAGATACGATAAGCTCGGTCGGAGGGGAGCTGCTCTCGACCAAACTCGGTCGTTTAGCTGCTTCGGGGCTTCGCCCGCGAGCGGACGTTCGTTGTCGGACGGCTTCGGCAGTAAGCGCCTACTGCGGTCGACGTTGATCATTGCACCCGTCCTCAAGGCGGGAACGCGGGCGCGAGAACCGGAAACGAAGCCGCAACAAACCGCAGGCCGTCTACGAGCGTCCGCGTCGCTGGTGATCTCGGCATGGTGCGAGGCGCAAAGACGGCACCACGGATCAGGGGTTTAGCCGGCTGCTACTTACCCGCTTCATAGGCTGGCATGAAGCCGTCTCTGTTCGGCATCAGTATCTTTGGCAGGCTTGCCGCATCCATCGTGGCGTCCTCGGGCACGATGCCGTTCAGGTGCAGCACGTAAGCGGTTACTGCATAGACCTGGTCTGGGCTGAGCGACTGCGGCGCGTTGAACGGCATCGCCCGATCGATGTAGTCGTACAGCGTCGTGGCATATGGCCAGTAGCTGCCGACCGTCTGCACCGCGTTCGAAGCGGTCAGCGTGCCTTTGCCGCCGGTCAGGCGGATCGATGGGGAGATCGGGTGCTCGCCGCCGGCACCGTGGCAGGCGGCGCAGGACTGCGCGAACACCGCCTCGCCCTCTTTGACCGTGCCGCGCCCCAGCGGCAGCCCGGCACCGTCGCCGCGCACGTCGATGTCGAACGGCTTCAGCTCATCGGGTGTGAGTGGGCTGCCGAGACCCAGCGGCTTCGGGTCGGCCGCCGCCACCTGGATGGCCGCAAGGGCCAGCAGACCGGAGCAGATTGCGAGTTTATACAGCAAGGGCGAACGTTCCATCGGGGGCCAAGCGCCACGAGGTTATGGCGTCGTAGTGATAGTAGAAGTTGGGGCCGCGCTCGGACAGCACCATGGCGCGGGTCGGCTGCACAGCGCCTGTCTCGTCGGTTGCGCGGCTTTGCAACACGGCTGGGCCGCCGCTCCAGGACCAGGGCAGGCGGAACCGGGTCAGGCAGCGCGACATCACTGGGGCCTGTAACGCCGCGTCGGTCCAGGTTGCGCCGTCGTCGACCGAGACCTCGACCCGAGTGATCCGGCCGTTGCCGGACCATGCGATCCCGGCAACTTCGTGGAAACCGGTTTGCTTCAACTGAAAACCAGGAGAGGGACGGGTGATGACGGATTTCACCCGCATGATGAAGTTGAACTGCAGCGCTTTGCCATCGCGTCCGAGGTCGGTATATTTCGACGTCTCTTCCCGGCTTTCGAATGGCTGGTCGCCGAGCTTTAGCCGGCGCAGCCACTTGATATTCGTGTTTCCCTCGTAGCCTGGCAGCAGCAGGCGCAGCGGATAACCCTGCTCGGGCCTCAGCCGCTCGCCGTTCTGCGAGTAGGCCAGGATCGCGTCGCCCATAGCCTTCGCGACCGGGATGGAGCGGCTCATGGCACAGGCATCGGCGCCCTCGGCAAGCATCCAGGTGGCGCCGGGCTGCACGCCTGCTTCGGCCAGCACGTCGGCTAGACGTACACCGGTCCACTCGGCGCAGCTTAGCAGGCCGTGCGTGTCCTGCACGGTCCAGTCCGGTTTGATGTTGGCCTCCTTGTACAAGCCGGTATTACCGGAGCATTCGAGGAAGTGGATCGCCGAAACCGACGGGAACCGCATCAGATCATCCATCGAGAAGCTGAGCGGCCGGTCGACCATGCCGTGTACCATTAGGCGATGCTGGTCGGGATCGATGGCCGGGGTGCCAGCGTGGCTGCGAATGTAGTGCAGGCCGTTCGGGGTGATGATGCCGTCGAGGTCCTGCAACGGGGTGACAATCGAACCGGCGGTGTCAAACAGGAATTTCTCGCGCGCTCGCCGAACCACGTGACTCTCGAACGGAGATGGCGTGCCGTAATGGTTCTCCGCGATCGGCGCGCCCTGCTCCTTGGTCCAGGATGGGACGGCGTCGGATGGGGAGGCGACGGCGCGCGCAATCGGCGCGCCGGCGAGGGCGGCCGCGGCACGGAGTAAATTGCGGCGGATCATCGTCGAGCCTTGCTCCTTAGTTATGCGCCGACGATAGGATGCATATGAAGGATGGCCAGACAAGCCTCTGTCGGTCGGGGGCATCGTCGGCCATAGTCGCGCTTCAGGCACTCCATGACAGTTATCCGGAAGCAATCGGCCTCCTCAATCCGCCATCGCTGCTTCATGCCTTCGAATTGCGAACCAGCCGCATGACAACGGTTTTTCGCGTTGCGAGAGCGGCGGCCACGCACAGGCCCGCCCTCCGGCCGCTTCTGTATGGCGACGGTGGCACGCTGCGGCGAACTGCCAGCTAATCGGACCGTCCTCGATCGGCCAATCTGGTCAGCCGAACAGCATCTGCTTTTCACCACGCCTACGCGCAAGCGGACGGTCAGCTTCCCATCAATTCCCGCCATTAGGCTCGCGAGCTATCCTTTAGGAACAGGTTGAAAAACTCCCCAGGCCGCAGGACCTAAACCCCCCGCCACCGATGAAGCACCAGCAAATCCTCATCGCCTGAAACGGTAGCGGTCGCCCCGGCAGTCAGGGCAAGTTCCAGGTAACGGTTGTCATTGCTATCCCGAAATTCCTGCACTTTTGCCTTTGGCTCAACCCAAAGCGCTGCCGCAGTTAGTAATTCCAAGATCTCAAGGTGTCGGTCATCGAAAATTACTCGTGCGAACTTCGGCCTTGCCAGGACT
>CAZZWN010000007.1:10750-27586 GCA_964657765.1 uncultured Acetobacteraceae bacterium
GATCACCCGAACCTGGCCGGACCAGCCGGTCAACCAGTCGACATACAGCTTCGCGACGCCGCGAGTCCGACAGCGCAGCAGCAATCTCCTGCTCGACGGGGACCTCTATTTTCGACATCTGAGTCACAACCGGCCTCCGATCACATCGACAGGCTTAGCAGACGGTGGACCGCTCCCGCTAAATGAACTGCCCCCGCAAGAACCCCAAAGCCGGCAACGGCTTCCAAGCGCGCGGCAAATCGGCCGGGCGGATCGGTGCCACGCTGTAGCACGGCGCAGGCTGCCGGCAAGACTGCAACAATCCGGCATAGGCTCGGATCTGCTGCTCGCGCCAAGCACGGTCCGCCAGGGCGCGCTCGCGGCTTGGAAAAATCTCGGCAACCCGGGTGGCGCGGCCGACCGAGGCCATCACGGCCCACAGCGTGTCGTCCTTGCGGTGCTTGAACTCGATCACCGCGCTCATGCGGGCCTCCGTGCTCCGGCCATGGCCGTCATATTGGCCGGTCCAGCATCAGGAACAAGCCGCCGAAGGATCAAACCCATTTGCCAGCACCCCGCGCGGCGCAATCATCGGATACGGCGCGACCGGGAGGTATTCCCCGCTGCCCGGCTGAGCTTGGACCCGGCCGTCCTGCATCACGACCTCGCCGCGGCGCACCGTCGCCACCGGCCAGCCGGTGACGGCCAAGCCCTCATACGGCGTGTAGTCGATCACGTGCTGCATCAGCGCATTGGTGATCGTGGTGCGCCGCGCCGGGTCCCACAGCACCAAATCCGCATCGGCGCCGGGCATGACGCTGCCCTTCTTGGGATGCAGCCCAAACAGACGCGCCGGCTGTGTCGCAGTCAGTCGCACGAAGTCGCTCGCGGTGATCCGCCCCCTGGCGACGCCCTCGCTGAACAGGATCGGCAGCCTGCTCGCCAGGCCCGGCACGCCGTTCGGAATATCCCGGAAATTCGCATCGGCGCCATTCAAATGCTTGCCGCGCGTGCCGCCATAGCTCCAACCGCTATGATCGCTGCTCACCACATCGAGCGTGCCCAGCCGGATCGCCTCCCACAGCCCGGCCGTCGCGGCTGCGTCGCGCGGAGCCGGGCTGCATATGAACTTCGCGCCCTCGAAGCCCGGGCGATCCATGTCGGCGGCGGACAGCACGAAATACTGCGGGCAGGTCTCGCCCCAGACACGCAGGCCGCGTGCCCGCGCCCGGGCAACCTCCTCCGCTGCCTCCGGACACGAAACATGGAAAATCTGGATCGGCTGATCCACCAGCTCGGCCAAGGCGATGGCGCGCTGCGTGGCCTCGCGTTCCAGCATCGGCGGGCGGGACCACGCATGATACTTCGGCGCGGTCAGCCCGGCGGCGAGCAACGCCTCGGTCATCCAGCCGATGGCGTCGTAGTTCTCGCAATGCACCGTCACCAGCGCGCCATGGCGCCGGGCGGCGGCCAGCACGCGGAGGTATTGCCGGTCGTCGAGCCGCAGCGGGTCGTAGGTCAGGAACACCTTCAGACTGCGCACGCCGCCGGCGATGATGCCGGGCAGCTCGGCCAGCACGGCGTCGGTCGGGTCGGTGACGATCTGGTGGAAGGCGTAGTCCACCATCGCCTGCCGGGCGCGCCGGTGATACTCGGCCAGCGACGGCCCGATCGCCCGGCCCTTGAATTGGGTCGAGAAGCTGACGACGCTCGTGGTCCCGCCGGCGAGCGCGCTGCGGCTGCCGGTTTCCCAGCTCTCTTCGTCGGCGCCGCCATCGGCTTGCAGTTGCTCGATGTGGCAATGCGTGTCGACGCCGCCGGGCATGACCAGCAGGCCGCCGGCGTCCAGCACGCGTGCGCCGGCAAGGTTTGCGCCCACGGACTCGATACGGCCACCGCGGATGCCGACGTCGGCGCGGAACTGCTCGGCAGCGGTCACCACCGTGCCGCCGCGGATCACCAGGTCGAAGTCGTCCATTATAATCCCTGCATGCTGAATTCCTTGCGGATCTGGTCCGAATGCTCGCCGATCGCCGGAACCGGACCCAGGGTCGGCGCCCGGCCGTCCAGGATGACGGGGGGCGCCACCAGCTCCACGGCGCCACGGGGGGTTTGCACGGTCGTGCGGCGCAATGCGGGATGCCGGGCCAGCGCGGCGACTTCGTTCACGAAGCCATAGGCGACATTGGCAGCACGGAGCCGAGAAGCGGCAGCATCGCGCGACAGGCTGACGAACGCGGCTGCGATGTGGCCGTCGACCGCCGGGCGATTGGCGACGCGGGCATTGTTGCTGCCGAACCCCTCTGCGCTGGCAAGGCCGGGCTCCCCGAGGAACACGGCGCAAAAATTGACCCACTCCCGCTCGTTCTGGATGGCGATCAGCACCAGTTCGCCGTCCGCGGTCGCGAATGCGCCGTAGGGGCAGATCGAGGGATGCGCCAGGCCGAGGCGTGCGGGCGCACGGCCGGTGTTCTCGGTCAACAGCAGCGGCACCGTCATCCAATCGGCCATGCCGTCGAACAGGCTGCAGGCCAGGCTGCGGCCCTGGCCGGTGACGCCGCGGCCGATCAACGCCTCCAGCACCGCCGAGTGCGCAGCCATGCCGCAGGCGATGTCGCAGGCGCTTACCCCGACCCGGCCCGGCCCGGCAGGGTGTCCGGTGATCGAAGCCAGCCCGGTTTCGGCCTGGATCAGCAGGTCGTAGGCCTTCATCTCGGTGTAGTCGTGGCCGGTGCCGTAGCCGCTGATGTCCATCGTGATCAGGCGCGGATGGCGGGCGCGCAACTCGGCGCCGCCGAACCCGGCGCGGTCCGCGGCGCCGGGCGCGAGGTTCTGGATGAACACGTCCGTCCGCGCCAGGATGCGATGCAGCAGCGCCGCATCTGCCGGGGCCTTGATATCGGCCACCAGGCTCTGTTTGCCGCGGTTGAGCCAGACGAAATAGCTGGATTGGCCGTGCACGGCCGCGTCGTAGCCGCGGGCGAAATCCCCCTCCGGCCGCTCGATCTTGATGACCCGCGCGCCGGCATCCGCGAGGCGGGAGCTGCAATATGGCGCGGCGACGGCCTGCTCCAGGCTCAGCACGAGCAGGCCATCGAGCGCGCCCATCAGTAGCTCCGGGGCATCCCGAGCACGTGCTCCGCGACATACGAGAGGATGAGGTTCGTGCTGATCGGCGCCACCTGATACAGCCGGGTCTCGCGGTATTTGCGCTCGATGTCGTATTCCTCGGCGAAGCCGAAGCCGCCATGGGTCTGGATGCAGGCCTCCGCGGCGGCCCAGGCGGCGTCGGCCGCGAGCATCTTCGCCATGTTGGCCTGCTCGCCGCAGGGCAGCCCGGCCTCGAACCGTTCCAGCCCGTCGCGCACCAGCAGCTCGGCGGCGCGCATCTGCGCATAGGCCTTGGCGATCGGGAACGAGACGCCCTGGTTCTGACCGATCGGCCGGCCGAACACCTTGCGCTCGTTGGCATAGGCGACGGACTTGCCGGTGAACCACTTGGCGTCGCCGATGCACTCCGCGGCAATCAGCAGCCGCTCGGCGTTCATGCCGTCCAGGATGTAGCGGAAGCCGCGCCCCTCCTCGCCCAGCAGGCTGTCGGCCGGGATATGCATCTCGTCGAAGAACACCTCGCACGAATTATGGTTCATCATGGTGCGGATCGGCCGGATGGTCATGCCCTGCACCGCCTTCATGTCGACGATGAACGTGGACAGGCCCTCGGTCTTCTTCGCCACCTGGTCGCGTGGCGTGGTGCGGGCGAGCAGCAGCATGAGGTCCGAATGCTCCGCCCGGCTGGTCCAGATCTTCTGGCCGTTGACCACGTAGCCGTCGTTGTCGCGCCGGGCGGTGGTGCGGAGTGAGGTGGTGTCGGTGCCGCTGGCCGGCTCGGTCACGCCGAACGCCTGCAGCCGAAGCTCGCCGCTGGCGATCTTGGGCAGATAGCGCCGCTTCTGCTCGTCCGAGCCGTGCCGCAGGATGGTGCCCATCGTATACATCTGCGCGTGGCAGGCGCCGCCGTTGCAGCCCGCCGCCTGTACCGTCTCCAGAATCGCCGCCGCCGCCGAGATGCCGAGGCCGGAGCCGCCGTACTCCTCGGGGATCAGCACGGAAAGATAGCCGGCCTCGGTGAGCGCAGTTACGAACTCGGTCGGGTATCCGCGCACTTCGTCGAGCTTGCGCCAATACTCGCCGGGGAAGCGGGCGCAAAGCTTGCCGACCTCCTCACGGATTTCGGCGTGGTCGTCGCGCGCGATCAGTGGAACGTCCATCTCAGTCTCCTAGATCGGCCTAGCTATACAGGGTCCCAGCCGAACACGTCCTGGCTGCGGTCGAGCGGCAGGAGGCTGGCGCGCAGGGCAGGGGCGGCGTGCTCGGCGATCAATGCGGGGGTCCAGCCCTCGCCGCGGTGCACGGAGCGGAGCGGGCGGCTTTGGCTCATCAGGAAAATCTCGTTGTAGCGGGTCGCGAAGATCTGCCCGGTGAAGGCGCTGGCGGCGTCGGACGCCAGGAACACCGCGAGCGGCGCATTCTTGTCCGGCGTCATCTGCTGCAGCTTGGCCACCCGCGCCTGCTGCTCCGGCGTCTCGGCCGGGATCGAGCTGGTCATCCGGCTCCAGGCGAACGGCGCGATGCAGTTGGACCGCACCCCAAACCGCTGCATGTCGAGCGCGATCGATTTCGACAACGCCGTGATGCCGAGCTTGGCGGCGGAGTAGTTGGCCTGACCGAAATTGCCCACCAGGCCCGACGTGCTGGTCATGTGCACGTAGGCGCCGCTGCCCTGCTTGCGGAAGTGCTCGGCGGCGGCGCGGCTCACGAAGAAGCTGCCGTTCAGGTGCACGTCGATGACCTGCAGCCAGTCCTCCGGCGCCATCTTGTGGAAGATGACGTCGCGCAGGATGCCGGCGTTGTTCACCACGATGTCGACCCGGCCGAACCCGTCCATCGCCGCCTGCACGATCCGCTGCGCCGACGTCCAGCTCGACACGCTGTCGGTGCTGATGACGCATTGGCCGCCGCGCTGCTCGATGATCTGCCGCGTCTGTTCGGCCGGGGAGGCGGACGCGCCTTCGCCGGCCAACGACGCGCCGATGTCGTTCACCACGACGGACGCGCCGGCCAGCGCCATCGCCACCGCTATCTCCCGGCCGATGCCGCCGCCTGCGCCGGTCACGACCGCGACCTTGCCCTCCAGCATCACGCCTCTCCCGTTTCTGGCCCGAATATGGCGCGGCCGTTGCTCACCACCAAGGCGTCGCGCTCGACGACGCGGGCCTGGAACGCGCCGTCGTCCCAGATTTCGGTGCGTATGGTCTCGCCGGGAAAGACGGGTGCGGAGAAGCGCAGGTCGAGCGCTTGGAACCGGGCCGGGTCGTAGCCGCCGAGCGTGCGCAGCAGCGCGTGGCCGACGACGCCCAGGGTACACAGCCCATGCAGGATCGGGCGCGGGAACCCGGCGGCTTCGGCGATGGCCGGGTCAGCGTGCAGCGGGTTGTCGTCGCCGTTCAGCCGATACAGCAGCGCCTGCTCGGGCCGGGTCGGCAGGTCGACGACGTGATCTGGCCGCGTGCCGGGCATGGCATACGGCGGGCGCACGGGGCCGGACGCACCGCCGAACCCGCCGTCGCCGCGCAGGAAGGTCGTGCTGGTGGTCGTGGCCAATAGAGTCTCGCCGGCAGCGTCGAGCACGAGCTTTTCGCTATACAGCAGCGCGCCACGGCCGGGGCCCTTGTCCACTAGGCCAGTCACCCGGGTGCGTCCGATGATCTCGCCGCCGATCGGGAACGGCCGGTGGATGACGATGCCCTGCTCGCCGTGCACCAGGCGGACCGCGTCCACCCCGGTGCGCGGATCGGCCAGCCAGAACCCGGGATGTCCGAGCACGACGGCCATGAAGGGTAGGGCGCGGAGCTCGCGGTGATGGTCGACGAAATCGAGCTGCCTGGTGTCGAGCGGGTCCTGCCCGAGCCCGATCGACAGGGCATAGAGGATGGCGTCCGGCGCGGCGAGGCACTGCCGCACATCGGGGATCGGATAGCGCAGCAGGGCCTCGGCGTCGATCGGCATGATGGAAATGCTAAGCCGGGGTTGCTGGCGCGTCCACTGCTTGACGAGTTTGCCGCGGCGTCGATCCGTGCCAAAGACGGCCTTTGATGGAGGCAAAGAGACGATGGGCGAGCACGCACACCTAGAGCACGGGCACGCTGAGCACGGCGGCGACAAGCGGACCGCGCTGCTGATCGCCATCCTGGCGTTGTTCCTGGCCCTGGTCGGCACCGGCGCCAAAAGCTCGCAGACCGAGGTCATACTCCGCAATGGCGAGGCGTCGAACCTTTGGGCGTTCTTCCAGGCTCGCACGATCCGGCAGACTGCGGTGCGGACGGCGGCGGAGCAGGCCGAGCTGCATAAGGCGACCACGGCCGACCCGGCGGCCCGAGCGGCGATCGAGGCGCAGCAGAAATTGTGGCTGGACACCGCCGCCAAGTGGGAGAGCGAACCCGGCACCGGCGAGGGCCGCAAGGAATTGACCCAGCGCGCGCGGCGCTCGGAGGAGGAGCGCGACCTATCGATGGCGAAGTATCATTTTTACGAGTATTCGGCGGCGCTGTTCGAGATCGCAATCGTGATCGCGTCGGCCTCGATCGTAACGGCGGTCCCGACGCTTGCGCTTTTGTCGATTGCGCTTGGCGTCGGCGGTTTGGGAATGGGTGCCATCGGCTTTTTCGCGCCGTTGGCATTTCATTTCTAGCCGCCATCGGGGACCGCCGCTTGACCGCGGTTGAACGGTCGGTCGCTGGAGCGCTAAACGTCCAAATTCGCCACCTTCAACGCATTCCCGACGATGAAATCCCGCCGTGGCTCTACGACGTCGCCCATCAACGTCGAGAACACCTGCGCCGCGTCCTCCACATCGCCGACCCGCACCTGCAACAGGGTCCGGACATTCGGATCCAGCGTGGTCTTCCAGAGCTGATCGGGGTTCATCTCGCCCAAGCCCTTGAAGCGCTGAATCGCCAGGCCCTTGCGGCCCTGCGCCAGGATACGGTCGAACGCCGTGGCGGGACCGGAAACCCGAACCTCCGCCTTGTCCAGCGCCAATACCGCCGGCTCGGCGAAACGGCTCGCCAGCGCCTCGGTCCGGTCGGCGAGCCACCGCGCCTCGATGCTGCGCAGGCTGCCGCTGTCGACGCTATACCGCTCGGCGACACCGCGGACAGTGCGGGCAAGGTGCAGGCCGCGGTCGTCCGCCCAAACCTTCCAGGTACGTTCGTTCAGCAGCGAAACCGCGTTCAGCCGCTGCACCAGGTCGTTGCTGACCGCCATCGTCCGCGCGGCGTCGGACGTCAATGCGCCCACGATCGCGGCCTGCTCCAGCAGCCAGGTCGGCACCGAGGTCGCGAGCCGGCGCAGGTTGCCCGCCGCCTCGCGCAGCCAGGCGAGTTCGCCCGCCATCTCGTCGCCCTGGAACACGCGGCCATCGGCATAGACCAGCCGGGCTTCGGCCAGCGCCTTGTCGAGCAGGAAGTCCTCCAGCGCCTGGTCGTTCTTCAAGTAACGTTCGTCGTTGCCGCGCTTGGCGCGATACAACGGCGGCTGCGCGATATACAGATGGCCCCGCTCGATCAACTCCGGCATCTGACGGAAGAAGAACGTCAGCAGCAGCGTGCGGATATGGCTGCCGTCGACGTCGGCGTCCGTCATGATGTTGATGCGGTGATACCGCAGCTTGCGCACGTCGAAGCCGCCCTGTTCCGGCTCGCCCCGGCCGATCCCGGTGCCCAATGCCGTGATCAGCGTGCCGATCTCGGCGCTGCCCAGCATGCGGTCGAACCGAGCGCGCTCGACGTTCAGGATCTTGCCCTTCAGCGGCAGGATCGCTTGGAACTTGCGGTCGCGCCCCTGTTTCGCCGAGCCGCCGGCGCTATCTCCCTCGACGATGAAGATCTCGCACTTGCTCGGGTCGCGCTCCTGGCAGTCCGCGAGCTTGCCCGGCAGGGTGCTGACATCGAGCACGCCCTTGCGCCGGGTCAACTCGCGGGCCTTGCGCGCCGCCTCCCGCGCCGAGGCCGCGTCCATCACCTTCTGGATGATCGACTTGGCCTCCTTCGGGTGCGTCTCGAACCAATGCGACACCGTGTCGGCCACCGCCGCCTGCACCACCGGTTGCACCTCGGAGCTCACCAGCTTGTCCTTGGTCTGGCTGCTGAACTTGGGGTCCGGCACCTTCACCGACAGCACCGCCGTCATGCCCTCGCGCATGTCGTCGCCCACCAGGTCGAGCTTGTCCTTCTTGCCCATCCCCTCGGCGTATTTCGTCACCACGCGGGTCAACGCCTGGCGGAACCCGGCGAGATGCGTGCCGCCGTCGCGCTGCGGGATGTTGTTGGTGAAGCAAAGCATCGTCTCGTGGAAGCTGTCGTTCCAGGTCAGTGCGAACTCGACGCGGATGCCGATCTGGCTCTCGTCGGTCGTGACCGAGATCGGCTGCGACACCACCGGCGTCTTGCTGCGGTCGAGCCAGGCGACGAACGCCTCCAGCCCGCCATCGTACTTGAACTGCGTCTCCTGCGCCGGGGCGTGCCGCTCGTCCCGCAGCACGATCGCCAGGCCGGAATTGAGGAACGCCAGCTCGCGCAGCCGGCGCTCCAGGATGGCGAAGTCGAACTCGACCTTGGTGAACGTGCCGGTGCTGGGCTTGAAGCAGACCTCGGTGCCGCTCGGCTTGCCGGACGGCCCGATGACGCGCAGCGGTTCCGTCGTCTCGCCATGCTCGAACCGGATGAAGTGCTCGAGCCCGTTGCGCCAGATGCGCACCTCCATCCACTGCGACAGCGCGTTCACCACCGCCGCGCCAACGCCGTGCAGGCCGCCCGATACCTTGTAGCTGTTCTGGTTGAACTTGCCGCCAGCGTGCAGCCGGGTCAGCACGACCTCGGCGGCGCTCACGCCCTCCTCCAGATGGATATCCGTCGGGATGCCGCGGCCGTCGTCCCGCACGGTCACGCTGCCGTCGCCGTTCAACGTCAGCTCGCAGCGCGTGGCGAACCCGGCCTGCGCCTCGTCCACCGCGTTGTCGATGATCTCGAACGCCATATGATGCAGGCCGGAGCCGTCGTCGGTGTCGCCGATATACATGCCCGGACGTTTCCGCACCGCCTCCAGCCCTTTCAGGACCGAAATGGAAGCGGCGTCGTAGGCTTCGGGCTCGGGATGCGGCGCGGCGATTTCGGACATGCCGATAGGGGACTCCAGAAATGGCGTTATGAGAAAAGAATATAGCTACTTCGGGCCGGAAAAGACAGGGCTTGACCCTATGAAATCACTGGAAATGCCGGGTCCGCGCGCAGCGTATCGCCGCCGGTTTGCAAGCCCTCCGCCAGCCCATGCAGCGCCGCGAACGGCTCTGGGTCGGTGCCGGTCAGCAGCACCTGTGCGCTGAGGCCCGCAAGCGCCTCCCATAGCGCCGCCCGGCGGTCCGCATCCAGGTGCACGGCCGGTTCGTCGAGCAGCAGCAGCGGCGCGTCGCCGCGGGCGTCGGCCATCAGCGCGGCGTGGCCCAGCACTACGCCGATCAGCAGCGCCTTCTGCTCTCCGGTGCTGGCCAGCGCCGCCGCGAGGCCGCTCGCCGCGTCCGACAGCAGCATGTCCGACCGGTGCGCCCCCTGCGCCGCCGAGCCCACCGCAGCGTCCCGTCCACGGTCATCGGCCAGCCCGGCCCGCAGGCCATCCTCCACCGCCAGCGCCGGCTGCACCGCCAAACGGCCCGCGATCGCATCAGCCAGCGCAAGCCGCGCCACCGGAAAACGCCCGGCCGCACCCGCCGCCAACACGGCATTCAGCCGCGACACTAGCCCAACCCGTGCCGCAGTGACGGCGACGGCATGCCGGGCCATGCTGTCCTCCACTCCGGCCAGCCACGCTGCATCGGCGCCGCCCGCTGCCAGCAGCCGGTTGCGGCTGGCCATCGCGGTCTCGTAGGCGGACACCTCGCGTGCATGGCCGGGCTCCAGCGCCCAGACGAGCCGGTCGAGGAAACGGCGCCGCCCCGATGCGCCCTCCTGGAACAGCCGGTCCATCTGCGGCGTCAGCCAGACGGTCGCGATCACCGCGGCGACCGCCGTTTGGTTGCGCGGCGGCGCGCCGTTCAGGCGGAACACGCGGCGGTCGGATGGGCCATCGGGCGGGGTCCCGGTGCCGAGGTCCGCCGCGACGCCATCCCGCACCACCCGTGCGGCCACGCCCCACCGGCCCGGCGCATCCGCGGCCTGCCGCGCCAAGTCCGCCATACGTGCGTTGCGCAGTCCGCGGCCGGGCTGCAACAGCGAAATGGCCTCGAGTAGGTTGGTCTTGCCGGACCCGTTCGGACCGGTGATGACCGCGATGCGCGCGGCCGGACGCCAGGTCAGGCCCGGGTAGTTGCGGAACTGCGTGAGCGCGAGGCGCGTGAGCCGCAGCAACCTTCAGCTAGACACGCATCGGCATCAGCACATACAGCGCGCTGGCGTCGCCCGCGTCGCGCACGATCGTGGGCGCGGACCCATCGGAGAAGTGGAACTCGACGTGGTCCGAAATCTGGTCGGTGATGTCGTTCAGGTAGCGCGCCTGGAAGCCGATCTCGAGCGGACCCGAGGAGTACTGCACCCGGTCGCCATCCAGTTCCTCGGTCGCGGTGCCCTGCTCGGGGCTGGCGGCCGATAGCGTCAGCAGGTCGCGGTCGAGCGCCATCTTCACCGGGCGCGAGCGCTCGCTGCTGATTGCGGCCACTCGGGCGACGGCGTCCGAGAAATCCTTCTTGCCGACGCGCAGGACCTTGTCGTTGTCCTTCGGGATCACCCGCTCGTATTCCGGGAAGGTGCCGTCGATCAGCTTGCTCGTCAGCGTGATCGGCCCGGCCTTGAACTGGATACGCGTGTCGGACAGGCCGATCTCGACCTCGCCGCTTTCTTCGTCCAGCAGCTTGCGCAGCTCGGCGACCGTCTTGCGCGGGATGATGACGCCGGGCATGCCGGCGGCGCCGTCGGGAATGGGCTCCTCGACGCGCGCCAGCCGATGGCCGTCGGTCGCCACGGCCCGCAGGACATGGACCCCACCGCTTTCGACGGCGTGCAGATAGATTCCGTTCAGGTAGTAGCGCGTCTCCTCGGTGCTGATCGCGAAGCGGGTCCGGTCGATCAGCCCGCGCAGCGCCAGGCCCGAGAGCTGAAAACGGTGCGGCAGCTGGCCGGCCGTCATGCTGGGAAAGTCGTCGGTCGGCAAGGTCACGAGGCTCGTGCTGTAGCGGCCGGCGCGGAGGGTGAGCTGCGCGCCCTCGTTCGCCATCTCGATCTCGATCTCGGCACCCTCGGGCAGCTTGCGCACGATCTCGTAGAGCGTCGCGGCGGGCGCGGTGGTCGCGCCGTCGCGGGACACGTCGGCCGCGACCTCCTCGACGATGGCGATCTCCATGTCGGTCGCGGTGAAGCTCAGCGTGCCGCCCTTTGCCGCAATCAGTGCGTTGGCTAGGATCGGGATGGTGTTGCGCTTCTCGGCGACGCTCTGGATATGGGCCAACGCCTTCAGCAGCGTCGCGCGTTCGGCCTTGAACTTCATGGCACCATTCCTGTTGGGGGCGGACGCTCGCCCCGCGGCAGGCCAGTGTATCTGAAACGGATACGCTAGGGAACAGTCACGCTCAGCTTTCCAGCATGCGCCGCAACAGCTCGACGCGCTCGCCGAAGTCCGCGTCCTGCTCGATCAGCTCCGTCACCCGGCTGACGGCGTGCATGACGGTCGTGTGGTCGCGGTTGCCGAACTTGCGGCCGATCTCCGGCAACGACCGGCTGGTGAGCTGCTTTGCCAGATACATCGCAACCTGCCGCGGCCGCGCCACCGCACGAGCCCGGCGCGCGCTGCTCATGTCCGCAAGCCGGATGTTCCAATGCTCGGCGACCCGTTTTTGGATCTCCTCGATCGTGACCCGGCGGTCATGCGCCTTCAGGATATCGTGCAGCACCTCCTGGGTGCTCTCGAGCGTGATCGGCCGGGCGAACAGGTTGGCATGGGCAATCAGCCGGTTCAGGCTTCCCTCCAGCTCGCGGACATTGCTGGTGATCTTATGCGCCAGGAACTCCAGCACCTTCGGCGGCACGTCGACCTCGGCCCGCCCGACCTTCGCCTCCAGGATCGAGATGCGCAGCTCGAACGTCGTCGCGTGCAGGTCGGCGACCATGCCGCAGCCGAGCCGGGTGCGCAGCCGGTCCTCGAGGCCCGAGAGGTCCGATGGCGACTTGTCCGCCGACACCACGATCTGCTTGCCGGCGTCCACCAGCGCGTTGAAGGTGTGGAAGAATTCTTCCTGCGTGTTGTCCTTGCCGATCAGGAACTGCAGGTCGTCCACCATGAGCACGTCGACGCTGCGGAGCTGCTCCTTGAACTCCATGGTCGACTGGCTGCGTATGGCCGCGATGAAGCGATACATGAACTTTTCGGCCGACATATAGGCGACCTGGATCGGCGCGGTGTCCCGGCGCGACAGCTCGAGCCCGATCGCGTGCATCAGATGCGTCTTGCCCAGGCCGACGCCACCGTAGAGAAACAATGGGTTGAACCCGGGGCTCGACGGCCGCTCCGCCACCCGGCGCGCGCAGGCATAGGCGAACTCGTTCGGCTTGCCGACCACGAAATTGTCGAACTCGAACCGCATGTCGAGCGGGGCCGCCATCTCCGGCCGGGCCGCATCGAGCCGGGCATCCACGCGGTCCGGCGACTTCGCGGTGGCGTTGACCCCCTCCGGGACTGACGAGGCGGGCGCAGGGCCGTCGCCGTCAATCACCGATGTTGTCGCCGCCTCGGCTCCGCCGACGCGGATGTCGACCCTGCGAATGCGCTTGTTTTCCGTCTGCCACAACGCATTCAGCTTATCGGCATAATGGCCGCGCACCCAGTCCCGCAGGAAACGGGTCGGCAGATGGACCGTGACCTCGTCGCCATCGACGCCGCCGAACGAGATCTGCCGCAGCCATGTCCGGTATTCGACCTCGCCGACCTCCTGCTGCAGACGGCTGCGAACGCGGGACCACTGTGCCTCGAGCTGCTCGGCTGTGTTGCTTCGCAGGGCTTGTTCCATGTCGGGCGAAAGGCCACCGAGTGCGGCCGTCTCGTTTTTCGCTTCGCCCGGGTCGAGATCCATTGATACCTGCCTGAATTCAACGGCACTGGGCCGCAGCGGAAACGAAATTGGCCAAACGCCGCGACTGGAGCCGCAGCGACCCGAATAGGGCAGCCATCTTCGGAAAATCGCCGCTCAGACCTAGGTCAAATGGGATGAGGATGCAATAAAAAACTGTGACTAGATGAAAATACCCAGTAAAAACAAATAAAGCGGACACTTTTATGTGCCCGCTTTTCTAACGCCAGCGATACCGCTTCACGACCACTTGAGTGGCCGCTATTTAATCCAAATTAGACGCTCGCGAGCGCCTTGATGCGTGCCGCCAAGCGAGAGATCTTGCGTGACACGGTGTTCATGTGGATGACGCCCTTGCCCGCCGCCCGCTGCATCTCAGGCTGCGCCAGCCGCAGTGCCTCAGCCGCCGCTGCCTTGTCCCCCGCCGCGCAGGCGACCTCGACCTTTTTTACGAACGTCCGCATCCGGCTCTTGCGAGCTTGGTTGCGCAAAGTGCGCTTTGCGGTCTGACGGATGCGCTTGCGCGCCGATGCGGTATTCGCCATGGAAACTCTTCACTGCAGGAGACGCGCGGCACGAAGGTCGCGCCGGGAGGAAGACGTTTTATGAAGCCGTCGGCGGCAAGTCAAGCGTGACCGGGATGCTACAGCTGAGAGGCCTTATGGTTGCATAGGCCCCGCCTTCGTGATCGCCGGCTGACTTTGCGCGTTAAACGCCGGCTTACGCTTCTCGGCAAATGCGGCCATGCCCTCACGCTGGTCCGGCGTGCCGAACAGCGACAAAAACAGCGCGCGCTCCGCCCGTACGCCCTCAATCAGCGTCGTCTCGAATGCTGCATTCACCGCCCGTTTCGCCATCACCGTCGCCACCGGCGACTGCGCAGCGATCTTTTCGCCGATCTTGAGCGCCTCCGCCACCAGGTCGGCCGCCGGAAAGATGCGGCTGACCAGGTTGCAGCGCTCCGCCTCGGCGGCGTCCATCATCCGGCCGGTCAGGCACATGTCCATCGCCTTCGACTTGCCGACCGCCCGCGTCAGGCGCTGGGTGCCGCCGGCCCCGGGGATGACGCCCAGATTGATCTCCGGCTGGCCGAACCGCGCGCCGTCGCCGGCCAGGATCATGTCGCACATCATCGCGAGCTCGCAGCCGCCGCCAAGCGCGAAGCCGTTCACCGCCGCAATAACGGGCTTGCGGACGCGCAGCACCGTTTCCCACCGCGCGCCGATGAAGTCGTGCAGGAACACGTCGGGATAGCTGCGGTCTCGCATCTCCTTGATGTCGGCGCCGGCGGCGAACGCCTTGTCCGAACCTGTCAGCACGATGGCCGCGACCGCCGGGTCCGCATCGAACGCCAGCAACTGGCTGCCGAGCTCCTCCATCAGCGCGTCGCACAATGCGTTCAGCGCCTGCGGCCGGTTCAAGCGTATCAGGCCGACCCGGCCATGCGTCTCAACGATGATCATCTCGGGCACGGGCGTCTCCTTACGGGGTGGCGCGGTTTAGCTCAGGCCTGCAGCCGCGGGCAATAGAACGTGCTGCGGCCGGACTGCACCACGCGGGCGACGCCGGGGCAGGGCGGACCCGGGCATTGGTCGCACCGCTCGCCCTCGCGGCCGTAGACGCGCCAGGCGTGCTGGAAATAGCCGAGCTCGCCGTCGGGCTGCACATAGTCCCGCAGTGAGGAACCGCCGGCGGCGATCGCCTCCAGCAAGGTTGCCTTGATCTCGGA
The DNA here is from genome assembly GCA_964657765.1 of uncultured Acetobacteraceae bacterium. Lineage (GTDB taxonomy): Bacteria > Pseudomonadota > Alphaproteobacteria > Acetobacterales > Acetobacteraceae > CAHJXG01. Next base: position 25,627 of record CAZZWN010000007.1, read on the forward strand.
CACGAGGCGCGACGCCTGCGCTGTGGTCACCTCGCCCGCCAGGCGGCTGGGGGCGATGCCGGCGCGGAACATTGCCTCGCACACATAGATATTGCCGAGGCCTGCCACCACGCGCTGGTCCAGCAATGCCGCCTTGATCGGCGTGCGCCGCCCGGCCAGCGCATCCGCCAGCACCGCGCCGTCGAACGCATCGTCCAGCGGTTCCGGCCCCAATCCGGCCAGCAGGCGGTGACCGTCCTCCGCAGCCGTCGGCACCAGGTCGATCGAGCCGAACCGCCGTGGATCGACGAAGCCGACCAGCCAGCCGTCGTCCGTCTCCAGCTCGACATGCTCGTGCAGCACCGCCGCGTTCGAGCCATGCTGCCGGATCAGCATGCGCCCAGACATGCCGAGATGCAGCAGCACGCTCATGCCATCCGCGTCGCGGGCGGCCGCGAGCCGCATCAGGATATACTTCGCCCGGCGGCGGAACCCCAGCACGTGCGCCCCGGTCAGCACCGAGGCCAAATCCGGCGGCAGCGGCCAGCGCAGGTCAGGCCGGCGCACCTCGGCGCGGCGGATCAACCGCCCTTGCAGCCGCCCCTGCAGGCCGCGCATCACGGTTTCGACTTCAGGGAGTTCCGGCATCGCTGCCGGACAACCTATATGGTGCCCCCATGAGCAGCAATCCCGAGACCGACTTCGGCTTTCGAAGCGTGCCTGTGGCCGACAAGAAGCCCATGGTGCGCGCCGTGTTCGACAGCGTGGCGCCGCGCTACGACCTGATGAACGACTTGATGTCGCTCGGCGTCCACCGGCTGTGGAAGCGCGAGTTCATCGCCGGGTTGGAGCCACGGCCGGGCCGCACCCTGCTCGACCTCGCGGGCGGCACCGGGGACATCGCATTCGGCTGGCGCGCCCGGGGCGGCGGACCGGCGTGGCTGACCGACATCAACCCCTCGATGCTGGCCGAGGCGCGCAAGCGGCCGCAGGATGATGGGGTGTCGTTCCTGGTCGTGGACGCGGAGGCGATCCCGCTGCCGGACCGCTCGGCGGACCGGGTCAGCATCGCGTTCGGCCTGCGCAACTGCACGGACAAGCCGGCCGTGCTGGCCGAGGCGCGCCGCGTGCTGAAGCCGGGCGGGCAGTTCCATTGCCTCGAATTCTCCCGCGTCCAGGTCGCCGCCTTGGCGCCGGCCTACGACGCGTGGTCGTTCCAGGTGCTGCCTCGCCTCGGCCGCGCGGTGGCCGGGGACGCCGAGAGCTACCAGTACTTGGCCGAGAGCATACGCACCTTCCCGGACCAGGAGGCACTGGTGGCCATGATGCGCGCGGCCGGCCTGTCGCGCGTGCGGCACCGCAACCTCACCGGCGGCATCGCCGCGATCCACACGGGCTGGCGGCTTTGACCAGCGCCGCTCAGCAGCGCGTCCTGCTCATCGTCACCGGCGGCATCGCGGCCTATAAGGCGCTCGAGCTGGTGCGGCTGCTGCGGCGCGACGGCATCGCGGTCACCTCCGTGCTGACCGAGGGCGGCGCGCAGTTCGTGACGCCGCTCAGCCTGCAGGCATTGACCGAGGAGAAGGTCTATTCGAGCCTGTGGTCGCTCACCGACGAGAGCGAGATGGGCCACATCCAGCTCTCCCGCGCGGCTGACCTGCTGGTTGTCGCCCCGGCGAGCGCCGATATCCTGGCCAAGATGGCGGCCGGGCTGACCGACGACCTGGCCAGCACCGTGCTGCTCGCGACCGACAAGCCGGTGCTGGTCGCGCCCGCCATGAACGTGCGCATGTGGACCCACGCGGCGACGGTCGCCAACATGGCGGCGCTGCGCGGGCGCGGCGTGCACGTTGTTGGCCCGGAGGAGGGCGCGATGGCCTGCAACGAATATGGTGTCGGCCGCCTGGCCGAGCCCACCGCGATCCTGGCCGCGATCGTCGTCTTCGCGCTTGCGCATCATGGCGGAGGGGCCGTCCTCGTG
>CAZZWN010000008.1:0-27049 GCA_964657765.1 uncultured Acetobacteraceae bacterium
CGGCGGCGAGAAGCTGCGTCATGCCTTGGTAGGAGAAGCCATACATCCCGACCCGCCCGGACGACCCCGGCAGCGCTGCGGCCCAGGCCACCGTTTCATTGCCGTCCGCTTGCTCCGCCTCGCAGAGCCGGAACTCGCCCTCCGAGGTGCCGCGCCCGCGTACGTCCTGGATTACGACGAGGTAGCCGTGCGCCGCATACCAGGCCGGGTGCGCATAGACGACTGTGGAGGCGATGGCGCGGCCGTACGGCTGCCGCATCAGCAGGACCGGCCATGGGCCGGGTCCGCTGGGGCGCCATACGTCGGCGTTTAGGCGGGTTCCGTCGGTGGTGAGCATTTGTGCGGGTTCGCGGGTTACGCTGCTTAGATCCACAGGTTTGTTGGTGCCGCCGTCCATGCCGTCCCTTTCCTTGCCGATCGCGCGGGAGGCTAGCGCTGCCCCGTGCACTCTGCCACCTCATGGGCGGTGTAGGCTTGGTACGAAACCTTTCTTGTCTTTCCTTTTGGACGCTTACGCCCTGCTGGAGGGCTGCGACCTTGGCTTCCCAATCTGGAAAGCGACAGTTTCAGCCGCTTGTGTCACGTGCTTTCCGCCATAGCCAAGGTCTCCGTAAAACGCATGGCGCCTTACGCGGCGTTCATATTCCGCGCGGAAATATTCAGCCACTCGATTGATGATCCGTTGTCGAGCGCGAAATCCCGGCTCCCCGCTACCAGCGTTCGTCCAGACCTTGGCGACCTCCTCTGCGATCTCATAACTTGCAAAGCTCATGTCTGCAGTTATGCCGAACAAGTACTCTGGTTTAGTAATAAAATAGCGCAAATGGATGAAGCCTGACGCATGCACTTGAACTGGATCGTCTAGCGAAATTTCATCTGCGAGCAAGCTTTCCGGCTCAACGAGGTTCCATTTCACAAGCTGTGACAATGCTTTGAAGGCGTCCTCTTCGTCATAACCAAGCTGACCCATCCGGTTTACGATAGTCCGAGCTGAAGCATAACCTTCAACCGAAAAATCAATCTTCGTCTTGCGATTACGAATTAGGAAATCAAGAATATCTGGGTAAAGAAAGTTACTCGGCCTAACGCTATCCGGTAGTGTTGACAGGATATTTCGGACATACTGAAGCCGATTGTTGAACAACCGATAACGCCCGCGCATCAAGGCACGGGTAATTCTATCCTCATCTATGCGTCCAACGCCTGATGCTGCAACGACTGAACCAATCTGGCTTGTTGGCACATGTGGCGACGAGATGATGTCGGCAAACATCCCGAGTGCATTACGAGCATTACGAGCAGCAAGTGATTCGAGTGCGGCACCAATCGTTGAGACACGCTTGTCAAACAGGGAGGCATGAATGCTTGTCAGAAAGCTATCTAGGCGGCTTGTGTCGTAGGTGATCTGCGCTCCTGATTCGAGCTTGAAGGTCTGTAGCTTCTTCAAAGCTTCGTTCTGCCGGATGTTGTCGAGGACGATCTCAAGGCGTTTGCGGATCATCGTCGCGAACCGGGGAGCTTTTATATAGAAATTTACCGCATTGATGAAAGCATCAAGTGGCGGTTCATCTCGATGCGCTTCGAAAGTAGTATCCCTAAGATTTACAATGACAAATGCCCTCGTTAAATCTTTGAACCACTGCGCCGCTTCGAAGATTGATAGTTGAACGTCACGTGATCTTTTATCGACGTTATCGAACACGACCACAAGGCTCTTGCGTTTCTCGCCGGAGTAATGACGACTGATAGCGCTCGCAACCGCTTCTTTGTTGTCGAGAAGTTTTTTAATTTCAAAATATCTCTGCTGATTATAGCGCTGTTCATCCGATCTCTTTAGTAGTTTCGCAGGCCCTCGATCAAAAGCCGCCAATTCATGGGAGAACATCTTCTCGATAGTCTCTAACTCGTCAATATCGATATCGTTAAGTTCACAGAATGATGCAATGAACGACTCTGCTACCGCCTGTCTTACCTCATGTGGACCTTTAAGTTCGACATTGAAGTTCAAAAAAGCCCACATTGTATTTTGCTGCAGCTCTGGCGGTAGCACACGCTTAAAGAACCGTCGGATGAACAGGCTTTTGCCCGATCCAACGGCGCCTACAATGAGCTGGACGCGTCCCGTCAATCGCTGAACCTGAGCGTGTTTGCGGATTTCAATCGAAAGGTTGTTCGTACTATTTCGCCCCTCGGTAACAATGGGCTGGAACGTGGCCGATGCCGTGACCCGCGCGCGATCCTTAAGGTAAGTCTCAAGAACGGCACCGTATTCACTCCGCTCCTCAGTCGAGACATAGCCTCGATCTATGATCTCGTCGGGTGCTTCATTGGCTTCCTGCCCAAAGTACCTTGTAATAATTGGAAACAGCTCTTGCGCAAACGGATTTATCCCAAGCTGCTCCGATACTTGAGTGCCGGTAAGCAGTTGAGGAACTCGCGCAAACCGCCGCGATTGGAATTTGACATTAAGGGCTTGCGCGCTATTGGCGAAATCCTCCTCATTAATTATCCCTTTATACGCGCGAAGAAGTTCGGATCCGGGTCTTAGATCAATCGCATTTGCATATAGGACAGATGTCTCACTGTCGAAGGGAGCGAGGGCGAACTGCTCACCATTGCAGGCTAGAACGTAAGCAATAGGATTGACGTTCGGTGGGTATCGATTGTTAATCCGGTTTGCATAAAGATGAGCCTCCCTGAGCGCCTTCTCAATTGGCTCATCAGGGCGCTTAACTTCTGCGATCAACAAAGGAAAGCCGCCACGCCAGATAGAGTAATCCGGAACATAGCCGACGCGTTTGCCGGCTCCTTTGTCAATCTCAGTAGGCTCCATGTACCCCTTTGAACGAATCCATGCCGCGGGAATGTCCATGAAGCTGGGATTTGTAAGAAATGGATAGACAAGCTTTTGCTCAACGTCGCTTTCGGTTCTCAGCTCGGCAAGGTCTGTGACGGGCGCTCGGACCCGCTCGCCTTCTTTCAGCCTAACGATCAATTGGGACTCCTAGACCGGCCGAGTGGTTTACGTGCAACAGGTAGGTCGAGTCGAGCAACAAATTTGGACTAATTCCCTAGCGAAACATCAAACGAGCATTCTGGCCCAATACGGGAGAAGACCAGCGCGGTCCTATGAAGCCTCGTGCGCCAAGCTCAGCGACAATGTTCGGCTGGCGCTGATCTTTAGCCCTATCGCAGACGGCGAGAAGTCCACAGCCGCCGTCGCGACGTTCGACCATGGCCGACGTACGCCACCGAGCAAACGTACCGTCCGTCAGAGAGTGCCAGCCCGCTACGCCCTCAGCAAGGACCCCGCAAACTACGCCGACCCCCCAACAGAATCCAACTCCCGAACGGCATCATCCGGCAGCATGAGCCCGGCCGCGGCGAGGTTCTCCCGCAGGTGCGCGACAGACGAGGTGCCGGGGATCAGCAGGATGTTGGGCGCGCGACGCAACAGCCAGGCGAGTGCCACCTGCATCGGCGTGGCCCCAAGGCGCGCAGCGACGCTCGACAAGGCGGACGACTGCAGCGGGCTGAACCCGCCAAGCGGAAAGAACGGCACATAGGCGATGCCGTCGCGGGCAAGCTCGTCGACCAGGGCGTCGTCGGCCCGATGCGCCAGATTGTATTGGTTCTGCACGCAGACGATCTCGCAAATCCCGCGCCCCTCCGCGACCTGCGTCGGCGTGACGTTGCTCAGCCCGATGTGGCGCACCAGGCCCTGCCGCTGGAGCCCGGCCAAGACGGTGAGCGGCGCCTCGATCGAGCCCTCGGCCGGGCCATGGCGGTCGAACATGGCGCGAAGGTTGACCACGTCGAGCGCATCGACGCCTAAATTGCGCAGGTTGTCGTGCACCGCCTGGGTCAGCTCGTCGCGCGAGAACGCCGGGTTCCACGATCCATCCTCGCCGCGCCGGGCGCCGATCTTGGTGACGATGACGAGATCGTCGGGATACGGGTGGAGCGCTTCCCGGATGATTTGGTTGGTGACGTGCGGGCCGTAGAAGTCGCTGGTGTCGATGTGGTCCACCCCGCTCGCGATGGCCTCGCGCAGCACGGCCAAGGCTGCGTCATGATCCTTGGGCGGCCCGAACACGCCGGGGCCTGCCAGCTGCATGGCGCCGTAGCCGAGCCGCTTCACGGTGCGGCCGCCAAGCGTGAACGTGCCGGACTGGTTGATACTCGACTGGTCGATGCTGGACATGATCGGTTTCCTTTCAAGACGCTGCACAACTGGGCATGGCCTACACGCGCGATAACGGGGTAGTAAACGCACGGGCTGTGCGGAGCGGCGAACAGTGAAGGTCGATTTGGGCGAGCTGAACGCCTTCGTCGCGGTAGCACGCGCCCGGGGCTTTCGCGACGGTGCGCGAGCGAGCGGCAGCAGCGCGTCGGGGCTCAGCGAGGCGGTGCGCCGGCTGGAAGCGCAACTCGGCGTCAGGCTGCTCAATCGGACCACGCGCAGCGTCGTGCCCACAGCGGCGGGTGAGCGCCTGCTGGAGCGGCTCGGCCCGGCGTTCACCGAAATGGAAGCCGCCCTCGACGCGGTGAACAGCTTTCGCGACAGGCCGGCTGGCTCGTTGCGCCTCAATGTGCCGGTAAGCGCAGCGCGGCTGGTCCTGCCCGCGATCGTGCCGCCTTTCCTCGCGGCCTATCCCGAAATCCGGCTGGAGGTGATCGCCGACAGCAACTTCGTCGACGTGCTCGCGGCCGGGTGCGATGCCGGGATCCGCTACGACGACCGGCTGGAACAGGACATGATCGCGGTGCCGGTCGGCCCGCGCATACAGCGTTTCGCGACCGCCGCCTCGCCCGGTTACCTCGCGCGGCACGGCCGGCCGGAGCACCCGCACGACCTGCTTGCCCATGCCTGCCTGCGCAGCCGCTTCGCCAGCGGTACGATGCCGCCCTGGGAGTTCGAGCGCGACGGCAAAGTGGTGCGGGTCGATTCGACGGGGCCGCTGGTGGTGCAGACAGGCACTGCGACCGATCTCGCCGTCGGCGCGGCGGTCGCCGGTGCCGGAGTCATCCATCTCTTCGAAGACTGGCTACGTCCGCAGCTCGACAGCGGCGCACTCGAACCCGTCCTCGAGCCTTGGTGGCGGCGCTTTCCCGGGCCGTTCCTCTACTACCCCGGACGGCGACTGGTGCCCGCGCCGCTGCGGGCGTTCATCGCCTTCATCAAGGCATCGGCCGACCAGCTTTGAGGCCTGCCGCCATGCCCAACAATATTGCATGGAGCTCCCGTCCTGCGCAGCATCGCGGCAGTTTGGGCCGAGGGCATAAGTACGGTCCCACTCCGCTGCGAACTCCATGATCGCTGGGCAGCACGCGACGCTTTATGGTCTGCCCCAGTCCTCCAGCCGCACCCAGTGCTTCGGCGTCGCATCCGAGTGGCGCAGCACTTGCAAAGCCGCCACGCACGACGCCCAACGGAGCCGACCCATGAACATGGCCATCGCCAAACCAGCGCAGTCCTACGAGGCCTGGCGCATCAGCCCCAGCGACAGCAACCGGCTGGCGCTGATCTTCGACCCCGTCGCGGACGGCGCAAGCTTCATCGCCGCCGTCGAGATCTTCGACCATGGCGGGCGCACCCCACCGAACCAGCACGCCGTCGGCCAGGAGATGTTCTTCGTGCTGAAAGGCGAAGGCCGCGCCCTCTGCGACGGCCGCACCATCGAGGTGCACGCCGGCGACAGCCTGCTGCTGAAGCCCGGCACCGTGCACGAGTTGGAGAACATCGGGCCCGGCCGCCTGTATTGCCTCACGATCATGGTGCCCGACGATGAATTCGCCGCCCTCATCCGCTCCGGCGTGCGCGCCGAGCTGGATGCGGAGGACATGGACGTGCTGGGCAGGCTCGGCCGGTAGCGTGCGGGTCCATCGCGTCTGCGCTGCCCCACCATGAGCCGCCTCAACGCCGCGCCGCGCGGCCAGACCATCGCCGCAAGAAGGATCGCCTTACCATGACGCCATCCCACGGCTTGACCCGCCGCGCCGCGCTGTCCGCCGCCGCGGTCGCCGGCCTTGTGCGCCCGGCGCGCGCCGCGCCCACCAAGATCACCTTCCTCACGAACTGGTTCGCCCAGGCCGAGCATGGCGGGTTCTACCAGGCCAAGGCCACTGGCCTCTACGAAAAGGCCGGGCTGGACGTCGCCATCCGCATGGGCGGGCCGCAGGTGAACGGGATGCAGCTGCTCACCGGAGGCGCTGCCGAGATCGTGCTGGGTTACGACATCCAGGTGCTGAAAAGCATCGAGAACGGCCTGCCCGTCACCACGGTCGGCACGAGTTTCCAGTTCGACCCGCAGGGCATCATGACCCACGACGACATCCCGTCGATCGCGGCGTTGAAGGGGCGCAAGATCCTGATCGCGGCGTCGTCGCACGCGACGTTCTGGCCGTGGCTCAAGCAGCGGTTCGGCTTCACCGACGACATGGCGGGCGTGGACACGTTCAACCTGCAGCCGTTCCTGGCGGACCCGACGATCGCCATGCAGGGCTATCCGTCGTCCGAGCCGTTCGAGGCCGCAGCCGCCGGGGCCAAGGTCAATTTCTTCCCGCTCGCCGACGAGGGCTACCCGCCCTACGGCAGCACCATGATCACCACCAACGGCTTCATCGCCAAGAACCCGGACGCCGTCGCGGCCTTCGTGCGCGCGTCGCTGGAGGGCTGGCGGGACTACCTGCAGAACCCGGCCCCGGCCAACGTGCTGATCAAGGTCGACAATCCCAAGATGACCGACGACCGCATCGCCTTCGCCGTCCAGAAGATGAAGGACATGCACATCCTCGACCGCGGCGAGGCCGCGACGCACGGGATCGGCACCATGACCGAGGCGCGCTGGCAGCAGACGCGCGACTTCCTGGTGAAGGCGAACCTGCTGAAGCCCAATACCGATTGGCATAAGGCGTTCACCACCCGCTTCACCGACAGCCTGAACATCACCGCCTGACGATGCTCGCGCGCGTGTCCGACGCCCTGGAGAGCCCCGCGGCGGCCACCGCGGCGACACCCGCGGTCGAGGTGCTGTCAGCGGATAAGGTGTTCGCCAACGGCATGCGCGGCCTGGCGCCGATCCAGCTCAGCATCATGCCGGGCGAGTTCATCAGCCTGATCGGCCCGTCCGGCTGCGGCAAGTCCACGCTGCTCAAGCTGATCGCCAACCTGATCGAGCCGAGCGACGGACGGCTGCAGTGGTGGCGCGGCGGGTTCGAGCAGGTCGGCACCCCCGGACGCCGCCTGGCCTTCGTGTTCCAGGACCCGACGCTGATGCCCTGGTCCCGGGTCGAGGCCAACGTGCGCCTGCCGCTCGAGCTCGCCGGCGTGCCCCGGCGCGAGGCCATGGAGCGCACCACGGCGGCGCTGGCGCAGGTGGACCTGCAGCCGGCCGCCCGGCGCTACCCGCGGCAGCTCTCCGGCGGCATGCGCATGCGCGTCTCCATCGCCCGCGCGCTGGTGACGGAGCCGGACCTGCTGCTGATGGACGAGCCGTTCGGGGCGCTCGATGAGTTCACCCGCAACAAGCTGGACGAGGACCTGGTCCGCCTGTCGCATGAGCGGCGCTTGACCAACGTGTTCGTCACCCACTCCATCTACGAGGCCGTTTTCCTGTCCACCCGCATTGCCGTCATGGCGGCCAACCCCGGGCGCATCTTCGGCGAGTTCCTGGTCGATGAGCCGTTCCCGCGCGACGCGGCGTTCCGCGCCTCCGGCCGGTTCGCGTCGCTGTGCCGGGACCTGTCGGCGCTGCTGACCGACGCCTCCATCGCGAGCCGCTCGGCATGATCCGTCCATTGGTAACCCGCCCCTGGTTCGGCCGGGTCATGGCGCCGCTCGGGGTGGGCGTGCTGATCCTGGCGGTGTGGGAGTGGTCGTGCGCGTTCTGGGAGGTGCCGAAATACCTGTTCCCCGCGCCGTCCGACATCGCGGTGGCCTTCGCATCGGATTGGCCGGTATTGCTGCACGGATTGTGGAGCACGCTCCAGGTGACGCTGCTGGCGTTCGCCGCCTCCGTCATCGTCGGCACGCTCATCGCGTTCCTGTTCGTGCAGAGCAAGCTGCTGGAATTGAGCCTGCTGCCCTATGCGGTGCTGCTGCAGGTCACGCCGATCGTCGCGGTGGCGCCGCTGATCATCATCCTGATCAAGAACACCGCCGTCGCGCTGACGCTGTGCGCGACGGTGATCGCCATTTTCCCCATCATCTCCAACACCACCATCGGCCTGCGCAGCGTCGATCCCGGGCTGGCGGCGTATTTCCGCATGAACAAGGCCGGGCGCATGGCGACGCTGTGGCGGCTGCGCATCCCCGGCGCGCTGCCGTTCTTCCTGGCGGGGCTGCGCATCTCGTCCGGCCTGGCGCTGGTCGGCGCGGTCGTGGCGGAGTTCGTGGCCGGCACCGGCGGCAGCAGCGCCGGGCTGGCCTATGAGATCCTGCAATCGAGCTTCCAGCTCGACATCCCCCGCATGTTCGCCGCATTGCTGCTGATCACCATGACGGGCGTCGTGCTGTTCGGCCTGATGGTATTGCTGGAGCGGCTGCTGCTGGGCGGCTGGCACGAGGGGTCGATGGCGGCCGAACGATGAACCGGAGGAGGACCCCATGCTGACCACCCAGCAAAAGACGCTGCGCAAGTTCTGGTATGCCACGGTGCGCCTCGATGCGCTGCAGTCCGGCCCGCTGCCGTTCCGCCTGATGGGCGAGGACATCGTGCTGTTCCTGGGCGCGGACGGCGAGCCGGCGGCGTTGGCGGACCGCTGCTGCCACCGCACGGCGAAGCTGTCGAAGGGCTGGATCGACGAGGGCAACATCGTCTGCGGCTACCACGGCTGGACCTATGACCGTACCGGCGCGCTGGTGCGTATCCCGCAGTTCGACCCCGAGACGGTGCTGCCCAAGCACCGGGTGCCGCAGTTCCACTGTGCCGCGCGCTACGGCTACGCCTGGGTGGCGCTAGATCAGCCGCTGCAGCCGATCCCCGACGTGCCGGAGGACAGCGACCCGGCCTATCGCCGCATCTTCCAGTTCTACGACGAGTGGCAAACGGCACCGCTGCGGCTGATGGAGAACTCGTTCGACAACGCGCATTTCTCGTTCGTGCACAAGGCGACGTTCGGCATGATCAACGCGCCCAAGCCGAAGAAATACGAGATCGAGGAGACCGCATACGGCTTCCAGGCCACCACCGTCGTCGACATCCTCAACCCGCCCGTGGCGCATCAGGTGACGGGCAGCACGGACGAGCTGACGGAGCGGCGGATGCGCAACCATTGGTACTTGCCGTTCTGCCGCCGGCTCGACATGGAATACCCGAGCGGCATCCGCCACATCATCATCAACAGCGCCACGCCGATCGATGACGGCCGCATCCAGCTCGTGCAAATACTGTATCGCAACGACACCGAGGCGGATTGCCCGGCCGCAAAGCTGATCGAGTGGGACCGCGCCATCATCACCGAGGACCGGGAGGTGCTGGAGAGCACCAACCCCGACGCCATCCTGGACGTTGGCCGCCGGATCGAGCAGCACATGCCGTCCGACCGCCCCGGCATGATCATGCGCCGCCGCCTGCTGGAGCTGCTGCGCGAGCACGGCGAGGAAGAGGTGACGCGCGAGTATGCCTGACCCATTCCTGAACGTGCCGGCGGCGGCCGGGCTGCTGCTCCGGCGCGCCCGCGTGCCGCGCTGTTTGCTGGAGGCGCCCGGCGATGTGCCCGAGCTCGCCCTGTGCGACATACGCATCGCGGACGGCGTGATCACGGAAGTCGGCCCGGCATTGGCGCCGTCCGGCCCAGAGATGGACGGGGCGAGCGGGGTCGACCTGGCGGTGGACCTGGCAGGCGGGATCGTGTTCCCCGGCTTCGTGGACATGCACACCCACATCGACAAGGGCCATATCTGGCCGCGCGCCAGCAACCCGGACGGCACCCACGGCGGCGCTCTGGGCGCTGTGAAGGCCGACCGCGAGGCGAATTGGAGCGCCGAGGACGTCGCGGCCCGGGCCGGGTTCAGCCTGCGCTGCGCCTATGCCCACGGCACGGTGGCGCTGCGCAGCCACATCGACAGCCTGGGCGACCAGCTCGACGTGTCGTGGCCGGTGTTCAAGGCGCTGCGGGACGAGTGGGCCGGGCGCATCGCCCTGCAGGCCGCATGCATCGTCCCGCTCGCGACCTATGGCACGCCGTTCTGCGAGCGGCTGGCGGACGTGGTGGCCGAGGCCGGCGGCTTGCTCGGCGGGTCCGGGGCGCTCGAGCCGGACGCGGCGGCCTACATCCGCCGCATCTTCGACCTGGCCGCCGACCGGAACCTCGACATCGACCTGCACGTGGACGAGACCGGGGACCCGGCCGCCCACACCCTGCGACTGATTGCCCACGAGGCCATTCGGCGCAACTACGCCGGGCGGGTGACATGCGGGCATTGCTGCAGCCTGGCGGTGCAGGACCCGGCGGAAGCGCGAGAGACGATCGCGCTGGTCGCCGCAGCGGGGCTTTCGGTGGTCAGCTTGCCGATGGTGAACCTCTATCTGCAGGGCCGCCGCGCTTCAGGCACGCCGACATGGCGCGGCGTGACGCTGCTGCATGAGCTGCGCGCCGCCGGGGTGCGGGTGGCCATCGCCAGCGACAACACGCGGGACCCGTTCTACGGCTTTGGCGACCTGGACCTCGCCGAGGTGTTCCGCGAGGCGGTCCGCATCGGCCACCTCGATCTGCCCGTCGGCGACTGGCCCGCCGCCGTCACGTCGCTGCCGGCCGCGGTGATGGGGGTGCCGGCAGGCCAAGTGCGGGTGGGCGCCGTGGCCGACCTCGTGCTGTTTTCCGCGCGGGCCTACAGCGAATTGCTGTCGCGCCCGCAGTCGGACCGGATCGTGCTGCGGGCCGGACGCGCGATCGACGCGACGGCGCCGTCCTACCGCGAGTTGGACGGCTTGTTTTCCCGATTGGAGACGTAGGATGGAGCTTCCGGTTTTCGACATGGCGGCGCTGGACGGCGGGCAGGGGATCGCCGCGCTGCATGAGGCGTGCGTGGGCACCGGGTTCTTCTACGTTACGAACCACGGCGTCGCAGAGCCGTTGATCGACGCCGTCTTGGAACAGGCGCGGCTGTTCTTTGCCCTGCCGCTCGAGCGGCGCATGGCGGTGTCGCTGGCGCATTCCCGCTGCAATCGCGGCTATGATGCCATGCAGGCCCAGCGGCTCGAGCCGGGAATGCCGCCGGACCTGAAGGAGGGTTTCAATATCGGCAACGATCTGCCGGAGGACGATCCCCGGGTACTGTCCGGGCTGTTCAACCATGGGCCGAACCAGTGGCCGCAGGAGCTGCCCGGCTTCCGCGCGGCGGCGGAGGCGTATTTCGAGGCGCTGACCGGGCTGGCGGTCCGGCTGATGCGCGCCATGGCGGGGTCGCTGGGCCTGCCGTCCAGCTACTTCGACGAGTTCTGCAACGATCCGATGTGCTTGATGCGTCTGCTGCACTACCCGCCGCAGCCGCCCAACCCGCAGCCGGGAGAGAAGGGCTGCGGCGCCCACACCGACTGGGGCTGCCTGACGCTGCTGTGGCAGGACGCGGCGGGCGGGCTGCAGGTGCGCGTCGGCGAGGATTGGATCGACGCGCCGCCCATTCCGGGCACCTTCGTCGTGAATATCGCCGACATGTTCGCGCGTTGGACCAATGGCCGCTACCGATCGACGCTGCATCGGGTGGTGAACGTGTCGGGCCGGGACCGCTACTCGATGCCGTTCTTCTTCGAGGGCAACCCGCGCCATCTCGTCACCGTCTTGCCCGGCTGCGTGCCGGCAGGGGAGGCGCCGCGCTATGCGCCCACGACCGTCTCGGAACACCTGACGGAGATGTATCGGCTGACCTACGCGGCCGGGTGACGGAACGACTTCCTTCACGTGGCGCTGGTATGGCCAGGTGCTGCAGCATGCGTCGCTGCTGCAGGGATTGCTGACGGGCATGTTGATCGCGCTGCCGATGGCGGCGCTGTCCGCTGTGCTGGGACACTGCGCCGCGCTGGGAACAACCAGCCGCCGACTGCCATGGCCGCTGGGGTTCGCGACAATGCTGGCGCTGCCTTTCCTGGTGCCGAAGGACATGTTGGCGGTGACGCAGGTGCTGCTGCTGTGCTTGACCGCCTTGATCGTCGCCACCGGCGGCGTGGTCCGCGGCGCACTCAGCCAACAAGCCAAGCGCCATGCAGCGCCCCAATCACCCGTCGAGGCGCCACGCCCCGTTGATGGGGCGTTATTGCAGGAGTCGGACGTCCGGTAGCAGCAGGATCTCGGGACGCTGCAGCACGCACAGCAGCATGACGCAGTGTGGATTCAAGTGATCGTCGCAACAACGAAATGGAGGATAGCGGGATGGCCGGTCGGCGACGTTCGGATCGGGTCGTTTCGGGGGAAGTTGGAGCGTCCGCCGAACCGAACCCGGACAATCCCATCATGGGCCAAGTAATGCGCCACGGGACCGCAGGGTGGTCAGGCGGTCAATCGCTAGGCAACCTATCCAAGCGGAGCGGCACTCCGTCCATCGCGGCGGCACGGCATACGGGCACGCCCTTATGGACCGCGGCCCCGCGCCCAGGCACCCTATTCGCTTTAGCTGAAATAGGGCCGCCATGACCGCCAACCTCCGCCTGGGCTTCGATATCGGCGGCACCTTCACCGACTTCGTCCTCTCCGACCCGGCCACCGGCGCCCTGCACCTGCACAAGCGCCTCACCACGCCGGAGGACCCGGCGGTCGGCGCGCTCGACGGGCTGCGCCATATCGTCGCCGAGCATGGCAGCGGCCTCGCCGCGGTGGCAGAGATCGTGCACGGAACTACCCTGGTTACCAACGCCGTCATCGAGCGCCGCGGCGCGCAGTTGGGCCTGATCACCACAGCCGGGTTTCGCGATGTGCTGGAGGCCGGGACCGAGCAGCGCTATTACATCTACGATCTGTTCCTCACCTACCCCGCCCCGTTGGTGCAGCGCCGCCATCGGCTGGAAGTGCGGGAGCGCATCGATCGCGACGGCCGGGTGGTCACGCCGCTGGACGAGGACGGAGTCCGCGCTGCCTGCCATGCGCTGAAGGCGGAAGGGGCGCAGGCGGTCGCGATCTGCTTCCTGAACGCCTACCGAGAGCCCCGCCACGAACACGCCGCCGCCGCGATCGTGGCCCATGAGCTGCCGGGCATCCCGATCTCCGTCTCCTCCGACGTGGTGGCGGAGATGGGCGAATACGCCCGCTGCGTCACCACCTGCGCAAACGCCTATGTGCAGCCGCTGATGACCACCTACCTGCGCCGGCTGGACCGGGCGCTGCGGAAGGAAGGGTTTGCCGGGCAACTGCGGCTGATGCACTCCGCCGGCGGCCTGTTGTCAGTGGATGCGGCGGGTGACTTTCCCATCCGCCTGCTCGAATCCGGGCCGGCCGGGGGGGCGCTGGCCGCTGCCCTGATGGGCGCCTGCGCCGGGCACGCGGACCTGCTGGCCTTCGACATGGGCGGCACCACCGCGAAGGCGTGCCTGATCGAGCATGGCCGGGCGTACGTCGCTCCTATGCTGGAAGCCGGGCGGGAACAGCGGTTCAAGAAGGGCTCCGGCCTGCCGATCAAGGCCGCAACGGTGGATATGATCGAGATCGGGGCCGGCGGCGGCTCGGTCGCGGCGATCGATGAGGTGGGGCTGCTGCGGGTAGGACCGCGCTCCGCAGGGGCAGTGCCTGGCCCGGCCTGCTACGGCCTGGGCGGCACGGAGCCGACGGTGACGGATGCCAACCTCGTGCTCGGCTACTACGACCCGGCGTTCTTCCTGGGCGGCGCCATGGCGCTGGACGCCGCCGCCGCCCGCGCAGCGGTGGCGAGGGTCGCCGAACCGCTTGGCCTGTCGGTGGAGGAAGCCGCCTGGGGCATCCACAAGGTGGTGGTGGAGAGCATGGCCGATGCCGCCCGCGTCTACCTGGTGGAGCGCGGCAAGGACCCGCGGCGCTACGCCATGGTGGGCTTCGGCGGCGCTGGCCCAGCTCACGCGGCGGAGGTCGCGCGGGCGCTGGGCATGGCAGAGCTGGTGGTGCCGCCCGGGTCCGGCGCAGCCTCCGCGCTCGGGTTCCTCGCCGCACCGCTGTCCGCAAGCCGGGTGCGCTCGCTGCCGATGCGGCTGGAAGCGGGCACGGACTTCGCCACGGCCGAAGCCGCGCTTCAAGCCATGGAAGCGGACGCACTGGCCGAGCTTGCCCCTCCCCCGTCTTCCACGGCGAAGCGCCGGGTCGAAGAGGAAAGAAGCCTGCAGCGGACGGCGGACATGCGGCTCGTGGGCCAGATGCACGAGATATCCGTGCCTCTCCCTGCCGGCCCGCTTTCTGTCGGCAGCCTCCCCGCCATCCTCGCCGCGTTCAAGGCCGCCTACACCGCCCGCTACGCCGCCCTGCAATCCGGCGCGGTGGTGCAGATCGTCACCCTGCGCGTGACGGTCACCGGGCCGACACCCACCGTCCCGCTCGCAAGCACGGCGAGCACCGTGGCGAACGCGAAAAAGAATGAGCGCCAGGCATGGTTCGGCGACGGCTTCCATCCCACCGCCGTGTACAACCGCTACGCCCTGCGCGAAGGTGCCGCGATCCCCGGGCCGGCCATCGTCGAGGAGCGCGAGGCCACCACGGTCGTCGCCCCCGGCGACACCCTGCGCGTGGATGCCGCCGGCAACCTGCGCATCGCCATCGGTGCGGCCAGCACCCTGGCCCTGGTCCGCCCGGGCATGACGGAGGCCGAGGCGCGTGCCGCCATCGAAGCCGACCCGATCGCGCTGGAGATCATGTGGAGCCGCCTCACCACCGTGGTGGACGAGATGTGGCTCACCATCATCCGCACCGCCTTTTCGCTGATCATCGCCGAGGCGCAGGACTTCGCCTGCGAGCTGCTCGATCCCGCGGGCGAGACGCTGGCGCACTCGCCGCGCGCCATGCCGGTATTCAACCTCACCCTGCCGCGCGCGGTGAAGGCGCTGCTGGCCCGCTTCCCGGTCGAGACGCTGCAGCCCGGCGATATGCTGGTGACCAACGACCCCTGGCTGTGCGCCGGGCACCTGTTCGACATCGCGGTCGTGAGCCCGGTGTTCCGCGACGGGCGCGTGGTGGCGCTGGTGGGCACGGTGGGCCACGTCGCCGATATCGGCGGCACCCGCGACAGCCTGAGCGCCCGCGAGATCTTCGACGAGGGGCTGCAGATCCCGCCCATGAAGCTCGCGAGGGCCGGGGTGGACAACGAGGACCTGTTCACGATCATCGGCGAGAACGTCCGGAACCCGGCGCAGGTGACCGGCGACATCCAGGCATTCATGTCCGCCAACCGCATCGGCGCCCAGCGCCTGCTGGCCTTCATGGACGAGTACGGCCTGGCCGACCTGTCCGCGCTCGCCGCCGTGGTGCAGGATCGCGCGGAGCAGGCGATGCGCGCCGCCATCGCCGCACTGCCGGACGGCGTCTACACCAGCAGCGTCGAATTCAGCCCGGTTGACGCAACGCTCACCCTGCCGCTGACGCTGACGGTGGCGGGCGACACCATTGCGCTGGACTTCGCCGGCGCGCCGCCACAGCTGGCCAAGGGCGGTGTGAACTCCACCATGAACTACACCGCGGCGCACGCGACCTATCCGCTGAAATGCATGCTGACGCCCGAGGTGCGTGGCAACGCCGGTTGCTACCGGCCATTCACCGTCACGGCGCCGGAGGGGTCGATCGTCAACTGCACCCGGCCCGCCGCCGTCGCTTCTCGCACCCGCACGGGCTGGTATATCGCTCCTGCCGTGTTCCAGGCCCTGGCCGACGCAGTGCCGGGCCGGGTGCAGTCGCCCACCGGCCTGCCGGTCGCCGTCAACGTCTCCGGCCTCGACGCGGACGGAGCCCTGTATGCCGACCACCTGTTCGTGGGTGGCGGCCAAGGCGCCAGCGCGCGGGCAGACGGCAAGTCGGGCCTGCTCTACCCGACCTCGGCCGCCAACACCGCGATCGAGGTGTTCGAGGCGCGGGTGCCGGTGCTGGTGCTGGAGAAGACGTTCCTGGCCGACAGCGGGGGCGCCGGGCGAAACCGCGGCGGGCTGGGCCAACGCGTGCGATTCCGCAAGCTGCATGCGGACGGCCTGCCCACTTTGGCCGCCCTGTTCCCCGAAGGCGTCAAGGCGGTGCTGCCGGGCCTTGCCGGCGGACAGGCTGGCGCCCGCGCCTTTGCCGGGGTTCGCGCTCTCGACGGCACGCTGCTGCATGATTGCGGCGCAGGCGAGCTGGTGACCCTGAACGGGCCCGAGGAGATCGCCGAGATCGTGTTCGCCGGCGGCTCGGGCTTCGGCGACCCGGCCCTGCGCGACCCGGCCCGGATCGCCTCGGATTTGCTGGACGGCCGTACGACGAACGCGCCCGCCCCGCTTTCCCACGCCGCGGAGTAGATCATGGACAGCATCACCAAAGACCCATCGGTCCGCACGCGCCACCCCAGCGTGTTCGAGCCGGCGACGCTCATCTTGCTCACCGTCCTCTGCGTGCTGGGTGCGATCATCGGCATGCAAATGCTGGTGACGCTGGGTGTCACCGCGAACACCTCCATCGTCGGCGCGCTGATTGCCATGGCGCTGGCGCGTATCCCGCTCCAGCTGTTCAGCCGCTTCCGCTCGGTCCACGTGCAGAACTTGGCGCAGAGCGCCATCTCCGCGGCGACGTTCGGCGCCGGCAACTCCCTGCTGCTTCCGATCGGCATCCCCTTCCTGCTGGGCCGCATCGACCTGGTGCTGCCGTTGCTGGGCGGGGTCGCGCTCGCCATGCTGGTGGACGCCACCATGCTCTACCGCATGTTCGGCTCCCGCGCGTTCCCGGCCGAGGGTGCCTGGCCGCCCGGTGTCGCCGCGGCGGAGGCGATCCGCGCCGGGGACGAGGGCGGACGCCGGGTCGGCATCCTGGGCGCGGGCGTGCTGGCGGGCGTGGTGGGCACGGGCTTCCTCGGCATCCCCATGTCGGCCTTCGGCGTCGCCTTCATCGGCAACATCTGGGCGCTGTCCATGTTTGGCATAGGACTGCTGGTGCGCGGCTACTCGCCGCAGCTGTTCTCCACTTGGTTGCCGCGCGGCGACATCGGCGCGGCCTTCATCCCGCACGGCATCATGATCGGCGCCGGCGTGGTGGCCCTGGTGCAGGTGGCGCTCGTGCTGCTGGCCCGGCCCAGCGCAGATGCCCCGCCCCAGCCCGGGCCCGGCCGCGCCCTGGGCGTCGGTTCGCTGGCCTATGTCACCGTTGCCATGCTGATCGCCCTGGGCGGCGGCCTGACGGGCGAGCTGTCGACCGGGATGCTGATCGGTTTCGTGGTCTACGCCGCCGCTGCAGCCCTCGTGCATGAACTGATCGTCGGCTTGGCCGCCATGCACTCCGGCTGGTTCCCAGCCTTTGCGGTGGCGCTGATCACGCTGATACTCGGCATGCTGATGGGCTTTCCGCCCGTGGCGCTTGCCCTGCTGGCCGGCTTCTCCGCCGCCACCGGCCCGGCCTTCGCCGACATGGGCTATGACCTGAAGGCCGGCTTCATGCTCCGCGGCCACGGCGCCGACCCGGCGTTCGAGATTGAAGGCCGCTTTCAACAATACCTCGCCGCAATGTTCGCCTTCGTGGTGGCGGGCATCGTGGTGCTGGTCTCGTATAAGGGCTATTTCGCCGCCAACCTGGTGGCCCCGGTAGCCAAGGTCTACGTCGCCACCATCAAGGCCGGCGCCACCCCCGGCGTGGCCACCCAGCTGATGCTATGGGCCATTCCCGGCGCCATCCTGCAGTTCGCCGGCGGGCCGAAGCGCCAACTGGGCGTGCTGTTCGCGACTGGCATGCTGATCGTGTTCCCCGCCGCCGGCTGGGCCGTGCTCGCCGGCGTCGTCTTACGCCTGCTCTACGGCCGCCTCCGCGGTGCGGATGCACAGGGCGAAATGGAGGTGTTCGCGGGCGGCGCCATCGCCGGCGACGCGCTGACCGGCTTCTACAACGGCGTCGCCGCCAACTTCAGACGGTGAGGGTGACGAAGGTCTGTCATCAAGATCAAATTGGGCAGGTCGCTATCCATCCGGCAAAACCGATGATCTACTGTCATGCAGTATGCAGAGCGCCCAATAGGCGGGCCGAGCGGAAACACTGGGAACAGCATGTACGGACGTGTTTCACGGAGGGGTCTGCTTGCAGTGATTGGCGTGGCCTCGAGCGGCCTTTTGGCATCGCGGGGGCCTGTTAACGCTGCCAGCACGCATCGCATCCTGCTGATCAATCCAAATTCCAACCAGGCGACGACCGATATGATGGTGCGGATCGCGCAGTCGGCGGCGTCCCCTGATATCGAGGTCGTCGGCGCGACCGCGCCGCATAGTCCCATGATGATTATCGATGCGGACGCGCTTGCGGCCTCCGCGCCCCAGGTCGTCGAGATTGGCCTGGGTATCGGTAAGGATGTGTCCGGGATCATCATCAGCGCATTCGGCGACCCTGGATTTGCCGATCTGAAGCGGCAGGCCGGCGTTCCCGTGGTCGGCATCGCGGAGGCGGCCATGCTGGCGGCTTCGGACAAGGGCAGGCGATTTGGCGTGGCGACCACAACGCCTAGATTGGCTGGGTCAATCGATGCACGGGCAGCCGAACTGGGATTGGCCCAACTCTACACTGGGACCCGGCTCACTTCCGAAGACCCGAACA
This sequence comes from uncultured Acetobacteraceae bacterium, assembly GCA_964657765.1. Lineage (GTDB taxonomy): Bacteria > Pseudomonadota > Alphaproteobacteria > Acetobacterales > Acetobacteraceae > CAHJXG01. Next base: position 18,703 of record CAZZWN010000008.1, read on the forward strand.
AGCTCGTCGCCGATCCCGCTCGGTTGATTGAAGCTCTGCGTCAAGCGGTTGCCGCCTGCGTCGAGCTCGACAAGGCCGAGGCCGTGATCATTGGCGGGGGGCCGCTTGGAAACGCCGCCACGGCCCTGACACCGATGTTCAGCATCCCTGTGATCGCACCCATCCCGGCAGCGGTCCATCGGCTGATGGAAACTCTGACGCATTGATGGCATGCGTAAGATGCCCGCCCGGCCGCTATCTCCGGGAGGGATTTCGGTTCGGCGCTTATTCAAATCCTAGAGCCGTGCCGGCCCGATCCTGACGGCCTTCCCGGAAGTCGGCTTGTGTCGCATCGCATACCGCCTGCATACAGATGCATGGCGGAATCGCGGCGCGCGAAGACAGCATCCGAAGCCGAAGAGCGCCCAGGCAGCTACAACCTGGCCGGGCTGGCGCATGCGTCGATCACGGACATGATCCGATCGCGCCGGCTGCGGGGTGGCGAGGTAATCGTGGAGGCGAGGCTGGCAGACATGCTCGGTATCTCGCGCACGCCGCTGCGGGAGGCATTGCAGCGGCTCGAGGGCGAGGGCCTAGTGGGGAAGGCCGCGAACCGATCGTTCATGGTGCGCAGTGTCGACCTGACGGAATATCTGCAGAGCCTGAAGGTGCGCGAGCTGCTGGAGGGGGAGGCGGCGGCGCTGGCGGCGGGGCGCGTGCCGGCGGCGGCGCTCAGTCTGGCGCGGCACGAGATCATCGAGCTGATGCAGGCGAAGGACTACCACACCGACATGCATTGGCGGTCCGACGACCGGGTGCACACGCTATTTTCCCGGCATTGTGGCAACCCGGTGATGGCGCAGGCCATCGAAGCGCTGCGGGTGACGACGCGTCTGTTCGAGATCGCTCGCCGGGCAGACCGGGTGGGCCCGGACTCGGAAGAGCACCAGGCCATGCTCGATGGGCTGGAGCAGGGCGACGCCAAGGCCGCGCGCCGAGCGGTGCAGGCGCATCTCCGCAGCCTATATCGTTTCGCGATCGACCAGGTGGGATAGGGACCGGACGTCAGTGACGCAGGATCTTTTCGACGAAGGCGCGGGTGCGGTCCTCCTGCGGGCGGTCGAAAATCTGCTGTGGCGGCCCTTCCTCCACCACCCGGCCGGCCGCGAGGAAGGCGACACGCGAGGCGGCCTGGCGAATGAAGCCCATCTCGTGGCTGACGATCAGCATGGTCATGCCATCGGCCGACAGGCTGCGGATGGTGTCCAGCACCTCGCTGACCAGCTCCGGGTCCAGTGAGGCGGTGACCTCGTCGAGCAGCAGGATGTCGGGCTTGAGCGCGAGCGCCCGGGCGATGGCGACGCGTTGCTGCTGACCGCCGGACAGCTCGTCGGGGTAGGCGGCGAGCTTATGGCCCAGGCCGACCTTATCGAGCAGGCGCTCGGCGTCGGCCAGCGCCGCGGCGCGGGGGCGTCGCTTCACTTTGATCGGGGCGACGCTGACGTTCTGCAGCGCGGTCATGTTCTGGAACAGGTTGAATTGCTGGAAGACGATGGCGACGCGCTCGCGCATGCGGCGGATGGAGGCCGGGTCGGTGTAGTCGATGGCGACGCCGTCGAGCGTGATGCGGCCGCGGAACGGCGGCAGCAGGCCGACGAGCGCGCGCAGCACGGTGCTCTTGCCGGAGCCGGAGGGACCGATGAGACCGAGCATCTCGCCGCGGTCCATGTGCAGGTCGACGCCGTCGAGAACGGTCGTGCCGTCGTAGGCGGCATGCAGGCCGGCGATGTCCAGGAATGGCGAGGCGGCTGCTCCAGGAAAGATTGTGTATGGACGGTATACAAATGCAGCGGCATGTAAAGGGAATGGAACGGATTCGGGTGGCACGTTGAAGGCCGATCTGGTGGTTATCGGCGCGGGCCAGGCCGGGGCGGCGGCAGCGGCCGAGGCGGCGGCTTGCGGCTTGGACGTCGTGCTGGTTGACGAGGCCGACCGAGCCGCAGCGCCCGGCGGTGTTCGGACCCTATCCGGCCATCTGGTGTGGTCCGTGGCGCCGGGCTTCCGGATCGAGGCGATCGGGCCGGCAGGGCGGGTGACGGTCGAGGCGGAGCGCATGGTCGCGGCGACGGGCTGCATCGAGCGCGTCGTGCCTTTCCCCGGCTGGACGCTGCCGGGAGCGATGGGGCTGTCCTTCCCCGCAGCATTGGCCGTTGCGCCCGGCCAGCGGTTCGTCGTCGCGGGGTGCGGACCCTTGCTGGCGCTGACTGCGCACAGGTTGCGCTCGCGTGGGGCGGAAATCGTCGCAGTTGCCACGCTGTCGGACCGGGAGGATCGCATGACGCCGCCTGCGCAACCGCCGTCGCGGATGCTGTTCGGACATGCCGTGCGGCAGGCCGTCGGGGATGGGGCGGTGCAGCGGGTGCAAATCGGTCCCGTGGACGCGGAGGGACGACCCATCGGCGAGGGGTTTTGGATTGGGGCGGATGGATTGTGCGTCGGCTATGGCTTGATACCGGGGACGGATATCACGTCGCTGCTGCGGGCGCCGCATCGGTTCGATCCGGCCCGCGGGGGATGGCTTCCCGTGCTGGACGCGGAAGGCCGCACCGGGATCGCGGGCCTGTATGCCGCAGGGGGCACCGCGGGCATTACGGACATGGAACACGCGATGTCAGGGGGGCGTGTCGCTGGCCGGGCCGCCGCGCGGGATGCCGGGAGGCAGGTCCTGGATGACGACTTGCGGGAACCCGCGGCGGCCGGACCGATGCAGCCGGGGCCGGGCCTCGTGGATGCGATACCGGCAGAGACGATCGTCTGCCGATGCGAGGGATTGACCCGTGCGGGCATCGAGGCGGCGATCGCCGACGGCGCGCGCGAAATGAACCAGATAAAGCATTTCACCCGGTGCGGCATGGGGCAATGCCAGGGCCGGATCTGCGCCGACACGGTCGGTGCGCTGTTGGCCCGGCATGTCGGCAGCCGCGCCGCCGCCGGGCGATGGACGGTGCGACCGCCCTTACGGCCGCTGCCGCTGGATGCGCTGCTGGGCGACTTCGACTATGGCGACATCCCCGTGCCGCAGCCGGCGCCGCTGTGATGGCGGACGTCTATGACCTGGCTGTGGTGGGCGGCGGCGTGCATGGCGCGACGGCGGCGCTGTTCTGCGCGCGCGGCGGGATGCGGACGATCCTGGCCGAGCGGGGCAGCCTGTGCCGCGAGGCATCGGGGGTGAATGCGGGAACGCTGACCATGCAGATGACGCGCGTCGGGCTCATCCCATACGCCTTGCGGGCCCATGCGATGTGGGCCTCCGCGCCGCGCTGGCTCGGGCACGACGTGGGGGTGGTCGTGTGCGATGGTCTGTCGCTGGCCTTCACCCCGGGGGAAGCGGAGCTGCTGGCATTTCGGGCCGGCAAGCGGCGGGAGGCCGGGGCGCCGATCGAACTCGTGACCGGCAAGCAGGCGAAGGCGATCGAGCCGGGGCTGTCGGACGGCGTGCTGCTCGCCGGGCATTGCCGGGTGGATGGGTTCGCGAACGCGCATCTGACCGGTCTCGCCTATCGGCGAGCGTTGGTGGAGGCCGGCGTTTCGCTGCGGGAGCGGCACGTGGTGACCGGGATCGAGCGCAAAGGCGCCGGGTTCATCGTGCATGGCGCCGGCGACGCTGGGGGCGCGATCCGGGCGCGGCGCGTGCTGCTGGCGGGCGGGGTATGGATCGAGGAGATGCTGTCGTGGCTCGGGGTGCGGGTCCCGATCAAGGTGTTGGTGAACCAACTGAGCGTGACCGAGCGGATCGGGCCCGTAATGCGGACGGTGGTCGGGATCGCGAGCGGGCTGCTGTCGCTGAAACAGTATCCGCATGGGTCGGTGGTGATGGGCGGCGGATGGCAGGGCAAGGGCGACCGCGTGCGCGGCGGCGCCGAGCTGGTGCCCGAGGCCCTGGTGGGCAATGCGCGCCTCGCTTGCCACGCGATCCCGGCTTTGCGCGGCACGCGGATGCTGCGGGCCTGGGCCGGGCTGGAGGCGGAGACGGCCGATGCGATGCCGGCTGCGGGCCCGGTGCCCGGCGTCCCCGGCGCCTATGTGTGCGGCAGCGTGCATTCCGGATACACCAGCGGCCCGTATATCGCCCGGCTGCTGGCCGAGCGCATCATGGGACGGGAGCCGGAGCTGCCATTGTTCCCGATCGACCGGCTGATCGGGGTTGCGCCATGAGCGCGGCGCGCCTGAAGGGCGTGCACGCCGCGACCGTGTGCCCGATGCGGGACGACTTCAGCATCGACGAGGCGGCGCTCGCCGCGCACGTGGCCGCTGTCGCCGGCGTGCCCGGCATCGAGGGCCTGCTGATCAACGGCCATGCCGGCGAGAACTGGCTGCTGGAGCGCGCGGAAACTCGCCGGGTGGTCGAGGTCGTGCGGGCAGCGATCGGGCCCAGCGTGTTCCTCACCAGCGGCGTGAACGCCGAGAGCAGCCTGGAAGCGGCCCGGCGCGCGGCCGATGCGGAGGCCGCCGGAGCCGATGCCGTGCTGGTGTTCCCGCCGAACGGCTGGGGGCTGTTCCAGGACGAGGGCACGGCGCTGCTGCACCATCGGCATGTCGCCGACGCGACCGGCCTGCCGATCCTGCTCTACCAGGCCCCGGTCGGCGCCGGCTGCATGCCCTATCCGCCGGGCCTGCTGGCAAAGCTTGCGGCGGATGGGCGCGTGATCGGCGTCAAGGAGGGCAGTTGGGAAGTTGCCGCCTACGAGGCGAACCGGCGGGCGGTGAAGGCGATCAGGCCCGATGTCGCCGTGCTCGGATCCGGCGACGAGCACCTGATGACGAGCTGGCTGATCGGCAGCGAAGGGAGCCAGGTCAGCCTCGCCGCGATCGTTCCGGAGGCGGTGGTGGCGCTGTGGGAGGCGACGCAAGCCGGCGACTGGCAGGCGGCGCGCCGCTGGCACGACGAGCTCTATCCCCTGGCGGCCGCGATCTACCGGGCACCACCCGGCGGGCGGGCGACGTCACGGCTGAAGGCCTGCCTGCGGATGCTGGGGCGCATTCCAGCGGAGACGGTGCGGCCCCCGCTGGTCGCGTTGGAAGGCACGGAGCACGCCCGGCTGCGCGCGGCACTTTCGCATACGGGCGTCCGTTGAAGCGTTGACGGGCAACAGCGGCACCGTATGCTGATGGTATACAGTTTGGAGTTTGCGATGGTCCGCGTGCTTGCGTTCGCCATGGCCCTGCTGGCGTTCCAGCCGGCCTGGTCCCGTAGCCTCGACGACGTGCTGAAGGCTGGGGAGCTCCGGGTCGGGGTCAACCCGCAACTCGCCCCGCGGGCATTCCTGAACGATAAGAACGAGATGGACGGTTTCGAACCGGAAATCGCGCGGATGATCGCCGAAAAGCTGGGCGTGAAGCTCGTGCTGGTCACGGTCGGCTCCCCCGAACGCATCCCCTTCGTCGCCGCCGACCGGATCGACCTGGTGATGGGCGCGATGAGCCGCACGGCGGACCGGGCGAAGGTCATCGACTTCACCGTGCCGCTGCATACCGAGAACTACGGGATCATCACGACGGAGGGCAAGCCGATCGCCAGCCTGGCCGACCTGAACAGCGAATCCATCACGCTGGTGCAAGTGCGCGGTACGACGCCGATCCCCTATTTGCAGAAGGTTGCGCCCAAGGCGAAGGTGGTGCTGCTCGACAACTACACCGACCGCGACCGTGCGCTGGCGCAGGGGCGCGGCGACGCCTCGTTCGACGGGATCGACACCGCGGCGTTCCAGTTCAAGCTGTTCCCGGCGATGAAGTGGAAGATCATCGCGACGCCGGAGTTCGGCGTGACCTACGACTCGCTGGGTATCGCGAAGGGCAATGCGTCGCTGAAGGACTGGCTCAACCTGGCGCTCTACGACCTGCACAGCTCCGGTGCGGTCGAGAGCACATGGGAGAAGTGGTTCCTGCGGCCGATGGACACCAAGATTCAGGTCTCGCCCTACTTCTGATGGCCGGACGCGGCCCATGAGCTACACGCTGCACTACGGCCAGGTCACGCCTTATCTCGGCTTGCTGGCCGGGGGCGCCGTGCTGGCGATGGAGATCGCGGCCATCACGTTCGCCGCCGGCTGGGCGATCGGGCTGATTTGCGCTTCGGTGCTGCACTACCGGGGCGGCCCGCTCCGCTGGATCGTCCGTGGCTACGTGCTGTTCTTCCTGAACACGCCGCTGCTGGTGCAGATCTTCTTCCTGTATTTCGCGCTGCCGGACGCGGGGATCGTGCTGTCGTCGTTTCAGGCCGTCGTCATCGGCATGTCGCTCAACGCCGGCGCCTATCTCACGGAAATCCACCGCGCCGGGTTTCGTTCGGTGCCGCGGACGGAGCTGGACGCCGCGGCAACGCTGGGGTTCACCCGGCTGCAGACGGTCCGCTATGTGATCCTGCCGCACATCGTCCGCGTGCTGTTCCCGCCGCTGGCCAACGAATACATCACGCTGACGATGACCACCTCGATCGCCAGCCTGTTCGGCGTCGAGGAGTTGACGGGCCGCGCCTACAACATCGATGCGATCACCTTCCGCAGCTTCGAGATTTTTTCCGTCACCGCGCTGTATTACGTGGCGCTGACGCTCGTTGCGAGCGCTGTGCTGTTCGCCGTCGGGCGCTGGGGTTTCCGTCTGCGGCCGGGCATGGCGTGATGCTCGCCACCTTGTTCGCCGAGGCGCCGCGGTTCTTCGGCTATTACAACCTGGTGTTCCTGGGCAGCGCGTTCCTCATGACGCTGGGGCTCTCGATCGTCGGCTGTGGGATTGGATTTGGCGCCGGGTTCATCCTTGCGGTACTGCGGACACGCCGGATCGTGCGGTTCGCGCCGCTGCGATGGCTGGCCGGGCTTTACGTGGAGGTGTTCCGTCGCATTCCCTTCCTGGTGAAGCTGATGTGCGTGTTCTTCGCCTACCAGCTCTCCGGCGCCGACGTCAGCCTGTTCACGGTCGCGGCCACCACGGTCGCCCTTTCGGCCGCCGCCTTCTCGGCCGAGAACGTGCGCGCCGGGCTCGAGAGCATCCACCGCACGCAGTGGGAGGCGGCGGAAACCATGAACATGGGCGGGCTTGCGGCGCTGCGCCTGGTCGTGCTGCCCCAGGCCTGGCCGCTGATCATCCCGCCGTCGATGACGTATTCGGTCGGGCTGATCAAGAACACCGCGATCGCGTCGCAGGTGGGCGTGATCGAGCTGACCTATGCCGCCAAGACGCTCAACAGCAAAGGGTTTTCGGCCGCCATCTGCTATGGCTCGATCCTGGTGCTGTACTTTGTGCTGTGCTTCTCGTTGAACCGCGCCGCCGCCTGGCTGGAGCGCCGGCTCGCCCGGCGCGGCCGTGCGCAAAGTGCCAGCGTGCGCGGCCCCCTGGTGCTCGCTTCCGCAGCCCCATGACCCCCCTTCCCACCAACGGAGCCCGCCCGATGGCCGCCTATGGCATGCACTACTTGGACGGCGCGATCGACTGCCACGTGCATTCGTGCCCGCATTTGAACGGGCGGTCGGTGAACGTGCTGGATTCTGTCCGCCAGGCGGCTGCGGCCGGCATGAAGGCGGTCGGGCTGATGGACAACTTCCAGAACAGCTCGGGCTTTGCCGCGTTGGCGATGGAGGAGCTTGGGGCCTTGGGCGTCGAGGTGTTCGGCGGCCTCATCATGCAGCCGACGGCCGGCGGCGTGACGCTCGAGGCTGCCCAGAGCGCCATCGGCTACGGGTATGGACCCGGCAGCGGCGCCCGTTTCATCAGCCTGCCGACGCACCACACCACGCACGTCGCCAAGCGGGAGGGCCGCAGCCCGGCCTTCCTGGAAACCACCTACGGCCTGCCGCCCAGCGGTCCGGTGCCGGAACCGGTGCCCGCGATCATGGGGCTGTGCGCCGCCAAAGACGTCGTGTTCGACTGCGGCCACGTCTCGGGCCCGGAGGCCGTGCGCCTGGCCGAGGAGGCGAAGCGCCGTGGCGTCACACGGGTGCGCACGCATTGCGGCCGCTACGACGCCGACGCGATCCGCGAGATCGTCTCGCTGGGCGCCTACGCCGAGTTCTGCTTCTTCCTGCTGACGCACGCCACCCAGGTCGGGCTGACCCATGTGGACCAGGAGAAGCACCACGTGCCGGGCCAGACCATCAGCGACCTGGCGCCCCGCATCCGCGCCGCCAGCGACCGCGCCATCGTCTCGAGCGACGCCGGGGTGTTCCTGTTACCGCCGCCGGTGGAGGCCATGCGCGAGTTCATGGTGCTGCTGGAGGCCGCCGACTTCACACAGGCGGAGATCATGAGGATGAACACCACCAATCCCGCTGCACTCTTTCGCGTGGGAGGCGCGTCATGATCCGCCGCCCTACCC